>CAUZHA010000005.1:0-74432 GCA_963579555.1 Planctomycetes bacterium UBA1146
CGGCGGAGCTGACCGTCCCGACCCGCGCGAGCGTGGTGGAGACGACCGTCCCGACCCGCGCGAGCGTGGTGGAGACGACCGTCCCGACCCGCGTGAGCGTGGTGGAGACGACCGTCCCGACCCGCGTGAGCGTGGTGGAGACGACCGTCCCGACCCGCGCGAGCGTGGTGGAGACGACCGTGGAGACGACGATGACGATCGTGGCCGCAGGGGCGACGACGACGACGATCGTGAACGCCCCGGGCCTCCTGCTCGTGGCGAAGGCAACGGCCGAGGTGAACCGGACTGTGAAAGCATCCGTGAGCGCCTTGATGCGGCGATTGAAGCCGACCGTATTTCTCCTGAAGATGCAGACGCCAGGTTCGATGCGATCTGTGGAGAAGGAGATGATGACGAGGCCGACGATGCCGACGACGCCGACGACGAAGTCGCTGAAGAAGCCGCTGACGAAGGTGGCGACGAAGCTGCCCCTGAAGAGGATGTCGAAGGTGAGGCTGCTGGCGTAGC
The DNA here is from genome assembly GCA_963579555.1 of Planctomycetes bacterium UBA1146. Taxonomy (GTDB): domain Bacteria; phylum Planctomycetota; class UBA8108; order UBA8108; family UBA8108; genus UBA8108. The sequence continues at coordinate 508 of CAUZHA010000005.1, forward strand.
TAACCCCCACGATGCCAGCTTCATTCGCGGTGACGTCAATGAAGATAAGGTTATCGATATTTCCGATTCGGTCGCTGTGATCAGCTACCTCTTTCTGGGCGAGGCACGTCCCTATTGCATGGATGCCGCCGATGCCAACGATGATGGAAATGTTGATATTTCGGATACGATGCGGCTCCTCAGCCACCTCTTCAATGGTGGCGGAGCGCTGCCGCAGCCGTTCCCCTCCCGCGGTTTCGATTCGACCGTAGACGATCTTTTCTGTGACGAGGCGGCCTTCTAAGGCAGTCGAATTTGCAGAAGACGGAAAGGGCCCCGTAATTGAACGGGGCCCTTTTTGTTGCCAGCGAGATTCCAGAGTGCATTTTAAGCTGAATCCATCCCGGGCAAAAAAGAACTTGTGTGCACGGGCTATCTGGGCTTTTTTGGTGTTTAATTTTCAACCCATTCAGAACTCTTCCATTATTCTTTCATGTCACAGCTTTCTTTCTCTAAACGGCTCCTTTTTGTTCCACTGCTCTCGATGGCGCCCCTGGTATTTCCCGGGTGTTGTTTCTCGCAGGAGACAGAGCTTCCTGTTGACAGGAAAGGTCTTGAGAAGCTTGGTGAGAAGACGGCCTACGAATCAGGCGTGACCAACTACCTCGATTCCGCGCAGCTCCAGGCTGTCGTTCGGGGGGGCGTCAAGGAGGGGCTGCAGGTCGATTTTTCACATGTGCAGCAGCTCACGAATGGGGTGAAGGTCGATCCGGGTAAAATCTACGGGACTGTCGAGGCTGGCCCCTATCCGTTTGAGGGGAATGAAACCGGGTTTAAATATCGCCGGTACAGGCTCCAATCAACAATTCTGGGCGGTAAGGCAGTTCTCGATATCGGCTCCCTGCTCGTGCCATCGAAAAACAGCGAGAGATGGACGGACAGGGGCCAACTCGGTGTGCTCTTTACGGTTTTTCTCGAAGACAAAGGGAAGGACAGGTTTCTTGGAACCTATAGCACGCTCGTCGCTTTCAAGAAGCAGGGCGAACTCTATTTGCGTGTTCCCGGGCTTATCGGCGGGCCCTTCATTAACCAGGCTTCGAGTGAGAACCCTCACAGGGTAACGATTTCGTTCATCAGTGAGGAGAAGGTCAAGGGAAAGGCGATTGTCTCGGACGGCAAAGGCGACCCGCGGGTTTTCGAAGAGGACAAGCCCTGCCTGGAGCATGAACTTGTTGTCACGGGGCTCGAGCCCTCCTCGACTTATGAGTACAAGATCCAGGTTGGAGAGTACGCTACCGTCGGCGCCAGCTTTACGACTGCTCCGAAGAGAGGTGACGCGAAGGTCCGTTTTGCCTACCTTGGTGACACACGCGCTGGCTACGGAGGGAGTCTCAACAAGCATATGGGAGTCAACTACGCGACCCTGGAGAGGCTCTGCAGCATCGCCTATTCCAAGGGAGCCCAGTTCCTGGCTGTCGGCGGCGACCTGGTGAGCGGCTATACGGCGGTCCCCAGTGACTTTGACCTGCAATTGCATGCATGGAAGCAGGCCACCCTCGGTTTCTGGAGCGAGAGGCCTGTTTACGCCGCTATGGGTAACCATGAGGCGCTCATGCGGGTATTCAAAGATGACAGCGAATACGGTGTCGAGGTCGACCGCTGGCCCTACTCTACTGAGAGTACGGAGGCGGCTTTTGCGCGCTGGTTTGACCACCCGCTGAACGGTCCCGAGGTTTCGGACCCAAGGAGGCCGACCTACAAGGAGAACGTCTATTCTTTTCAATACGGTTGCGTCAAGACGATCGTCTTCAATAACAACTATTGGATGTCGAACCAGCCCATGCTCTATGGCGGTTCACCCGAGGGCTATCTGATGGAGGATCAACTGAGCTGGATTGGCGCCGAATTGGAAAAGGCCGAGGCTGACCCCTCGGTCAGTTACGTGTTTCTTATCGCCCAGGAACCCGTATTTCCCAATGGAGGACACCTGGATGATTCGATGTGGTACCTTGGCGACAACACTATGCGTGCGGGGGTTTTCAAGGATGGGAAGTTGACTCTTGAAAAGCGTGGCATTGTCGAGGTTCGCAACCGGTTTGTGACCATGGTTTCAAATAGCCGCAAGGTGGCAGCGGTCCTGGGCGCCGATGAGCATGCCTACCACCGGCTCCTGGTGACGAAAGAGGTTCCGGTCGGGGTACTCGATAAGGACGATAAGGATAAAAGCGGCAAGATCGACCTCGATAAGAAGGAGACCTGCTCCCCTCTTCCCGGCCTCAAGTTCAGCACCTGGTTCCTGGTCAATGGGGGAGGGGGCGCTCCTTTCTACGCCGAGGAGGATACGCCCTGGAACAGGTATTGGACTCAGAAGGCTGATCCGGCCGAGCGGCGCAGAGGGTTTTATTATTCCTCCCAGGAAAACATTATCATGATCGATGCTTCAGCCGGTAAGGTCTCGGCCGAAGTGTATAACCTGCATGGAGAGCTGATCGACAAGGTGGACGATCTGCTTGGCGCCGCCGGACGGCGCTGAACCTGCGGCTGACAAGGTTCGGGCGGACTCAGTCGAGGCCGAAGTAATCCAGGATGCGGGCCCGTATATCATTCGATTGAACCAGCTCGAGTACGTCAAGCAGCCTTCTCAGGTCCCGCTGCCGCTTCTCCTCGATTTCCGAGCGTGAAAAATCTCCATCGACCGGTCTGCGGATGAAACGGTAGCGTTCCGCCGTGTCAGCCTGTTCTATGATTCCCCTCTTTTCGAGACCGATGAGGCAGTACTCCGCACGCCTGTCTCCCCTGTTGCGTCCTGTCAACTTTTCGCGCAGTTCATCCGCATCGATTGATCCGTTGGGACTATTGGAAACCTCCAGGGCCGCCAGTTCCAGAAGGTCGGCGGATGGATTCATCCAATCGATGAAAGTCTGCTGGATTCCCAGGTCGCTTTCTTCATAGAGGAGCCGGCATCGGGCCGGCTCTCCATCACGGCCTGCCCTGCCGATCTCCTGGTAATAGGATTCAATCGACCCCGGGATCTGGGCGTGAACGATATAGCGTATATCGGGCTTGTCGACACCCATGCCGAACGCGTTGGTGGCCAAAAGCATGAGTCCATCTTCCGGTTTCGAGGTAGAGAACCGATCATAGATTCTCTTCTTTTCAGCTGGGGAAAGTCTCCCGTGGTAGATCTCGATCCGGTCGTTTCCCCAGACCTCCCGGAGCTCATCAGCCTGTTCCTCGAGCGTCTTGATCAGTGAGAAATAGACGATTCCCGTTCCTCCATCTTCAGCGAGCTCCCGGATCTGTTCGAATTTTTCGGTGTCGGACCAGACCTCTACGGCTGCGAGGTCGAGGTTGGGCCTGTCAATTCCTTCGGCAAACAGCTTCAGCTTCTTTTCATCCAGTTGAAGAACCTCCCGAATGTCCTTCCTTACCTGGCTGGTGGCTGTAGCCGTAAGGGCAATCGTCTGGGGAAAGCCCAGGATCTTTCGAAAGTCGCCGATCTCGCTGTAGGCTGGCCTGAAGTCATGACCCCACTTGGTTATGCAGTGAGCCTCATCGATTGCGAGGAGCTTGACTCCTCCGGGGATTTCTTTGAGAGCATTTCTGAATTCCTGCTTGTACATCCGCTCTGGGGTGGCGTAGATCAGTTCATACTCCCCGCGCGCGAGAGCCTGGTAGCGCTCTGTTCGGGTTTTGCCGTCGAGTGTCGAGTTGATGAACTCACCGGCAATCCCTTTTTTCTTTAACGCGGCGACCTGGTCTTCCATCAGGGCGATCAGGGGGCTGAAGACGAGGGTCACGCCTTCTTTGTCGAGCGCCAGCGCGGGAAGCTGGAAACAGAGGCTCTTGCCTGAACCGGTTGGCATGACCACCAGGGCCTGATTCCCCTCCATGATGTGGCTGATGACCAGCTCTTGTAGAGGATAGAGCTCTTTGATCGAGAAGCGGCTTTCAAGTATCTGTTGAAGGTTTTTCGCCATAGATTCCGCCAGTTTCAGCGCCTGGAAGCGACAGATGAGAGCAGTTGGCAGCATTTGTTGCAACTGGCTTCATTAAAACAGGTAAAAAGGCCTTCTTCCCGCTCAGGAGGCGCTTTTAGCCTTTGTCGACGAATCTACCACCAGTAGTATAGAATTATATTGGGAAGATAATAAGCTGACTCTTCCGGGTCCTGTGGTGGTGGACGGCCTCTGTGTTTAAAGAAATTAACTTTAGGATTTGAAATGAACCCGCTTCGATTCGGACCGCGGCCTTTCTGGCTGTTTTTCTGCGTGTTTACCTTTTTTGCAGGTATTGATTCCGCCTCAGCCCAGGGGCTCTTGATTACGGAATTCCAGGCGTTTAATGAAAGCACCATCCAGGATGAAGACTCGGAATATACCGACTGGATCGAGATCTTTAATTCCGGAGATGCCGCGGTCAACCTGAACGGCTACTATTTGACCGACAGCGTTGAGGATTTGGCCAAATGGCAGTTTCCTGCGGTTACCCTCGGGCCCGGCAGGTTCCTGGTCGTATTCGCTTCGGGAAAGGACCGCAGGAGTGCCGGTTCCGAGCTGCATACGAATTTCAGCATCGAGCGTAACGGTGGGGAGATCCTCGTCCTGATCACGCCGGATGGTTCGTCCGTCGTTTCTGGGTATACCGAGATACCTGAACAGATCGAAGACGCATCCTACGGTATGGCGACCGATTCGGTTTTTGCCGAGCCGCTCGGTGAAGGCTCACCGGTTCGCGCCCTGGTGCCTCAGAACGATATTCTTGGCGACACCTGGCGAGCGTTCGATTTTGATGACAGCGGCTGGGCCGAGACCACCTCTGGTGTCGGCTTCGAGGGCCGTCCACCCGGCTACCAGGCCCTGATTGGAACGGATTTCCTGGAGGAGATGTACCGGGTAAACCCGACCGCCTACATTCGTTACGATTTCCAGATTGAGAACCCTGCCGAGCTTGACATGATGGTGCTCGACATGCGCTACGATGATGGGTTCTCAGCCTTCCTGAACGGCGAGCTGGTGGCCAGCGCGAATTCTCCCTCCGCGGCAGCGTTGACCTGGGACTCCGATGCGAACTCCAGTCATGCCGATCGTCTCGCGGTCGATTACGTTGAGTTCGATCTCTCCGATCATATTTCCAGCCTGCGCCAGGGTCGAAACGTGCTGGCGATTCATGGGCTCAACACCTCGCAGACGAGCAATGATTTTCTTATCTATCCGAGGCTCCGGACCGTGGTGGTCGGGAACATCCAGGTCGCTACCCGGCAGCATTTCGATGCGCCGTCCCCGGGAGCTCCGAATAACGAGGGATTTGAGAACGTGGCGGAGAAACCCACATTTTCGAGAGAGAGCGGTGCCTACACCGGGTCTCCGACAGTGGAGCTGAGCACCGAGGCCCCGGATGCCGTCATTCGCTACACCACGGATGGCTCGGTCCCGGATGAGACCTCGACCGTTTATTCTGAACCGATTGTCGTAGACGGAGCGATCGAGATCATCGCCAGGGCCTTTGAGGATGGCAAGCTTCCCAGTCCGGCCAAGCGGGAGACCTATCTGCTGCTCCACGCGAATGTCAGCAACTTCTCCTCTAACCTGCCCGTGGTTATCGTCAATACCTTCGGCCGGCAGATCAGTGAGAGCTGGACCGAGGGCTACGCCTTGATTGTCGAGCCAGGGGAGGATGGCAGGGTTAGGTTGACAGATGAACCCCACTATATCGGCAAGACGGCCTTCAAGCGCAGGGGCTCGAGTACCGGCGGCCGGCAGAAGTTGTCGTTCACCTTTGAGGCCCGCAACTCCGAAGGAGATGACAAGGACGTGGAGATTTTCGAATTTCCAGAGGAGTCCGATTATGTCATGTACGGCCCCTACAATTTTGATCGGGCCCTGATGAGAAACGCCCTCATGTACGAGCTCAGCAATCGCTCAGGTCGCTGGGCGGCTCGTCCGAGATTCGTCGAATGCTACCTGCACACCAGGGCTGGGCCTATTTCTTCCGCCAGCTACTGGGGTGTCTACGTCTTCATGGAGAAGATCAAGAGAAACAGCGGACGGGTGGATATCGCGAAGCTGACCGAGCAGGACAATGCCGAGCCGGATGTCAGCGGCGGCTACATCATGAAGGTCGATCGCCCGGATCCGGGCGACTCCGGCCTCACCGGCGCCGGCGGCTTGACGCTCCGCTGGGTTGAGCCGAAGGAACGTGAGAAGACCACCCAGCAGGCCACCTGGTTGCGTAATTACTGCAACCGCCTGAGATCATCTCTCAATGCCAATACGATTATCGCCAATGACGGGGACTATATCGATGTCGGCTCCTGGATCGATCATCACATACTGAATGTCTATCCCAAGAATGTGGACGCCTTTCGTCTCAGTGGCTATATGTTCAAGGACCGTGGAGGACCGCTCCAGATGGGTCCCATCTGGGATTTTGACCGCACCATGGGCTGCGCTGATGACGGGCGTGCCGCCGATCCTCGATCCTGGAATAATTCCGGGGGAGATGGAGGGACTCGGTATTTCCAATTTGGCTGGTACAGTCCGCTCTTCGGAAATCAGCCCCCCGTAGGAGACAGCGCCTGGGCGCGGGCCTACCGGGCGCGCTGGAATGAGCTGCGTCGCGGTCCTCTTGGGAATGAGGAGGTCATGGCCCTTATCGATGATTGGGGATCCATGCTCAACGAGGCCGCCACCCGGAACTTCAACAAGTGGACCGGAGTGAGGCCGCGTTTTGGCAGCTTCCAGGGCGAGGTCAACCATCTGAAGACCTGGCTGACGAATCGTGGGAATTGGATGGATGCCCAGTTTATCGAATCGCCGCATCTCGAGCCCGAGGGAGGACTGGTCGACTCAGGAACCCAGGTTCAAATTCTCATCGGCGCGCCGGGCGCCACAATCTACTACACCCTTGATGGCAGCGACCCGCGCTCGGGGAACAACCCCTCGGCAACCGCGCTTCGCTACCAGGATCCGATCACCATCACCGGGAATACGGTTGTCAGGACCCGCGCCAGATTTGGCCAGGGAGTCTGGAGCTCGATCAGCGAGGCCACCTACGTGACCTCCATACCGACCCTCAGCTTGACCGAGCTCATGTACCATTCTCTCGAGCCGACGCTCGAGGAGGATCCCAACGATGAGTTCTCCAAGACAAATATGGAGTTCGTTGAGCTGAAGAATATCGGAGATGAGGAGATCTCACTGGCGGGGGTCAGGTTCGGCAGGGGAGTCATCTTTGATTTTGATGATGCTCTGGTTGGAACGCTTGCTCCCGGACAGGTCGTCGTGCTGGTCAATGAACCGGCGGCCTTCCTTGCCCGCTATGGACAGGACCCGACGATTATCGGTGAGTACAGGGGGAGCCTGAGTGACAGGAGCGAGACGATCCAGTTGCTGGGTCCCCTCGGGACGCCCATCTTCGAATTCGTCTACACCGAGACCTGGCAGCCGATCACCGATGGGCAGGGGTTCTCGCTGGTTAACGTGAGCTCTGATGCTCCGGTTGACACTCTTGGTGAGGCCGCCTCCTGGCGACCGAGCGCTGTCCTCCTGGGAACTCCCGGAACGCATGGCGAGGAACCACAGCCGCGGGGTGGGCTCCAGGTCGGAGGCGACCTCGACCAGGATGGAAGCCTGAGCATCACAGATGCCGTTGTGCTCCTCCAGTTCCTCTTCCAGGCCAACGGGATTGAGCTGCCCTGCGGAGAGAACGGTCTCGAGGATGAAGGCAACCGAACGCTGCTCGACAATGATGGCAGCGGCCCGGTGAACATCACCGATGCCGTGCATATTCTCAGCTTCCTCTTCCAGGGAGGCAATCCGCCGGCCCTCGGGCTCGAGTGCGTGAGGATCGAGGGCTGTCCGGACGCCTGCGCCGTTGAAGAATAAGTCTCGCTTGATTTCAAAGGTGAAATCGCGAGATCGTTTCCAGGGGCAGGTCCGCGGGTGCTACCTGTGACGATAGACGATGCGGCCTCGGGTGAGGTCGTATGGGGAGAGCGCCACGATGACCTTGTCGCCGGGCATGATCCGGATACGGAACTTCCGCATCTTGCCGGCCGTGTAGGCCATCACGGCCATCCCGTTGTCCAGCTCAACGCGGAAGTTTGCGTTGCGGAGCTGTTCGACGACGGTACCGTCAATCTCGATGGCGTCATCATCTTCTTTTCGTTCGCGAACGGGAGCCGCTGTGGGCATGTTCTTCTTGGCCTTGGCTCCCTTTCCCTTGGCGCTGGGCCACTTCTTCTTCTTCTTGACCATATGCATCCTTTGAATCCCGGGGTCTTCTTCCGGCACACCTGGAGCCAGATCGAAAAATCCCGGGCAGGTCCCGCGAGACCCTCTTTGTGAGAGATCAGGATAGGTAATCCGGCCGCATTATTCAAAGCCTGCTGTTGAAAAAAACTCAATTATGATCGAGCCGGGGGCGGTCTTTGGGGGCGGGGGGCTAACGATTCAGGTAAGATCGCCGTCCGCGAGGGGGTTGGGACGCCAGCTTCCGGTTGAGCGGCGGCATGACGAGAGTCGGAGGTACGAATCGAATGACAAGAGGTCTTTTTTATTTTCTGTTGGTAGTGTTTCCTTGCTGGGCTCCGCTCTCCGCCCGGGGACAGGAGGAGACTGCTGTTCCTCCGGATATTGTCATCGTTCTCGCGGATGACCAGACCTGGAGCGACTCGGGCTGCTACGGAAATAAGCAGGTGAAGACCCCCAATATTGACCGGCTTGCTGCGGAAGGGATGCGCTTTACCCGGGCTTTCACGGCAACCGCGATGTGCGCTCCCACCAGGCAGCAGCTCTACACCGGCCTGTTTCCAGTTCGTAATGGCGCCTACCCCAACCACAGCAAGGTGAAGGCCGGCACGCGAAGTATCGTGCATTTTCTGCGTGAGCGCGGCTACCGAGTCGGCCTGAGCGGCAAGAAACATTTTGGTCCCCCGGCCTCCTTCCCGTTTGAGAAAGTCTCCCGGGGGAAGATGGGAGAATTCATTGGGCGCAAGAAGGGCCAGCCTTATTGCCTTGTCGTCACCTCGCACAGCCCTCACCTCCCCTGGTCGGAGGGCGATCCGTCGGCCTACGATCCGGGGAAGGTCAAGCTGCCGGCCAGGTTCGTGGACACTCCGCAGACCCGCCAGGCCATGGTGAAGTATTACGCCGAGATCACTGATTTTGACCGGGAGCTTGGCGAGTGCATGGCCGCTGTTAAGGAAGGCGGCCGGGAGGAGAACACCATCTTCATCTATACGAGTGAGCAGGGCGCCCAATTCCCCGGCGGCAAGTGGACCTGTTATGACATGGGACTCCATGTGGCCCTGGTGGTGCGCTGGCCGCGGAAGGTCAGGCCCGGGAGCGTGGCGGATGCCATGGTGCAGTATGTCGATGTCGTACCGACCCTGCTGGCGGCGGCCGGGGCGGCGGAGGTGAAGGGGCTCGATGGGAAGAGCTTTCTCGGTGTACTCAGGGGGACGACCGACGAGCATCACGACGCGGTCTTCGGTGTGCACACCACCCGGGGAATCATCAACGGGTCTCCCTGCTATCCCGTTCGATCTGTCAGGACGGCGACCCATAAATATATCTGGAACCCGAAGTATACCGAACCCTTCAGGAACATTCTGATCGGGGGACGAGACAAGGGCGGGTACTGGAACTCATGGGTGGAACTGGCGAAGACGGATGATAAGGCGCGAAAGATCGTCGAAGGCTACCAGCGCAGGCCGGAGGTCGAGCTCTACGACCTGCGGACCGATCCATTTGAGCAGAAAAACCTGGCGGGGGACCCGCTGCTGGAGGATCTCGAGCGTTCACTCCGAGGCCGGCTGGACGCCTGGATGCTTCAGCAGGGAGACAAGGGCATCGAGACGGAGCTGCGGGTCAAGGCGCACAAGAGCGTGAGTGGGCAGGAGCAGAAGCCTGAGAAAGAGCGGAAGAAGAAGGCCGGGGGCAGGAAGAAGGCCTCCTCTACCGTTCTCAAGGCTTCGTAAGGTAGGGGCCCTTGCGCGCTTCGCTGTAGAGACGCTCCCACTTTTTTGAGCCGTCATCTTTGACAAGCCGGGTGTCAACCCCGGGTTCGTACCAGGGGAGCTCTCCCTTCTGCCCGGGGCGAAGCATGAAGTTCACCTGGCCATTGTTGGCGATGTACATTCGCCTGCCATCCGGCCAGGAGGTCTCGATGAGCCGGGGAGGATCAGGTCTGCGCGCCGGCTTCTCCACGCGGAATTTTTCGATGGCGTCCTCATCGAGCTCGTAGCCCAGCCCGGGTCCTTCGGGGATCCCGGCGAAGCCGTCCTTTACCTCGATATCGCTTGAGAGCATCGAGTGAGTGTAGAGCTGGTGGCAATTGACGGCCGGCCATCTGGCTTGCCCCAGCACCGCCCCGAAGTGCAGCGAATAGGCGGCCGTGACGCCGGTTCCGACCAGCTGGAGCCAGAAGGGCAGGCCGGCCTCGGTGGCGAAGCCGCCCTGGTGCATGACTCTCGACGCACCGCCTCCGATGACGAATCCATCGCAGACTCCTTCGCGAACCGCCACCTCCGGAGCGGGATTCCCGTAGTGCATGGCGATGTGAACGCGGGTCGCTTCGCGGATCTTCCTGTTGCCCTCGATGTCGCCCTGTGGGATCGGCGTTTCGTAGATGTCTACCTGCGGGTATTTCTCCAGGTCCTTGATGATCTTCATGCCGTGCTCGGCGGTGAGCAGGGTGTCGTTGAAGTCCATGTCGATCTTGAAGGCATCGGGAACCACCCTGGCGGCGGTGTCGACCTGCTTCCAGATGTCAAACCAGGGCCGCCCCTTGGTTTTGTAGGAGAGGTAGCCCTTGTCGAGGGCTTCCTTGCATTCAGCGGCCATGTCTTCTGTCGACATATCGATGTTCCACCAGGAGAGGGGTGTCGTGTCGTGCACCTTTCTGCCAAGCAGGCGGTAGAGGGGCACCTCAAGGGTCTGCGAGACGGCATCGAAGAGGGCGGCCTGGAGGCCCGCGCCGAGGCCATCGTCCCACATATGGTTGGCCGCGTTTTTTCCCAGCACGCGCTTGATATGGTCGGCGTTGCTGACTCCCCAGGTGTAGTAGAGGAGGGTCTCTCCGATCCCCACCTTTCCTGACCTGAGGAAGACCCTGAAGATCTCGACATAGCGCCAGTGGGGAAGCTCACGGCTCATCGCCCTGTTCGGTGCGGGGCGGTAGGGAATCTTAACGGTGACGGTCTCGACCTTTTCAACATCCAGGTTGCGTGCTGCGGTACCGGTTCCGACACGTGTCAGCGGGCCGGTACAGGCGGTTCCAAGACCCAGCCCGGCTATGCCCGCAAGGCCCGCGCCGAGGAAATGGCGTCGCGTATTGATGGTGTTCATCCTGTGTCCTTCTCCGTACGGTTCCGGGTGATGTGAATATGGATTCAGATAATGACCCTCGGGTCTTGTGGAAGTCCCTGCAGGTTGTGACAATATAAGCAAGACGAGCCCCCTGCGGGCAGAGAAAAACGGAGTCCAAGTCGCCATGCGGATCGCCATGCGGATCACTGTAACCGAGCTTCTCCTGCTATCCCTGGCAGCTGCATCTGCCCTTCCGCTCCGTGCAGCAGACAAGGAAGGGGTGGTGAACTTTGACCGGGACATCAGGCCTCTGTTTTCCGATTCCTGCTTCGCCTGTCACGGGCCGGATCGAGATGCGCGCAAGGCCCGGCTGCGTCTTGACGACTCGAAGACGGCCCTGAAGAAGGTCATCGTTCCCTATCAACCGGAGAAGAGTCCTCTTATCGAGAGACTCGTCACAGCGGATGAAGATGATCGCATGCCGCCGGCGGACTCGAACCGGCCGAGGTTGAGCGCTGCGGAGGTGGAGCTTGTACGAAGGTGGATTCGGCAGGGAGCGAAATTTGATGAGCACTGGTCCTACCGGGCTCCGACTCGCTCCGGGCTGGAATCACTTCCCGGCTCCGGCCGGGACCATCCCATTGATCGCTTTGTTCTCGCGAGGTTGATGGAAAAGGGGATGGAACCCGCCGGGCGGGCTGGTCCCAGGGATCTGGTCAGGAGGCTGTATTTCGACCTGCTGGGGTTGCCCCCGCCTCCAGCCGAGGTTCAGCGGTTCAGCTCCGATCCCAGCGACGAGGCCTTTGCCGCCCTGGTCGACAGGCTCCTTGAGTCTCCACGCTATGGTGAGAGGATGGCGGTGCACTGGCTGGACCTGGTCCGGTACGCCGACACCTGTGGGATCCACAGTGACAATCCGATCAGCATGTCGCCGTTTCGCGATTACGTTATCTCCTCGTTCAATTCCAACAAGCCCTTTGACCGTTTTACCCTGGAGCAGCTTGCGGGGGACCTTCTTCCTGGAGCCGATGAGGATCTCTCTCTGCGGGTCGCCTCCGGGTACAACCGGCTCAATATGATGACCACAGAGGGCGGAGCTCAGGACAAGGAATACCTGGCGAAGTACGCGGCTGACCGCGTAAGGACAACCTCTGCCGTCTGGCTTGGAGCCACCCTGGGCTGCGCCGAGTGCCACGATCATAAATTTGACCCCTACACCACACGGGACTTTTACAGCTTTGCGGCCTATTTTTCCGACCTGAAGGAAAAAGGGTATTATCCCGGAGCTGAGAGTAGCGGGGATTGGGGGCCGCGGGTGACGGTGCCAGTTCCGGGTATGGCCGCCAGGCTGGAGGCCATTGCCGCCAGGAGTGCGGAGCTGCAGGGTGTCCTGGAGAAGGGGACTCCCCGTAGCCGCGCCGCCAGGCCGGAATGGGAGCGCTCGGTCCGCGAGACCGCGGACCGTTGGGCGCCGCTGGAGGTGGGCGGAGTCAGCGCGATGAAAGGTACCGAGCTGGAGGTCCGCGAGGATGGAAGCTTTTTAGCCAAGGGTGCCAACCCGGGTACGGACACCTACGTTGTCACCATCGATTCCGGTTTCGATCAGCTCACCGGGGTGAGGCTCGAGGTTCTTCCCCATCCGTCTCTTCCTGGCAACGGGCCCGGGCGGGCCGGAAATGGAAATTTCGTTCTCAGCGAAATCACCGCCCGTCTCGAGACTGCGGGGGCGGAGCCCGAGCTGCTGCGGTTCTCAGGGGCGCGAGCCAGCTGGGAGCAGACCTCGCATGGACAGCTCACGCCCTACGGAAAATGGAACGCGCTCTCAGCCATCGATCTCGATGCCAAGGGCGCCGACCCGGGCTGGGCGATCCTGCCCCAGGCTGGTAAATCCAACAGCGCCTTCTTCAAGCTGAAGAAACCCCTTGGAAAGGCCGTTCCGGGCCAGAGGCTGGTGATCGAGCTTCAGCAGAGACATAAGAACAAGGGGCATACCCTGGGGCACTTTCGGCTCTTGGGGACGACCGGAAAGGATCCTCTTGGCGATCCGGGCTCCGTACCCGGTGAGATACTCGAGCTGGTTCGAGTCGAGCCGGACAGCAGGTCGGCGGAGCAGTCCGCCAGGCTCGATGCCTATTACTCGTCGATCGCAGCGGAGCTTGCCGAGCCGCGCAAGGAGCTCAAGGCCCTGGGGGAAGAGAAGAAATCCATCGAGGGCGGGGCTCCGACCTCCCTGGTCTCGGTTTCAGTCAAACCCCGTGAAATGAGGGTCTTGCCCAGGGGGAACTGGCTGGATGATTCCGGCGAGGTGGTTCACCCGGGGACCCCCGGGTTTCTTGGCGATTCGGCCAGTGAAAAGACAGGGCGTACCCGTGAGGACCTCGCTCGTTGGCTGATTCGAAAAGACAACCCACTGGTCTCGAGGGTGTTCGTCAACCGGGCCTGGCGGCAGCTCATGGGAGGGGGAATCGTCAAGACTCTCGATGACTTCGGCTCCCAGGGAGGCGTTCCAAGCCATCCGGAACTGCTGGACTGGCTGGCGCTCGAATTTGTTGAGAAAGGTTGGGACGTAAAGAAGCTCCTGCGGACGATCCTTGTCAGCGAGACCTACAAGCGCTCCTCGATGGTTCGAGCCGACTACCAGGAGGCCGATCCCGGGAATCGCCTGCTCTGGAGGCAGGGACGTCGGCGGCTGGAGGCTGAGTTCGTTCGTGATAACGCCTTGTCGGTGGCCGGGCTGCTTACGTTGCGAACAGGAGGAGTCAGCGTCCGGCCCTATCAGCCCGAAGGATACTGGGCACACCTCAACTTCCCCAAGCGCCGCTACAAGCCTGACAAGGGTGAGAACCTCTATCGCAGAGGAGTCTACATGCATTGGCAGCGCACCTTTCTGCATCCGAGCCTGCTGGCCTTCGATGCTCCGACTCGCGAGGAGTGTACTGCTGAACGGGTGGTGTCGAATACGCCCCAGCAGGCTCTTGTCCTTCTCAATGACCCGATCTTCGTTGAGGCTGCTCGGGTCTTCAGCGAGCGGATCCAGCGGCAGGGCGGAAAAGACTTCAACTCCAGGCTGCGTTTCGCCTTCAGGCTGGCTCTTCAAAGGGAGCCAGCGGCGGCCGAGACGAAGATCTTCGCGAGTCTCTTCGATCGTCATCTCGGACTCTACAGGGCTGACCCGGGTGCGGCGCGCGCCCTGGTAGCGACTGGGGACTGGCCCGTTGCGGATAAGCTGCCGGCGGCGGAGCACGCGGCCTGGACCTCAGTGACCAGGGTGATCCTGAACCTTCACGAGGCCCTGGTGCGCTATTGACGAAGAGCCACTCCCCCCGGAGGCTGCCTGTGCTGCGTGGACGGCAGGCTGAAGGTGAAAGGCGGCCTGCGGGGAGGTTACAGGCGCTTGCGGCGAGGGCTGGATTCTTCGACCTTCTGTCGTTCAGCTCGAGCCTTTTCCAGGTTTTCGATTTCTTTTCGAAGGGTCTCAATCTTCCGGGTGCTTTCCTGGACCGTCTTTTCGTTGGAATGGAGCTTTCCTGAGAGGTCGGCCAGCTTCCTGTTGATCTCGGAAAGACTGAGCCTGCTGAGATAGTCTGGCGACGGACCGAGGTTGCCGGCGCGAAGCTGAAGAAAGATCTCGAAGGTCTCGGCGGCCGGCATGGCGTAGCAGTCGACCCGCCCGCCGCGGGCGATATTGATGCCGACGACCTTGCCGTCCAGGCTGACCAGCGGTCCGCCGCATTCGTTCGGGAACAGGTAGGTGTCATGCTGGAAGACAGCGGGGAAGTTGGATCTTCTTGTGCTCAGGGGGCCGGCGAGCAGGTTCATCCTGTCGAGCCGATTTTTCCGGTCGGGCTCGATGTCGCTCCCCATGGTGGCCCCGATATCGAGGTCCTTGCCTTCCCGCTTGATCTTCAATCGAACCTTGTCGCCCGGTATTTTTTTCCCGAGGAGCTCAGCCACCTTGCGGCCGCTGTCGACAGCCTGGCCATCAATCTCGAGGATTTCATCGCCGACCTTTAACCCGGCCCTCTCGGCTCCCGTGCCGGGGAAGACCTGCCCTAGTTTGGCGCTCTCCTCACGCTGGGAGAAGGAGATGCCGAGGATCCCTCTCTGCTTGAGCTGGCGCGGAAGAACGCTCACCACGCCCAGGGCTATTACACCGCCAGTGGGGCTGACGGTCGCCAGGAAGCTGCCTACAGGGGGTGTCTCCTCCATGGACAGCAGGACAGGTTTGAGCTCTCTGATGAGGCCGCCTTCAAGCTGGAGCAGGGCCAGGTCATGTTGTTCGCTGACTCCCGCGACCCGGGCCGGAAGCGAGCTGCCATCGGCGAGGCGGCACTCGATCTTTCCCTTGAGCTCACTGGCCTTGGTCAACACCTCGCCCCTCTTGCTGACGACCGTTCCCAGGGCTACCCTCTGCCCGTCGCAGAAGACCCGGACGGTGCAGTTTCCCATGCTGGAGACGAAGTCTTTGAGGGGGCCGCGTATGTTGGCATGGTCTCGCTCGTAGGGCCGGGCTTCGCGTTTACGCTCCTTTTCCTGCAACAGCTGGAATTGTCGGCGAATCTCTTCCGGCGAGGGGTTGCTGCCACGGCGATTCTGTCCAATCGCGTCGGCCGATGGAGCGAGGAACGCGAGCAAAAGAATCATCCAGGCGAGCCCGCGTCTTTTCCTGCAGGATTTTTCAGAGAAACTCATTAATTGTTCCCCTCGTATTTCTCTAATTTCAGCTTCAGCTTCAGCGTCTGGTCTTCGCGCAGGACGGCGACCTCTACCTCGTCCCCTGGTTTCTTCTGTTTCACCAGGCGGGAGAGGTCCTGGAAGCTGTTGATGTCCTTTCCATCGAAGCGAGTGATGATGTCACCGGCCTTGATGCCGGCCTTCGCCGCCGGAGAGTTTTCGCTTACCTTGCCGATCTTCGCATTGTCGGCGTTCGGGTCAGAGGTGACACCGAGCCAGGGGTCTCCGCGGGCTGGGCCGCTTGACTGCTGGTTTCTACCCCAGGTTTCGCCCTTGACCATTCGGTCCCATCCCTTGGTGAAGGCATCGATGGGGGCATGGAGATTTGAGCGGGCCGAGGTCCCGATCCTGCTGTTGATCCCGATGATCTTTCCCCGGGTGTCGAAGAGGGGGCCGCCTGAGTCACCGCCAACGAGCATGCAGTCGGTGCGAATTCCATTGGCGCGGTTGTCGAGGATTCTGCCGACCCTGACCGGCGCGCTTCTTTCCGGCCTGTAGCCGCCGGGATGCCCGATGCAGACGCACCACTGGCCGCGGCCGAGATCTTTTGATTTGCCCATCTCCGCGTAGGGCCACTCACCTTTGTCCTCGATCTTGATGAGCCCTGCATCCAGCTCGAAGTCTCCGCCGAGGGTTTTCCCCTTGAGCTGCTTGCCGTTGTGGAGAATGACGGTGACTGTCCGGCCCGCCTGGCCGGAGACGTGGCCGGCGGTGAGGACATAGCCGTCTTCAGAGATGATCACTCCGCTTCCCTGGGCTCCGCCAACTCGCAGGCCGACGGTGCAGCGAACGAGCTTCCTCGCCAGGGACCGAAAGCGCTCCTGCATGGCCTTGAGATCCTGGATCGTTTCGGGCGGCTCTCCGGAGAGCAGCTTCTCGAGCCGGGTAGACTCTTCAGCCTTCGCCTCCTGCGCGGCGAGTACTCCAGTGCCGATGCTCAAGCTCAGCATGCAGGCAACCAGCAGGGCGAGAGGTGTCCTCATTCTTCTTCTCCATCCAGACCAATGTGCTAACAGGGGATGCCGATCGAGCTTTCTTCGCGACGACGTGTTCCACCCCTTACATCTTACTGCACCCGGGACCGCACCTTAAGCGTTCTTCGCCGCTTCCGGTGAATAATGACCAACGTCTCTTCCCGTTCTCAGTCCTGCGGCCTGACGACCACCTTCAATCCCTGGCGTGATTCGTGGAAGGCGAAGGCGTCGTTGATCTCATCGAGCGGAAAGGATTTTGTGATGTATTTTCGCGCATCGATCTTCCCACCGGCCAGCAAGGTGACAGCCTTCTCGACATCAGGGAGGTTGCAGCCATGGGTGCCCATGACGAAGGCTTCCCGGTAGTGGATGAGGTTCGAGTCGATGGTGAGCGGCGGCTCGTTCTTCAGGCCGGCGAAGAGGTTGACGTAGCCCCGCTTGCGGACGATCTGGATGGCATCGGCCTGGGCCTGGACCGTTCCGGCGGTGGTGATGACGAAGTCGACGCCCTCCCCGTCAGTTTCGGCCATGATGGTGTCGACCAGGTTCTCCTCCTCGGTGCAGATGAAACGCGCGTCGGGCAGGAAGTCCTTTGCCATCTCCAGGCGTCCCCTCGATCTCTGCGCTGCGAAGACCTTGCCGGCGCCGTAGTATTTAGACAATTCCAGCACCATACAGCCGATCGGTCCCAGGCCGATGACGCACATGCTCTTGCCGAGGCCCATCTGCCCCAGCTCGAGGCCGTGGATCGCGCAGGCGAGGGGCTCGGCAATGCAGGCCTGGTCGTATTCCAGGTTTTCCGGGATCTTGACAACCGCGCCGAGCTTGACCGTGAGGTCGTTGAGGACCATCTTCTGCTGGAAGGCTCCGTCGAACTGGTAGCCGATGGCGTAGTTCTTTTCGCTCAGGTTGCCTTGTCCGACGAGCGACCACTGGCAATTCTCGGAGGGGACGTCGGCGCCCATGACGAGCCGGTCACCTTCCTTGAAACGGGAGACGTTCCTGCCGACCTCTATCACCTCGCCGGCGACCTCGTGGCCGATGACGGTTGGGGTCTCCACCCGGTCGTTGCCGTAGTGGAAGATGCGTACATCCGAGCCGCAGACGGAGACCGCCTGGGGTGCGAGGATGACCTCGTCATCTCCACAGACGGGGTCAGGCTTCTCGACGATCTTCAGCTGCTCGAGCTCTTCAAGGACTGCTGCTTTCAATGGGGATCTCCGGCTGTGTTTGTTTTCTTCCGTCTGAAAGCAGAAGCATACATGGCGGGGGCGTCCCGCTCAAGGACCGCTTAGGGGCCTTCGCAAGGGGGCCCAGCGCTGCTTGCATCCTCTGCCGGACAGGTTTCTTCGCCTCACAGGGTTTTCTCTCATCTCCCGCGCCCCGGTTCCTGTTAATATTGCTCCTCCGGCGGCCCGTGGAGGGACCAGCCGTTTAACCGGAACACCTGCAAGAGCTCTGGCGAGAGGAAGAAACCATGGCAACCAGGAACTACATTACCCGCAAGGAATACGATGCCTGGATTTCGGAATGCACCGCGCTGGCGATTGCCTGCGGCTATCCGGTCCAGGATGACATGGTCAACGACAACACCGGGCTGGTCTTCGGCGAGGATCAGTACGAGGCCTTCGTCAACGGTCTCTGGTCCGGCGAGCCCTACGAGGCCTTCGCGATCTTCCAGGCGCTCAACGAGCCGGCGGTCCAGGGTCTTCCCGAGGGCGGGATGGAATGGGCCCAGTTCGGCGGTCTCTGCGACAAGCTCATGATTGTCCATCCGGGCAAGTTCTGCAGCCCACACCTGCACTGGCGAAAGACCGAGTTCTATGAGGTCGTCCTCGGCGAGATGGATCTCTTCTACGCTTCCGACATCATCGACGATGAGCGCCTGAACGTGAAGAAAGAGGGCCTGGTCGACGGGCATCCGATGCCGAAGGGCGAGGCGCGGCCGGATCGAGTGGCGCTTCCCGCCGGGCGAGAACATACCTACGAACAGCTGACCGAGTACAGACGCCTCCGTCCCGGCGATGCGAATTTCGTCATGCACCGAAAGCATCTCCACGCCTTCGGCTGTCCCGCCGACGCGAAGACCCCGGTTGTGATCCGCGAGGGCTCCGCCTACAGCCACGAGCCGACCGCTGCCGGCAAGGACACCCTGCTGTCGGACTGGAGGGAGATCCACGACAACGGCTTCCTGCTCGAGGGTCTCGACGAGGGCCGCCTGAAGAATAACATCGTCGAGGAGTGAGATGCGCGTCCGCGAGGCCGCATTTGTTTCGTAAGTTATTTATTGCCTGTGGTCTATCTCGCCCTCGTGTTATCGTGAATCGGCTGGATTTTTTCGAGGCCTGAGAGGTCTGCTCTGATGGCGAATAGTGACTATACCAGTCCTGGTTGTCGACGAAGATGAGCTCAACCGCGACATGCTGTCGCGCCGGCTCAAAAGGAAAGAGTACAGGGTGCTTGTCGCCAGCGATGGCTCGGAGGCCTTAGAGTCGGCCGGGCGCGAGCTGCTCGACCTGGTGATCCTCGACATCATGATGCCGGGAATGAGCGGACTCGAGGTTCTCAAGATCCTGAGGCAGACTCGCAGTGCCACCGAGTTGCCCGTCATCATGGCCTCGGCGAAGGGCGAGAGCCAGGACGTGGTCAACGCTCTCGAGCTTGGCGCCAACGACTACGCTACCAAGCCGCTTGATTTCCCCGTCCTGCTCGCCAGGCGCGAGGCGCAGCTTCGTCTGAAGGTTCCTTTCGGGTCTGAGAAGACCGCCGATTCCACTGGCGCTGACATGGGGACAATTCTGCTCCAGCCCGGGGCGGAGAAGCCGGATGAGGATGCGGCGCAGAAGCCCGGGTTGAACCTGGATAAGGCGCGCACCTCCAGCGAGGTGGGCGGTCCTGTGGCCGGTACGATTCTTGCCGAGAAATATCGCCTCGAGGAAGAAATCGGTTCCGGAAATTTCGGGACAGTCTACAAGGCGACCCACCTTGGGCTGAATCTGCATGTAGCCGTCAAGGTCCTGCAGACAAGTCTCGGGACAACGATGGAGGATCTCGCGCGCTTCCAGCGCGAGGGAATGTCGGCCTGCAGGGTCAAACATCCCAACGCCGTGTCGGTTCTTGATTTCGGTGTTACGGCGACGGGGGTTTCCTATCTTGTGATGGAGCTGCTGGAGGGGCGCTCTCTCGCCGATGAGATCGAGGAGTCCGGCAAGCTATCGCCGCATCGGTGCATGGATATCATCGAGCCGGTGTGCGCCGCCCTGGAGGAGGCTCACAGCGTTGGCCTGCTCCATCGCGATCTCAAGCCGGCCAATATCTTCCTGCACCATGAACGGGGCAAGGAGGTCATCAAGGTGGTAGATTTCGGTACGGCGAAGTTCCGTGACGATGCCTCGGCCAATAACCTGACCCTGCAGGGGACGGTGATCGGCACACCGGCCTACCTCGCCCCGGAGCGTCTTGCCAACCGGCCCTACGATGGCCGCTCGGATGTTTACAGCCTGGGGGTCATGCTGTACCAGATGCTCTGCGGGAAGGTTCCCTTTGAGGCTACGGATGGAAATCCGATGACGGTGGCCATGATGCACATGAACGATGCCGCGAAGAGTCTCGCTGGTGAGATCCCGGATGTCACCGAGGCGGTCGACGAGGTGGTCGCCATGGCGCTCGAGAAAGACCCCGGCAAGCGTCTTCTGCCCGGGGAGCTGGTGGAGCGGCTGAGGGCGGCCGTCGGTCCTGATCTCCGCCGGGAGAAGAAGAACCCAACCATGGATACCATGGTGCTCACGGATCTGCCCTTTCACGATGAGACCCAGGGGGGCACGGAAGCCTGAGCCCGTTCAGGGCTGCTGGCGGGGGTGGGGGACGACCTCGGTGGAGAGTGCCCGCTGGCGGAGCTCGACCGGTACGGGACCGGTTTCCGGATGGGGGAATTCTCCGATCAACTCGCCAGCCTCGTTGAGGAAGGCGGAGAGGTCGTGTACGACACCCTCGCCATCTTCGCTCAGGAACCTGCCATTGCCGAAGCCATAGGTCTCGCTGAGCCGGGACTGGTTGTCGGGACCGGCCCCGGGCTTGACCGGGTGGCAGGTGTCACAGTTCTGGGGAACCCTGCTGACAGTGTGATGGTGGAAGGGATTCCAGCCGAAGCCGGTCCTCCCGTCGGAGCTGGTTCTCACCCTGTCGCGGTATTGTTCCTGGCCCGCCGGGTTGATATAGCTCATGAAGATGCTCATCGAGCTGCAAAGAGGAGAGACCTTGCCTCGCTCGTTCATGCCGATGGCGAAGAAATCGAGGGAGTAATCATCTCTTGAGACGGCGATGGCTCCCTGGGAGTCCAGGCCAGTGGTCAGGTTGCGGGCGGTCCTGGAATCATCAACCGTAACGTGGCAGCCGAAGCAGGTCTGCCGCCAGGAGGTATGACAGGTATAGCACTCGAGACGATCGGTATGGGAGAATCCGTTCTCGTCCACGCCCATCGCCTCGTGCATGGCATCGTTGACCCCGCTCTGGAGAATGGTGTAGATCTGTGGGACGTTGAGCTCCTGGTCGCTGTTGGCAAGGCCCAGGCGCATGCGCCCGTCGGCATCACGTCGCAGGCGTCTGAGCCTGGAGCCGGCCGAGTTGACGAAGTGGCCTTCGGCTGTTTCGGTGACGGCCTCCCTCACCGTGCCGTGGCAATCTTCACAACGGATTCCGACCTGGTAGCGTTCCGAGCCGTAGATGTTTCCATCTCCGTGAACATCGGAGCCGACATGGCAGTCGATGCAGGCCATGCCGGCGGTCGCATGGAGATCAGGCGGAGTTTCGTCGTGGTCATTCGTGCTGTCCTCGTCGGTGAAATAATAGTCGATGCCATGGGCGTGCATTTCCCGGCCGAGGGTTACCCCGTTGGGCGGAGTCTTGTCTTCGGAGAAGCCCCCTTCGCGAATGCCCTGGTAGGCCAGGCCGATTCTTCCTCCCTGGAAATGGCAGCGGGAGCATTGCTCGGTGGTGATCTTGCTGGTCAGGGTGTGGCGGCGCGGATGGGGTGGGAAATCCTTGGAGATGACCGGGTCCGTCGAGGCCGAGATGCCATCGTCTGAATAGAGCATATGGCAGGCTGTACAGCCCGAAGAACGGTAGTTGCCCGCCGCGTCATTGGGGCCGAAATCGTTCAGGTGGCAGGTTGGGCATGATTTCGGCAGGTAGACGTCGATGCAGGCCCCGATCGAGCCTCGCTCGATCGCCGGATCCGGCTCCCTGAGAGCGAGGAGCTGTCCAACGGCTCCAGGGGGGGCGGTGGCTGGGTTGAAGCTCTCGTTCACGACATCGACCGCGGCATGGGTGTGGGCCCTGTCCTGGGTGCCGGCGAGGAAGCGCGGCAGCGTGTAGTGGCCGGCGTAGGTCGCCATGACAGAAAACTTGACCTTTTCGACGGTCTCCTGGTGGCAGCCGCTGCCGTTGCTGGCGGGGCTGCTTCCGCCGCAGCCCTGGTGAGCGACACGGAGGTCGCCGGGGTTGATGAAGCGAAGGTAGCCTTTGTCTGCAAGGTCCAGGGCATCGGTGGAGAGACGGCGCAGGAGGGAGGGGCCGCCGGCCGGGGCTACGTGCGCATCCTGGCGGGTAAAGGCCGTAGGGTCGCCTCCATGGCAGTCCGTGCAGGTGAGTGCGGCCCAGGGGTGTGCGTCTTCGATCCCGTGGCGGACTCCGGTCTGGTCGAGGGGGAGATGGCAGCCTACGCAGCCGATCTCTCCGGCAGGGATGTCCACGGTGTCGGGCTCGGGGAGATCGTCAGGGGCTCCGATGGTCAGCACCAGCCGCAGCGTGCGCTCGAGGACCAGCCCGCTCCCGTCCGTCAACTGGGCCCAGAGCTCGGCCTGTGTTCCATCGAGGACGAAGAGGTCCTGGGCATTGGAGACATCGAAAACGAGCCCGAGCTTGTGGGCGAAACCATCAGAGCGCTCGGTCATCTCAAACACCCTGGCTAGATCGAAGAGGGTCTCAGTGGCTGTCTTCAGCTGGAACCGGACCCTGACGGTTTCCTCGCTGTTGATGCATCTCGCCTCGACATTGAGCCGGATGTTGGCTCCTCCCTGGCCGAAGAGAACGACCGGGAGAAGGTCGCAGTGACTCATTCGGCCAAAGCCCTGCAGGTTCCGGCCGAGATAGAGCACTCGTCCCTCGGGGCAATCCGCTACCGGTTCCGCCACGCGGTTTTCCGGCGGACCCTCGCAGCAATCCACCTCGATCGGCAGCGGGTTCATCGAGCAGCCGGTCGCCGGGTCGCAGTCATTGAGGGCGCAGGGAGAGTCCGGGCAGACCTGGAAGATGAGCAGGCTCTCCGTTGTCAGCGGCGGCAGGCTGTCGTCCGTGACGCTGAAGGGTATGTAGGTCGGGCCGGCCTGTTCCGGCGCAGGGGTCCATTCAAACAGCCCGGTGGCGGAGGCGAATGTCGCTCCTGCGGGAAGCTTGGATGCGGAATACTCGAGGCCATGGCCATCCGGGTCGGTCGCGCCGATGAGAAAGCTGATGGGTCGGCCCGTGTAGGTTCTGTAGACCGACCGGGTCGGTATGCTCGGGGGTTGGTTGACGGGGGAGCCAGCCTCGAGGCAGATGATGAGTCCCTCAGCCCGGGTGCTTGCGGCAGGTTTTCCATCATCGCTTACCTCGATGATCAAGGGGTGCTCCCCCGCCTGTCCCTGGGCCGGGGTCCACTCGAAGCTTCCCGATGCGGGGTCGATGGATGCTCCCGCCGGCGCCTCGATGAGCTCGAAGGCGATGTTGTCGTTCTCCGCGTCTGTCGCCGCGAGCTCGAACGCCAGCCTGACACCTTCACGCGAATAGATGGTCCCCGGCTCTTCCACGTTCGGAGGCAGGTTTCCCTGGAGAACCCGGATAAGTCCGTTGGAGATGGTCGAAAGCGGCGGCTGGCCGTTGTCGCTGGCTCGGAGCTCGATCCGGTGGTCACCTTCCTGGCCGAAGGAAGGGGTCCAGGAGACACTGCCGCTTGCCGGGTCGATGGTGAGACCTTTCGGTCCAGTTTCAACTGAGTAGGTGATGTCGTCGTTGTCCGGGTCCGCCGCGCTGAGCTGGAAGCTGACCTCGGCGCCTTCCCGGGCGATAATGGTTCCGATCGGCTCGATGGCCGGGGGACGGTTGATCCCCGCGCATTTTTCCAACTCGGCAGGGCTCAGCGGGGGAGGGGGAGGGCCCCCGAGGAAAAGGAAGTCCAGCAGGTAGATGGCATCGGTGATGTCCAGGCCGTCTCTTGAGTTGACGTCGGCTACCGGTTCACAGAAAGAATCGGCTCCCCCGAGGAAGAGAAAACGGAGGATGATGATCGCGTCGGTCAGGGCGATTCCTCCATCCCGGTCGAGGTCGCCGCGCAGGTCGTTGGCGATGGATTCCACCGCTCCTTCATCGATCCAGCGGGCGATCAAATCAATATCTTCCGGGCTGAGCGGATCCGCCAGCCTTGGCATTCGGGCGCCGAATTCAGGTTCCTCCTGCGCTATCTTGAGCCACAGGGGGCTGGCCTGGGAGTCTCCAGGAACGATGGTTGCCCCATCGTACTGGAAACCGAAGCTGGCCAGGGCGGCATCGTAGCTGGAGAGATCGATGCCGCTGCTGTCCATCCCTATATGACAGAAGCCGCCCTCGCAGGAGCGGGTGAAGATCGGCTGGATCTGGCTGCTGTAGTCTACCTGTGCCCGGGCGATGGAGCAGACGCAGAGGTGCAACATCACGGCCGTGATGAGCGGAATCTTGCAGCGGATATTATCAATCAGCAGGTTGTACATAACTGTCGGGGGCCCACAACCTAGTAGATGGAAGTTAAGAGAAGGACTGTCAATTGTAAAGCCCAGAGATCGAGTGGCATAGCCGGCCTGGGAACTTCTTCTTCCGGTTTGCGTGAGTCATTAATATATATAGGTTTACAACAACTCTTCTAGAGCTTTTTGTGGACTAATCAGGGGCCGGCGGGATTGAAAAAAGAGGCCTGTTTTCAGGTCGCTTTCAGACGGGGAAAGACACAGGTTGTATCGGGTTGTTCAGCTTCTCACGGACATTAGGGTACAATCGCTGGTTGACAGCCGCGGAGGTTGAATTTTTTGTGGCCGAGTTTTTTGAGATGTGAAATGGGACCCCTGAAGCTGAGAATTCTGGCCCTGGCCTCGATCGTCTGGATGGGGGGCCCACTTCCAGGCCAGGAGGAGGATTGCCGCGCTTCGGGAATTCTGAGCCTCGATGCTTCGCCGCCACCGCTACCCGGGCGCGAGTATCACATCGAGTCGGGAGAGATTTTTCACTTTACCCTGGAGGCCCGCCTGGAAACGCATTTTGAGGGGGACTGGGGTGTCCAGGGGTTCTCCCTGTCTGTGGCTCACGATGCCGATGTGCTGGAGATTACAGGCGCCACCCAGGAGGGAACGGATGCCGATGAGGTGTTTCTCCCCTTCGGTTTTGAGCGTATCGAAACAGTGGATAATGAGACCGGTGAAGGTTTCGTCTGCGCCGTCGTGCTCAGCCTGGTGCAGCCGGTTACGCTTCCTCCCGAGGGGTTTTTTTCCCTGGCCCGGGCCAGCTACCGGGCGCTGGTGCTGCCGGAAGATTCGGCGGGGGTCTCGACCACGGTCGAATACAGGGATGGCCTGCGAGGTTCGGCCCAGCCGGTGAGGAACAGGGTGACCTGGAATGGCAGGTCGATTACGCCCTGTGTCGTGCCCTTTTCCATCCGGTTGACATTTCCGCCGCCGGGGGTTTTTCTTCGTGGAGATTTCGATGGGGGCGGCTCTGTCGACCTGTCTGATGCCGTCGCCGTCATCGGCCATCTCTTCCTCGCCGGGCGTCCTCCCGGTTGCTTTGATGCCGCGGATGCGAATGACGATGGACGGCTCGATATCGCCGATCCGATCTTCGGTCTCGATTTTCTTTTCAGGGGAGGGACTCCACCTCCGCCGCCATTTCCTCGGCCCGGCCCTGATCCGACCGAAGATGGACACTCCTGCGCTTCCCGTCCCGGCTGAAGATTTCAGCTATAGCAGGGCCAGGATCCGTGAGTGGCCTCCTGTGGCGCCCTCGATTTTCGGGGCTCCGCAAACGAGGGTGGCTCCCGTTGGGGGCAGGTCGGCCAGGTTGGCCAGATTCTCGATTCCCCAGCGACCGGCGCCCAACCAGGCTGTATGGACCGGAAAGTTCTTCGTCGGACCGTAGTCGAGGCTGGCGGTGTCGACCGCCATCGAGAGCACCCTGCGTTCCTCGAGCATGAAAATAGCTGCGTCGGTATGGAAACCCGGGAAGTGGCGGACACCCTTGTCGTCAAAATTGATGAAGCCGGGCTTCTCGACCCTGGTGTCCCAGCCGCTGAGCATCGCCACGCAGCAGCGCTCAGGGAGCGGGCCGTGCGTCTCTTCCCATGCCTTGAGATCCTCGATGGTCACCTGGGCATCTTCATTCTCCTCGGCTTTTTCCCTGATGTCGATGATGGCGAGGGGCAGCACAAGGTCCCGGGCGGGAATCCTGTCGGCGGTCAGGCCGTTCGGGTTGCGGTGGAAGGGGGAGTCAATGTGGGTTCCGGCATGCTCGTCGAGGGTCCAGCGGGTTACATTCCAGCCATCTCCATTCGCTGTAGAGGAGACGGTCTCGAGCTCGACCTTGGCGGTGCCTCCGGCCCAATGAGTAAAGCGGTTAGAGTAGGTATGGGTCAGGTCAACGACTCGGCTGAAGGCAGCGAATCCGGGCTTCGCCGGCGTTCCGCCCTCTCCCCTGCGCACGGGCTCCAGGGGACTGCAGGAGCTCAGGGAAAGGGTCGCTCCACCGAGTCCTGTACGCAAAAAGTTACGCCGGCCGAGATTGCCGACCACTATATCCATACATCCTGCTATGCACATCCTGTCACCTCACAGCTTGTTTCGGGAGACTTTCTACGTTTCCTGCCGGAGCTACAGGATGCTGCATTCCGCCCGTGGCCTTTGCAAGGATGCTTTTTGTCCGCTGGCGAGCCGGGTCTTCCTGCTTGCCAGCGGCGGCGGGTGGTTGTTCAATCAGGAACAGCCAGGGATAGTCCCGGTGCGATGGGAGACGGTGATGCCAGACGACCTGCACATGGACTCTGAACAATTTCGTGAGTTCGGGCGGAAGCTCCTCGATTTCATCGCCGACTACAGGGAGAAGATCGAGACTTTTCCCGTCCTTTCGCAGGTCAAGCCCGGCGAGATCGCTGCCGGCCTTCCCCTGGAACCTCCTGTGGAGGGCGATTCACTAGACAGCATCCTCCAGGATATCGACCGCCTTGTGATGCCGGGCCTTACCCACTGGCAGTCTCCCGGTTTCTTCGGCTATTACCCAGCCAACAGCTCACTGCCGTCTGTGCTCGCGGAGCTGCTCTGCGCGGGGCTGGGTGTGCAGGGCATGTCCTGGGTGACGAGTCCTGCCTGTACGGAGCTGGAGACTCGAGTTCTCGACTGGCTGGCAGGTATTCTCGGCCTTCCAGGGTCTTTTTCCTCTTCCTCCTCCGGTGGTGGAGGGGTGATCCATGGTACGGCGAGCGAAGCCGTCCTGGCCGTAATGGTCGCCGGGCGGGAACGCACCAGGTTTACGGGCGAGACGGATGGCAAGGAGCTCAGAGCCTATTGTTCCAACCAGGCGCATTCATCCGTTCTCAAGGCCGCCTCCATCTGTGGTATCGGTTCACAGAACCTGGTCCAGGTCGGTGTGCGGGATGATCTCTCGATTGATTCGGCAATGCTCGAGGCTGCGATCGAGAGCGATCTTGCCGCCGGCCGGGTTCCGTTCTTTATCTGCGCCACGGTAGGTACGACCTCGACCTGCGCCATGGATTCGGTGGCTGAGTTGGGCAGGATCGCGAGAAAGTACGAGCTCTGGCTGCATGTTGACGCAGCCTACGCGGGCAATGCCTGCATCTGCCCCGAGTTTCGCACGATGATTGAAGGGGTCGAGCTAGCGGATTCCTTCAATTGCAATCCTCACAAGTGGCTGCTGACGACATTCGACTGCTCGACTCTCTGGGTCCGTGACAGGGAGAGCTTCACGCGGGCCTTGTCGGTTACCCCTGAATATCTGCGTACCAGCCAGGGTGATTCCGGAGCAGTGATAGACTACCGTGACTGGCAGATTCCCCTCGGGAGGAGGTTCCGTTCACTGAAGCTCTGGTTTGTCCTGCGTTGGTACGGAGTGGAGGGCCTGCGCACCTTTATCCGTGAGCAGGTACGGCTGGCCGAGCTCTTCGAGGAGCTGGTCTGCGGGGATCAGAATTTTGAGATCTGCGCTCCCAGGCGTCTCGGGCTGGTGTGTTTTCGCTTTCGCGGGAGCGATGATGAAAATCGCGAATTGCTGGATGCGATCAACTCCGGCGGCGAGATTTTTCTCACGCATGCCGTGATACCGGCGGCGGGGGCTGGACGCTATGTCCTGCGCTTCGCCACCGGAACGATCTCGACGAAAGAGAAGCACGTTCTGCGGGCCTGGGCGATCATTCAGTCCCTGGCCCCTCCCGCGACGAGCCCCGGGTGAATTTGAAACTGAACTTGCCGTTCTGAAATACTACCCGTAGCATCGATTTCAGCAGGTTGGCCCGGGTCGATGGGGAATCACGGGTGACCTTGCAGTCGGTGGGGGATCCCTGGGGGTCTTTCACCGAGGGGCGGGGGCAGCTTCAGGTCTCTCGCCGTTTATGGTCTCGTTGGCAGATTGGGGCATTGGGGATTAGTGAGAGCTGAAGAGTATCTCGAGCATGCGATGATGGCTCCGAGGTTCGTTTCCAGCCAGCCCCGGTCTTTACCGCAGCTTGAGCAGGAGGAGGTCATCGTTTCCGGGGGGGGATGGGGTTTTCCTCCCGGGTGAGTAGCGGGAGCGATGTGGCTTCCGTTGTTTTGGTACGCGGCCACCTGACGGTGGTCGGGGCCGCGGATCGAGAAGGTATCGGACCACCATTTCGAGAATGATGGGGAGTTCTGGAACATGGCTTTGATAACGACGAATACCAGGGTTCTGGCAAAGCGTTTTGTGGGGAATGGCAGGCGGGGGCCTGCCGCTCCAGGTCGAGTTGGCGTCGCGGGGGCATGGTTGCCTAACGCTCTGGCGATAGCCCTGTTTGTTTTATTCAGCGGCGGCTTCGTGTCTGCCGGCGGCGGTGATGAGGAGTGCCGCGATCCCGCTGCCCCCGCCGGGCCCTCTCCATCTGATGGGCAGACCGGCAGGCGAACTCGCACGAGCCTCCAGTGGGGAGAGAGGCAGACGATTCAGCGCAAGGTCGTCTATGGGGATGATGACCGCCAGGATGTTTACCAGGTAAACAACGAGGCCCTCCTGAGAATGTCCCAGGGGACCTGCGCCCTTGTCTCGCCCTTCAACATCGATCGACAGGCCGATGGCCGCTACCGGCTCTCGGGGACAGCCCTGGGAGCGGCTCGTGATCTCTGCGCATCGGAGCCGTTCCGGGAGCAACCCACGGCGGCTTTCTGTTCCGGTTTCCTGGTCAGCCAGGATGTGGTAGCCACGGCCGGCCATTGTGTTCCGGCAGGCGGCTGCGATGGGACAGCCTTCGTTTTTGATTACAAGATGATCGATTCAACCACCGCGAAAATGGTCATAGAGGAGGAGAACGTCTATTTTTGCGAAGAGGTCGTTGGCCATCGTCTTTCCGGAGGTGTGGATTACGCCCTGGTCAGGCTTGACAGGCCGGTTACCGGCAGGCAGCCAGTGGAGATCAGGAGATCGGGCAGGGTTCCAGACCGGACACCGCTGGTTATGGTGGGGCATCCTTCCGGCCTGCCGCAGAAGATCGCCGGCGGGGCCCGGGTGAGAGACAACTCAGCTTCAAGTCATTTCGTAGCCAATACGGACTCCTACGGGGGCAATTCAGGCTCGCCGATCTTCAATGAACTCACCAGCGAGGTGGAGGGCATCCTGGTCCGGGGAGTCGCTGATTATGTTCCCGAGGGCAATTGCTACGTATCCAATCATTGCTCCGACGAAGGTTGCGATGGCGAGGATGCGACCCGCACGACTCATTTTTCCGACCTGCTTCCTCCTGCGGGCGGACCGGTTGTTTACGCGGTCTATCTGGGGCGCTGCGGCAACCTGGAGTCTCTTGGCGAGACCGGCGAGCGCAGCTGGATCGTATCAGGGCTGGAGATCAATACCGAGTATTGCTGGCAGGTGAGGGCGAGCAACGATTGCGGTTCGGTCGTCGGGGCTGTCTGGAGCTTTACCACCGGCGAGGAGGTCGGGCCGGATCCGAATCTGCCGAATGACAGCGTCGATAATGCCTGGCCCATCGAGGGACTCGGCGGCTCCTTCGATGATGCCAGCGACTCTGCGAGCCCGATCCTGTGGTGGGCCTGGGAGGCTCCTCGCTCGGGGCGCGTGGTCTTTGATACCCGCGGCAGTGGTTTTGACACGATCCTTTCCGCCTACGATTCCGCCCGCGGGATCCTGGCGGAAAACGATGATGCCTATCACCTGCAGAGCGAGGTCAGCTTCGAGGTCGATGGCGGGGAGACCTACTACATTTCCGTTTCAGGCTACTCCGGGGCTACAGGCGACATCTCTTTGAACTGGTCTCTCGGAGGAGAGGCGCCCGCTCCCGGCCCGGCTCCAGGCGGAGGTCCGGTCAACGATGACCTCGCCGACCATCTCGAGTTCGACTCGAGTGAGGGGCGGGCGACCGGCAACAGCGATACCGCAGGTGACGAGGGCTGGGAAGGCGATCTCTTCGGAGGCGCCTCGGTCTGGTGGGAATGGACGCCTCCGACCGGAGGGCTTCTGCGGGTTGACACCATCGGCAGTGATTACGATACGACCCTGACAGTTCTCCGCGGCGATTCGCCCGGTGAGCTCTCGGTTCTTGGAATGAACGATGATTCCAGCGGGCTCCAGAGCCGGGTCGAGTTCACCGCAGAGGCTGGTCAAAGCTACCTGATCAGGGTCGCCGGGTATAGCGGCGCCACCGGCGACATCGTCCTCAACTGGCAGGTGCTGGAACCTTCTGAGCCTGTCGATGGTCCTGTCTGGTTCATGCGCTCAGATGCGAACCAGGATGGCCTGTCGGATATGAGCGACGCGGTCGAGATCCTCGCCGAGCTCTTTCTCGGCGAGGGCCCCGGAAGGGGCTGCCCCCAGAGTCTCGATGTCGATGACAATGGGGCTGTCGAGCTTACCGACAGCGTCTATCTGCTCACGTTTCTCTTCAATGGGGGAGATGCTCCGCCAGCGCCCTTCGGCTTCTGCGGAGTGGATTTCAGTGATGGTGGCCTCGTATGCGAGACCTACGCGCCCTGCGGCGAGTAGCGTTCCAGGCTGAATAGAAAAAGGCCGGTCGGCAGAGTCCTGCCGGCCGGCCTTTGTTTTATCCGGGAATGCCTTCGGCTTATTTCAGGGCCTTGATGCGGACATTCCTGTACTGAACGGGCGAGCCGTGTCCGGCGAAGCCGAAGTGGCCCTCCTTGCGATCCTTCCCCCCGACTTTTCTTCCCATGAACTTGGTTACCTGGCCGAGGTCTGTATCGAGGATGGTGGTGCCGTTGAGCTCGACGCGTATCTTTGAGCCCTGGACCGTCACCTGCTGGTAGTTCCATTCGCCCAAGGGGCGCTGGTAGCCGCGGTGGGCGGCGGCCATGCCGTAGGCCGAGCCGTGGTACTGACGCGGGTCGAGCTTGGCGTAGCCCTTGGCGCTGTTGTCGAGAACCTGGAGCTCGCACATCCCGACATAGGCCGTGTCACCCTTTCCAGGGTAGCGGATGGCGAGGCCATTGTTACCTCCCGGGGGCATCTTGAACTCAAACCGTACGGCGAAATCCGAGTAGATCTTCTTGGTGTAGATCGTTCCTCCGCCGCGCTTTGGGCAGGTGAGAACGCCGTCCTTGATCTGGTAGGCTGCGGTCGGGCCGGCCCAGCCGGAGAGATCTTTGCCATTGAAGATCGGGGTGAATTCGTCTTCGCCTGCTTTCGAGAGGAGCTTGTTGGCCTCCTCCGCTCCGATTTCCCTGATGGTGATATTTCGCCAGCGGATCTCGCCGCCGTGGGTCTGGAGCTGGATCGGTCCGTTTCTGCGCAGCGGCAGCTTCCTGTTCCAGTAGTTTTCCATCGGAGCCATATCGATGACCTGCTTGCCGTTGAGCCAGACCGAGGTCCTGTCGCCAACCTGCAGGATCCGGAAGCTGTTCCACTGCCCGAAGGGCTTGTCTGCGAGTACGGATGGATCCTTGCCGGCGGCGCCCTTGGAATTGTTCCACAGGCCTCCGGAGCCCTTGTCGGCCCCGATACCCCACTTGCCGCCGGCCTTGGTGTAGTCCCAGATCTGCACCTGGGGACTCGCCCTGAGATAGATGCCGCTGTCGGCCTTGGCGACGGTCTTGTAGTCGATCAGGAACTCGATGTCGCCGTAGCTCTTGTCGGTGGTCAGGTAGACTCCATGGCCATCGTTGACGAGCTCTCCGTTATCAACGGTCCAGTGCTTCCTGGCATCTTCAAGGTCGGCCGCGCGCTTCTTCGCCTGGTCCTCCTCGCTCATCTTACTCAACTTGTTGGGGTTGAAATGTCCCATTCCGTGCCAGCCGGTTAGATCCTTGCCATTGAAGATGGAGGTGAAGCCTTTCGGGGGATCCGCCGCCTCGGCGAGGGGAAACAGGGCGGACAAGCTGCAGAGAAGAAACAGGGGCACGGTGACTTTTCGCATGGGTGTGTTCCTTGGGGGAAAAAGAAACGACCGGCAAGGCATGCTCGATGGTCGAAAACACGGGATGCTGGAACGGCGTCCCAGTCTTACTCTTCCAGACGGCTTCCAAGCTAACCATAATAGTCGCGAGTGTAAAGACTCTCGCTGGCTTGTTCGCTGGAGAATCAAGCCGTGGCGGGGTAGCTGAGAGAGAAGACGTGTCAGTTCTGCCGGGAAGCTTCGCGGCGCAGTCGCTGGAGACTTTGCTGCATGCGCGAACGAGCGGCCTCATCTCTCTCCTGGCTGACGATGTTCTCGAGCTGGGGGAGAGATCCGACATTGTTGCGCCGCGCGAGAATTTCAGCCGCCTGGGATCTCATATGCGGAGATGGATCACTTCCGGCGATTTGAAGGAAGAAATTGCTCGCTGTCTGGTTCTGTGAACTGGAGCCTGAGTGGATACCCCAGAGGATGCTGTGACGGTTTTCACCATCTTTATGCACGTTGGGGTTGGAGAGGATCTCCCTGGCTTGCCGTATTCCATCATCGTTTCTCCCGAGCATTCGAGCCATCTCGTGGGCGGCTTCGCGGTCCGTTTCACGCCAGAGCTGCTCAGCGATATTGGATAGTCCCGCGCCATCTCTCTGGCGACTGAGCAGCCGCGCGTAGGCTACCCTCTCAGCGGCGCTCTCGGCATTCTGAAAGAGGCTTCCGGCCTGTTCGGCGACAAGATCCGGATAGAGCCTCTCAAGCGACCGGCCCAGGTTCCTGGCGATATCGCTGTCGTTTTCCTTGGAGATGAGGTCCAGGAGCCTTTCGGGGGGCAGACCATTGCGGTTGCCCTCCTCGATGGCGCGTGCGATGGCGCGTCTCTGCTCGGGGTGAGAGCTCGATTCGAGAATATCTAGCATCGCTCCCATGGTCGCCCTGTCGGCGTTACGGCTCAGCCCGCGAGCCAGGGTCTCTACAATGTCTTCCCGGTCGCTGTTGGCGAGGAGGTCCATCATCGCGGCGGTTGCCTCCTGTCCTGAGGCCTCTCTGAGAGCGCGGGCCAGGGCTCGATCGTTCAATTCAAACTCAGGGTCGGCGGCGGCCTCGAGCAGCAGCTCGAGTCCTTCCTTGCCGCCGTTGCGGGCCATAGCGCGAGCTATGGATTCCTGCGCGCGCGGGTCGTCGGGAACCTCCCTGAGCGCATCGGCGAGGAAGTCCGTGTCGAGATCGTGAGAGAGGTTTTCGATTCCTTCCGCGACCAGTCTTTGCGACATGCCGGGCGGCTGTTCTTTCAGAAGTTTCATGAGTGTGTCAGGATTGCCATCCTCGAGGGACGCTCTGCCAATGCTTTCCATTAGTGAGCGCTTCTGCTCCCGGCTCCAGTCGTTGTCCATCAGATCGATCATGGCCCCCAGCTCCTCCGTTCCGGCCATGGAGCCCATGGCCTCAAAGAGGACTTGTGGCTTGATGTCAGGGCGGTCTTCGAGCAGGCCGATGAGAGAATCGACTCCCTCGTCTCCGTGCATCTGTCCGTAGGCGCGCGCGGCCTTCGATTGGAGCTCCCGGTGCGGGTCCGAGGCGATGAAATCGGCAAGTTCCGGGGCGACCTCCTTGGCCCGTTCAGGCGGCAGCCTCTCGAGCGAGTCAAGGATCTCACGGCGATTGGCCAGGCTGTTTTCACTGTCGTCGAGAAAGCCCATGACAATCTCGACGCCGCGCTGGTCCCCGGCCATGATGAGCGCCTGGGTTAACGCCTGGAGATGTTGAGAATTTTCCTCGGTGAGGAGTCCCTGCAGCAGGAGGAGCTCTTCTTCGCTCAGGGGTTCGCCGCTGGATTCGGCCAGCTCTTCGAGCATTTCCCCGATGCTGTCATTCTCGCCGTTGGCAAGGGCTGTCTTGAGGTCGGAGAGAATTTCACTTCGGGGAGCTTCTTTTTCAGCCGGCTCCGAGTTTTCTTTCTCATCTGATGAGCTGGCGCTATTGCGCGAGGGAGCTTTGCGCTTGCGGGCTATTTTCCGATTCCCGGTGGGATCACCTGGACTCTTTGAGGTTGCCGACACACCGGCCTGGGCCGATATGATCTTCGACCGGGACTGGTTCTCAATATCTTCGAGGGAATCCTTGAGGATATAGCCGGAAAGAAATCCCATGCTGAAAAGGAAGAGGGCAGACAGAAGCAGGCCCAGGTACATTCTTTTAGCTATCATTAGCATCAAACCAGTTTCGATTCTTGTCGTCACAGGGTCAAGCCATTTACCTGATAGTCGTTCAGTCCGTTCCGTAATTGGACAAGTATCTTTCGAATTTATCCCTGGAACCGAGCGAACTTGCGGGCATCGGCTAGGATTTCCCGATGCGGCCGGTTTCCCCTGGCGCAGGGCTCTTGTTTGCGAATAACGCGGCCCGGGGTTATAATTCCGCCATGAAGTTGAAGCTTGCCAAGGGTATTTCCTTTACCATCGACCATCGACTGGTCGTTGTTTGCCTGGTCCTGGCCCACATGATTTCACATCCCGTTCCCGCACGGGATTTGCATTATTGTTCTCTCAAAGGAGAACTCATCCAGAAGGGGAGTGGTTATCGCGGCTCATCCTCTTCCGGGCTCTGTTGCGCCGGGCAATCGGCCCCAGGGCCTGCCTCCTGCTGTTCGGGAGCGGAAGAAAAGAAAGAAATCCCGGCTGACGGAGCCTCCATCTCCTGGCCTCCCTGCGCTGGATGCTGCCGCGAATACAGCCTGGCTGGCATCGATCCTCTCGTTGCAGCGTCCGTCTCTCCAGCCGCCGGTCTTGAGATGCTCCGGCGCGATATCGCCTCCGGGGCTGTCGAAAGTTGGGCTTTCCTGCCCCGGCCGGCCGTCTCGTGGCTCACCGAGCCGTCCGATCTTCCAGGCGTGCTTCCCATCTTTCTGCTCACCTGCCGCTTCCTGATCTGATCCCGGGATCTGTTTTCGATTCGAGGTCCGAGGAGGAATCCCCGGGCTTGCAGGTCGGAGATAAGCTGTCGGTTAGATGACTGAAGATCAGGGATTTGTAGAGGCGTATGCCATGCGTATTTTAAAACGATTGAGAATCCATCAGGCGGCCATGCTCGCGGCGCTTGTCTTGCCGGCCGGCATTTCGGCCCAGGATGGAGGAATCGAGGTCTTGTCCGGCCACACAATTTTTGAATCGGGCAGCCGGATTTCTCTGAGCCACATTTATTCCAGTCGAGGCCGCTTGTTCAGCGGTTCCGACGAGATTCCGAATTCCTCCGACAGCTCCATGGAGGAGAATCGCGCTGTCCTCGGCTTCAATTATGGCCTGCTGCCGGATTTGTCGTTGAGTCTCCTGCTTCCGGTTCTCCAGAAGGAATCCAGCAGCGAGACCCCGCTGGGAGTGAGAGAGCGAAATCGCAGCGAAGGACTCGGAGATATGGCCCTGCTTGGCAAGTACCGGTTTTTCAGCGAGTACTGGGAGCAGAGCGCCTTTCATGTTTCCGCGATCGGTGGACTGGAGCTGCCGACAGGTTCAACGGAGGAACGTGATGGGACGGAATTCCTGCCCTTCTCCATGCAGCCCGGTTCCGGGTCGCTGGATCCGATCGCCGGCCTTGCGCTGACGCTGAGCACCGGAAGGTTTCGCTTTGACACGCATGCGATCTATAAGGCCAACAACGAGGGGAGCCGTGAATTTTCCGAGGGGGACTTCTTTGCCATCAGCGGCAGCTTCGCCTATCGCTTTTATCATGCCCAATACCCCGGTCCATCGGCGAGCGCGAAGATCAGCTTGAGCTGGCGACATGAAGACCCTGATGAACTCAGCGGGATTGATCGGGACAATACCGGCCTGCGGGAATTGAGGCTTCGAGCCGGGTTGACCTACCATCCTTATCCTGAAATTGACCTGGTCGCCCTGGTCGAGGTGCCCGTTTATGGAAATTACAAGGCCGACGCGGGGGCGGGGCAGCTTGCCCTTGATGTGCGAACCTTTTTTGGTTTCGGAATCCGTTTTTAATCAGAAAGAAAACCATGAATAAAGTGATGACTGTCGTTTCCGGATTTTTCCTCGCCGGCCTCTTCGGGTGCGCGAGCGAGCCCGAGATTCTTAACCCGGATGGCAAGGCCTACGCGATTCTCCATCTCGCCTTTGATTCGTGAATATGAAACGATTTGGCCTTCGGATTGGTGAAGGCCTTGAAGCGCCAGGTCGGCGCTCACGCGGTCGCGCTCGATACGATTGATGGAATTGCCAGTTACAGTCTCCTGGAGCCGAGGAAGATCGATTTCAAGGAGCTCGATAAAGCCTGTAAAAGCGCCAGCTACCAGCTCGTCGAAATAAAGCTCGAGGCCTGGGGCGATGTCGTTTCCGTTGCGGGCAAGGATGGCAGGTATCTGAAGATACGAGGGACCGGACAGTTGTTCGGGATATCCGGGAACCTTCCCGAAGGTAAGGTCGATGCCCTGGTTGGCGAGATTACCGGCTGGGATGGAGACAGTCCCATGTTCAATCCGGTAAAGCCGGCATCTGGCGGGTAGTGAAGGCGACGGTCTTTTCATGAGAGAAAGACCTGAGGTGCCGGGTAGGCGCTACTGTTCAATCCGGTAAGGCCGGAGTCGCCGGGGAAGTTCAAGTTGGAGCGGTTGTCGTGTACCGTTGGTCAGGGCAGCCTGGAGGCCAGGTCCGATTCGATACGGGAGTGTTCCGTCTGGCCCGCAAGGTTCTTCCATTCGTTCGGATCCTTCGACAGGTCGTAGAGCTCCCGGGTTCCATCCTCGTAGCGAATCAGCCGCCAGGAACGCGAGCGGACGGCGTGCCGGCCTTTCCCGAAGGTGGTGACCACCGCGCGTCCGGTGGCGGCCCCTGGATTGTCGAGGACTGGCCTGAGCGAGCGTCCATCCAGGCCCTTGCGTCCGGGCAACCCCGCCAGGTCGATGAGGGTGGGGTAGAGATCAAGCAGGCTGACGGGCTCGGGGCTTCGCTGTCCCACCCATTTTTTTACGCCTGGCTGACTGGCGGGCGGGACGATCACCAGGGGGACGCGTGTCGACCGTTCCCATCCGGTCCATTTTCCCCAATGCTGTTTTTCTCCGAGGTGCCACCCGTGGTCACTCCACAGAACGATCAGCGTATTCCCGGCGTGGGGCCCTTTTTCTAAAGCTTCAAGAAGCCGTCCGATCTGCGCATCGACAAAGGTGACACAGGCGAGGTAGGAGCGTACGGCCGCCTTCCACTGGGCATGTCTCAGGACGGTGGCGTGGGCGCCGGCCGTCACCGCCTCGAGGGCTGTCTTCCTGCCGGCATCCTCGAGGTCGTCAAGGTCTTTCTCTGCCGTCTGGGGCAGCGCGATAGAGTTCTCATGATAGCCTTCGAAATACTTTCGGGGGGCGAAGAGCGGTATGTGGGGGCGGTAGTAACCGACAGCGAGGAAGAAGGGTTTGTCTTTTTTCTTCCGAAGCCTTTCGCAGGCCCAGGCCGTTATTTTTCCATCTCCCATCTCATCGTCTGCGATATCAAAGGGGCCCCAGTCGAAGGATTCTCCCTTGGTCTCTTTCGGGGCGCGGTCGCTCGGCATGCGGTTGAGCGGCAGGACGATGGTCTTGCCGCCGAACTCGATGACGTGGCGCGGCTCTTTGCCTTTGCCTGGCAGCTCTTTTTTCGTATAGGTAACCTGTTTTTTGCTGAGGGGACTCCAGCGTTGCTCTGTGGAGAAGAACTTTTCAAACAGGCCGGAGCTGGCCTTGTGGAGCAGCTTTCCGGTGCCGAAGGTCGAATATCCATTCTTTGCGAAGTGCTGGGGCAGGTAGACCAGCCCCGGTTTCTTTTTCTGTATGTTCTCTCCATTTCCATAGATGCCGGTGGTGGTCGGCAGGAGTCCGCTGAAGAGCGCCGCTCGAGACGGACCGCAGAGAGGCGCGGCGCAGTGGGCGTTGGTGAAGACGGTGCCGCGGGCGGCCAGGCGGTCCATGTTAGGCGTTCTGACCTGGGGATGTCCCCCGAGGAAGCCTACCCAGTCATTCAGGTCATCGATGGCGATGAAAAGGACGTTCGGCTGGCTGGCCGTCGCATCGCCTGAGGCCTGCGAGCTGAAGCCGCACGCCAACAACGCGCTGGCCAGAAGGGCTGATCCGATCAGGTCCCTGGTCATTATTATTCTCCCGACGGTTAGATGAAGGTCCAGAAGGACAGTTTCCATACACCGGGGCTCGTTCTCCAGTTAATAAAAAGGGTGCTATCCTGAGAGTACAAATTACCGGAGATGGGATTTATACTCAGGCTCTGGGCCTGCTGGATTGTCAGTCAGGGCAATTATTCAGAACCAAAGTCGGCTGCCGGGGTTCAAGTCCCCGCGTCATTTCGGCGCAACCGTACGCTGGCACTTTTAGGAGGCCGGATTTTTTCCCCGGACCAGATCCATGATCACCAGTTCTTCAGCTTGCAGCTTTCGTGCCGCGCACCGCGGCGCCTCTCCTTCCCGGGGCCTGGCCGTCCTGAGGTTACTGGTCGTCCTGGGGTTACTGGCCGCCGTGGCCTGGTTGCCGAGGCGTTTGCAGGCGCAGGAGAGCTTTGTCAGGGGAGATGCCAATGTCGATGCTTCCGTGGACCTCAGCGATGGGGTGCTCATCCTGCAGTATCTTTTCCAGGGAGGGCGGCAGCTTGACTGTCTCGACTCAGGCGATGCCGATGACAGCGGTAACCTTGACCTGAGCGATGCCGTCTACGATTTCAACTACCTGTTCCTCGGGGGAAGACCGCCGCCGGCTCCCTTCGCCGGCTGCGGTGAAGATCCGACGGCGGACGGCCTGGGTTGCGAGAGCTACGACCTCTGTGATGACAAGCCGCCGCCTCCTGTAAAGGGCGGGCGGAATATACTGGTCATCATCTCCGACGATCTGGGGGCGGACTCCGCCGCCTGCTACGGAGATGCGGGAGCTTTCGCTGCGACTCCGAATATCGAATCGCTGTGTCAGAGCGGCGTGGTTTTTCGAAACGTCTGGGCGAATCCTCTCTGTTCGCCTACCAGGGCCTCGATGTTGACCGGCCGCTATGGTTTCAGGACCGGCGTCGGCAACCTGGTGAACAACAACGGCGGAGGCCTGCCGAATTCGGAATTCACGATTCCCGAGGCGCTGGATGCCAATCCCGACCTGGGCTACGCCCATGCCTGCATCGGGAAATGGCATCTCAACGACAACTCCAATGGAGGCAACCGCCATCCGAACCTGGCCGGGTTTTCCCATTATTCCGGCGGTCTGCGCGGAGCGATCAGTGACTACAACTCCTGGCCGAAGGTGGTAAATGGCCAGCGGCGTAACGTGACCAATTATGCCACCACCGAGAACGTAGATGACGCGATCGATTGGCTCAACGCCCGGGATGGCCCCTGGTTCCTGTGGCTGGCCTTCAATGCTCCCCATACTCCTCTGCATCTGCCACCTGAAGGACTTCACAGTCATGACAACCTGACAGGTACGGCCGCGGATATCGCCAACAGACCTCGGGAGTACTTCGGGGCCATGATCGAGGCGATGGACAGCGAGATCGGCAGGCTGTGGGCTGCAATCGGCCCCGAGATGATGGCCAATACCGATGTCATCTATCTTGGCGACAACGGCACGGGCAGGACGAACGCTCCTGCGGGGATCTCAACCAGGTCCGGCAAGGGAAGCCTCTACGAGGGCGGGATCCATGTCCCCCTTGTCATCGCAGGGCCGAGCGTGGCCGATGGGGGCCGCGAGGTCGAAGGCCTGGTCGACCTGACCGATATTTACGCGACGGTCGTCGAGCTTGCCGGCGGCGATATGGACAGCACCCTGCCGGCCGGGGTGGAGGTGGACTCCGTCAGCCTCCTGCCATACCTCGTTGACCCGCAGGCGGAGGATCTGCGCCCCTGGGCCTTTACCCAGCTCCTCGGCGAGGGAGGCCGGCCCGGCAACATGAACACCAGGGGGAATACGATCCGCGATGAGCGCTACAAGCTGATACGGTTCCTCAATGACACCGAGGAATTCTACGATCTGCAGGCTGACCCTCGGGAACGCAGCAATCTGGCCGCGGGAGCGCTCGTGGGCGATGAGCTGGCGCGATATGAGAACCTTGCCGCGATCATGACTGACCTGCTCTCATCTGAAGAGTAAAGCAGGCTCTCGTTTCCAGAGGTGGAGAGGATTCGCGCTGTCCAAGCGTCCTTGTCTTGGGCAGAATGACGCTCTGCGCGGCTCCACCATCAAACGCAACTGGTCATTGAACAATGTCGTCCCTCCCTGACAAACAGATCCTGACAACCACCGTCGGTTCCTACCCCCTGCCTTCCTGGCTGCTTGCCGCACCATCGCAGGAGGCTGTGGCGGATGCCACGCGGGTCGTTTTCGATACCCAGCGCCAGGCTGGTATCGAGCTGCCGACCGATGGGGAGCTCTATCGCTTCGACCCCGGTCATCCGGACACCAACGGAATGATCGAGTACTTTGTCGCCCCCATGGCGGGAACCCGGACCGAGTTCGGCCGCAGCGAAACCGAGGAGTTTGCCGCACGGCAATCGATGGGCTTTCGGGTCCAACCTGCAGCTGTGGTTGACGGGGAATTAGGCGAAGGGAGCCTCGACCTGCTGGGAGACTGTGCGCGGGCGGCCGAGGTAGCCGGCGGAGCCTTCAAGTTCACTGTTACGAGTCCCTATATGCTTGCCCGCACCTTGCTGGATCGGCACTACGGCGATTTTGAGAGCTTGCTGCTGGCGCTGGCCGGCGTGCTTTCACGGCAGGTTTCAGGCCTCTCCTGCTCCTGCCTGCAGATAGATGAAGCGAATATCCCCGGCAACCCCGAGGACGGACCCCTCGCCGCCGCGGCAATCAACAAGGTCTTTGAGGGTGTCGACGAAGGAGTGGAGAAGGCGGTGCACTTCTGCTTTGGAAATTATGGAGGGCAGGTTATTCAGGATGGCACCTGGGGGAGCCTGGTCAGCTTCCTGAATGGACTGCAGGCGGACCATCTCGTTCTTGAGCTGGCTCATCGCCCTGAAGAAGACCTGGCCGCGCTCCGCGAGATCGATGAACGGCTCAAGATCGGTATCGGTGTGATTGACATCAAGGTCAACCATGTTGAGACAGCCGAAGAGGTCGCGGCCCGGATCGAGAAGGCCGCCGAGGTGCTGGGGGGCGACCGGATTCGGTTTGTTCACCCGGACTGCGGCTTCTGGATGCTCAAGCGGAGCGTCAGCGATAGAAAGATCGCGGCCCTGGCTAAGGGCCGCGATCTATTCCTCGGTATCTGATATCCCCCGGGTCAGGCTTCGCAGCCAGCCGCTGATTCGCAGGGGAGGTCATCCGCCCCCATCTCCGTTGTTCCGCATTCCGGGAATGGGGCTGGAGGGACATCCCCTCCGTTGAAGAGGTAGTTGAGCAGGAAGACCGAATCTGAAAGGTCCAGGGTCCGATTGCCTGTTGAGTCCGCCGCGGCCAGGCAGGCTGGAGCAGCTTCTCCCATGAAAAGATGAGAAAGAATGAAGACCGCGTCGGTCAGGTTGACCTGCGTATCGTCGTTGGCATCTCCGCGGACGAAGCGGGTCTCCTCCCGTTGGAGGGAGACGCATTCCCCTTCGAGTACGTCGAGGGGTTGTCCGCCGGGGCCGGCGAGAATCACGTTTTCCAGGCACCCCTCGCTGCCGGTGAGCTCCGCGAAGGTGATCACCAGGAGGACTCCATCCGTATGGGGGACGCTATCGCCGGCCATGGAAAAACCGAGCACCCGATTGTCGCTGAAGAATACGTCGAAGCCGGCTTCCTCGGAAAGTCCGCCGGAGATCTCGGCAATCGTGAACCCGGTAACGTCAAACTGGAAGCCTCGAACGGGCTGGGATGACTCGAGGATGATCTCGACGGTATACGCCTCGAAGTCCACCTCGCCTACGCAGAGACTGACGGTGGCCTTCGCCGTGGCCGGAAAGGCGGCCGCAAAAAGAGAAAAACAGAACAACAGCGCTTTGGTCCTGGCTGTCATGATGAGCATGCTCCTATTATCCGCGGAACTCGCTCCCCAGAATGCGAGTTCCTGTTGCGGTACTGAACTAAGCCCGGCGACCGGCTTTGCTGCCAACAACCCCGGTCCACCGAATTGTACTGCCGCAGCGGTGTTTGCATCAATTAAATGGTCAGATTCGTTTTTTTTCGCGTTTCCATAGGGTTTTGTGCTCTGGGGGAGCGGTCGGTAGAATGGTAAGCTGATTTTACGATAGGCCGGTTTACCAGCAGGCCGGGCGGAATCCAGATTTTCCGGACCGAGCTGAGGTTTTTTCCGCATCCTTATTTTTCTTTCGCGGTCGCAAGACCCCTTGATTCATGGCACATCCTGAAGACCAACTCGTGGGCAGGGTTCTGGGGGGCTACAGGATTGATGAGCTCCTGTCTAGTGGCCCCATGGGCAAGATCTACAAGGCCTTTCAGCTCAGCGTTGAGCGCTATGTCGCCCTGAAATTCCTGGCCTCGGCCCTGCGTGGGA
Source organism: Planctomycetes bacterium UBA1146 (assembly GCA_963579555.1). GTDB lineage: Bacteria > Planctomycetota > UBA8108 > UBA8108 > UBA8108 > UBA8108. The sequence goes on from CAUZHA010000005.1 coordinate 43,625, forward strand.
AGAAGGCGGTGGCCGAGGCGTTTGTCGAGGGCGCCAGGGTTGCGGCGAGCCTGAATCATCGAAACATCGTCAGGGTCCATGATGTCTGTACTGAGGAGGGCTATCTCTTCTACAGCATGGAATACGTGGCTGGCGGGAGTTTTCGCGACAGGATCAGCCAGAAACGCCTGCCGGTCTCGGCCTGGTCCGAGGTTCTCTGGGGAGTCAGCTCAGGGCTTCTCCATGCAGAGCAGAATGGAGTTTTTCACCCCCAGCTGATTCCAGAACATTTCCTGTTCAGCGAGACCGGAGAGGTCAAGATCCTCAACCTGGGACTGTCGGCCTCGATGGCGCCGATCAGGAGGAAGCTTGGGGTTCGCTTCGCCGACTGGGTTTTTTATTCGGACCCGGCCGATCTCGACGGGGCCCCCGGGAACAGGCGGGGAGAAGTCTTTACCGCCGGTTGCAGTCTCTATCATGTCATGACGGGTGAGCCGCCTTTTCCGGGGAATTCAGTGGAGCAGGTCACAGCCCGCAAGGCCGGCAGGGACGTGGTTCCGCTTGTTGAGAGGTCGGCTTCGACCCCCCAGGAGATCTCTGCCATCGTGGGGAGAATGCTGGATCGAGACCCGGCCGCCCGCTTCGGAAACTTCACCGAATTAAACGCTGAGGTGGGGGAGCACTTCGGTCCCGAATCGGACGAGACGTCTTCCAGCAGGAAACTTCTCGTCGCGAAAGGCATCTTTCTGACCCTGGCCTTGTCTGGCTATCTTTTCTATAGAGGAGACGAGGATGTTGAGTCCGTTCCGCCACCTGAGTCGGAATCAGTCGCGAGGGTTTCTCCCGCGGATCCCGCGCCTGCGAATAAAGAGCTCCAGGCGGATTCTCCAGGGAGCAAACGTCTTCCCCCGGTTGCCAGGGAAATTCCGGAGATCAAGACGGTCTCTTCTCCGGCCGAGAAGCCTTCCGGAGTTGCTGGGCCTTCGCCTCCACCTTCTGGACCGGACACGGTTCCTGCTGGGGCCTCCTCCATGAAGGCGGCCCTGGATTTTACAGGGCTGATCAAGAGAGGCGAAGACTGGAGGATCTTCCCGGGCAGGTCGCAGCCACCGGAGGGCTGGAACCAGGCTGATTTCGATGATTCCGGATGGGAGCTGAGCCCCTCGGGTTTCGGCTACAGCTCATCGGAGTCCGAGCTGACGACGGTGAATACTCGGCTCGAGAGCATGCGTAAGGAGAAGTATCTTACCCTCTATATTCGAAAATCCTTCGAGGTGAAGGAGCTTGATAAGGTCAAGAAGCTCAGGCTGAAGTTGCTCATCGATGATGGTTTTGTAGCCTATCTCAACGGTGTGGAGGTGCTGAGGCATCACATCAAGGCGAGTGCTCCCGCGTTTGACTATCCGGCTGACTATATTGAGCAGCCGGAGGGAGATGAGAGGTTGTACGACCTGGGTAAACACCTTCGCCTGCTGCGCCCCGGGCGAAACGTATTTGCGATCCAGGGACACAACCAGAGCATCACCAGCACCGATTTCGTCCTGTCGCCCGCTCTCGAGGTTCTCTCGCTGCGTCCACAGCTTTCCGCCGGGGAACGCGACGAGCTGGAGCTTGAGCTCGCGCTGAAGGCGGAGGAGCAGATCGGGGGCAATCTGAAGCTGCGGGAATATCGCAGAGCTCTATCGAGCATCCGTGATCTTGAGTTCCGTTTTAAAGGGAACTCCAGGCTGGAAGACTGGAGAAAAAAAGTCCTGGCTGGTCTCGAGAGCGATCTCGAGGTCACCATCATGCGGGCTGAAAATCTTCTTGAGCTGGGTGAGTTTGCGCCGGCGCGAAAGCTTGTCGAGGAGCTGAACAGCAGGACTCCGCGCAGCTACAGGAAAAGAACCCAGCCGATCCTTGACGCTGTCTCTGTGAGCGAGGGGATCATCGAGGGCGCGGAGGAGACCATCGCGAAGGCTGAGGTGGCGGCCCTGGTCGCCATTGAGAAGGGCGACTATGTGGGCGGCGAAAAAATCCTCGATGGAATCCCGGAGGTCCCGGTCAAAACTTTGCGGGAGGGTATCGACAGGGTGAGGAAGGCTCTCGACCTGAGCCGCTGGGCCTGGGAAAAGATGTTGCTTGGCCTGCGAACGTTCAGGGGCAAGAGGGATCTCCTGGTCGGATTTGAGCCGGCCGGGGAGGATGGAGTCGTTCCGTCCTGGTGGCTGCAGAGCTACAAGAAATCTGATTCCCACGAGGTCTCCGTAATTCTTCATAGCAAAGGGGGCTCTCCTCACCAGGGCGACCTTCTCGAGCTGCCACTGCCTGTGCTGCTGAGTTTTTTGCAGGCCGGCATGGACAGGCTCCCGCCTGGCGAGGTCGATGAGGTGGCTGCGCGTTATGGGGAGACCGCTGGAATGGTTGGTGTCCAGGTCCTGATTCTGTGCAGGAAGGGGCCCCGGGCGGCCTGGGACGCGCTGGGGAGAATCCCGGAGAAGGATCGGGCTGCTTTCCAGGATGGAATCAGCTACCTTGGGGGCAGATTGCTCCAGAGCAGCATTCTGCAGGCGGAGGCCTTCGTCCGGTTCGCCTCCCAGGATGATGGGGGACCGGACACTGCAGAGAATACAGACTGGGTGATCTATCTCCGGAGCATCGAGGATATTGTCCGGCGTCATCGAGGCCTTCCTTATTTCAAGGATTCCAGGGAGAAGCTGGCGGGTCTCTACTCCCTTGCCGCTGAAAAGAGCCTTGAAGCGCCCGGCTTGCAGGGGCTTGTCTCGGCGCAGGTGAAGGAGAAATACCTTGGAAAGAAGAAAGGTGTCGTACAGCTGAGCTATGATTTTTCGTCGGCCTCTCAGCTCGCGGATTTCATCACGTTGGACGGCTCCGCCAGCGTCGAGCAGGGGCACCTGGTGCTGAGCGGCGAATGTCGACTTCTTCACGGCAGTCCGTTCAGGAACGTGATTGAGGTCAAGCTGATTGCGACGGACTATGCGCCAACATCGCCGAGCATCAACATTGCCTTGTGGACCCGTGAGGGCGAGAAGATCTCGGCCCAGGAGCCCATGGCGAATGAGAAGACCGAGGAGAACGCCAGGTACGGCATCAGCGCCGATGGGGCGGATATGCCAAATGACTACCTGGCCTTTTGTCTCGGGTATGACATGGGTAATGATTCTTTCATGGAGGTGGGCAATGCGAAGGCCGCATCGACCGCGCCGGCCTTCGCAATCGTCTCAGGCGCGCGAGGGGTGACTCTTCATATGGCCCATGGCGAAGGCACCTACTACACCTACTGGACCGAGTCTGTGGGTAACAGGCTGAAGGGGCGCCAGAATGTGACCCTCGCCCTCGGGCCCAAGGGGCTGGTCTGGACAAGCAACTCGCTCAAGCTGCATCGCATGGCTCTTCGAAAGAAGCCTGAGGCTCACAGCTGGCTCCTGCGAACCGAGGCTTCCGGCTCAGTCTCTCTTTTTACCAATGGCCGAGAAAACCGTTACGATTTTCTCAGCATCGAAGCCGAGCTTGATCCCGGGTGGCTGAAGACGGAGATCCAGCGAAAGATCGCTGCAGATTTTGCCGCGCTGTTGACGGGTAATTGAGCTTCTGCCGGGTTCGGTTGGGGATGAAAAATGACCGTGAGAAATAGAGTGCGTCGCGGTTTTTTGATCTTTAATCTTGGTATTAGTTTTAAAGAGAGACGGGGCGTCTCTCCGGCAGTGATGGGCTTGTTGACGCAGTCGGTTTTATGGTCCGGTTCAGTTGGCCGGGCTGTGAGCGTAGAGTCAATCGATGAAATTGTGGCCTATTGCGCCCATTTTCATTGGAACTTGATGAGCCCGGGCTGGTTTACTTTGCCTTCCAGCAAGTTTTTAGAGCAGGGAGGGGGATGATCATTCGGATACTGAATCCGGTATGGAGTCGCTTCTGGGGTGCGTACGTTCGTACTCCGGAGTGATCGGCTTGAGCTGGCGAGAGAGCCAGGGCCAAACCGGGGTTCCGATAAGACTGATTGTTTTTTCTGCTTGTCCCAGTAGTCGGGCTTGCAGGCATTTGCCCGAAAACTTAGTATCTTGGTCTTGTAAACAACAGGATAGAGTTCGTTGGGTGTCTACAGAGGGTTTTCTCTGTCAATAAATGGAAGGAGATTTCAGTAATGAAATCCAGAAGTCTATGTGGATTGGTGGCAGCTTTGTGTATTGCAATCGCGGGGCAAAGCTCTGCGCAGGATGTTGCGCTCTCGTTTGGTGGCCCCTGCGGCGACGAGATTGTCGGAGCTGCCGGCTCAGCTCAGGAGATGACGCTTGATTGCGTTCTTACCACTTCGAATAATCCCGGAGATGCTGGAGCCCAGGGTTGGTCGATCAGTGTCGCCGCAGAAGGCGGTACGATCACCGGCATTACTACAGATGGCACTGTGGGCGCGGATGTGGCACAGGGTGGTCTTCGAAGCGTCGGTTTCGAAAAAACCGAAACAACGGAGCGTTCGGGAGTAACCCCCGGCGGTGCTAACGACTGTGATGGTCTCAGGGGTGCGGTGAGCGCCGTTGTTCTGTCCTTTGTCAATCCCGTGACTCTTGATGCTGAGGGTTCCGCAGTTATCGCAAAGGTCGATGTGGCGGCCGAGATCCCCAGCGTGCCTGGCGATTGCAGCGAGGTGACTGTTTTCTTCGGGGATGGTTGCCGCGGTGCTGGCCAGCCTGTAAGGAACGCTATCACCATGAACGCCTCGACCTTTATTCCCGAGCTTGGACGATGCGTCAAGACGCTCTGCGCTCCTCGACCGGAGGATTGCAGCCGGGCTGGTGACGAGGATGGCAACGGCCTCGCTGACTGTGATGACCCGGCCTGTTCCGACCTTCCGGCATGTCTCAATGTCGATGTAGCCCTTGGCTTCGGTGGCATTGAAGATGTTTCAGGTGACACCGGCGGAAGCTACAGCCAGACCGTCGACTGTACACTGACATCGTCGAATAATGATTTTGGTGTCGGAGCCCAGGGCTGGTCGATCAGTGTCGCGGCCGACGGTACCAGTATCTCTTCGATCACGACGGATGGGACCGTGGGCGCGGATGTTGCGCAGGGTGGTCTTCGAAGCGTTGGGTTTGAAAAGAGCCAGACGACCCGTGAGGCCGGCAATGGCAGTGATTGTGAAGGATTCAATGGAGCGGTGAGCGCCGTTGTTCTGTCCTTTGTCAATCCCGTGACTCTTGATGCTGAGGGTTCCAGTGTTATTGCCAAGATCGACATAGAAGGCGAGCTGACTGCAGAGACGGGAAGCTGTGTTGGCGGACGACTTTTCTACGCCAATGGATGCCAGGGTGCCGGTCAGCCGGTTACCAACGCGATCACCATTAATGCCCAGACAAGAGTCCCAGAGCTTGGCGCGGGTTCATTTCAAGCCTGCTCCGAAGAATCAGGTGATTCTCAGGCGGACTTCGATCTCGCCTTTAGCGGTGAGAACAGTGAAACGATCACAGGCGTTTTTGGCCTGACCTTCAACCAGACTGTTGATTGTACGCTGACAATTTCTGAGAACAGGACAGAGGTCGGAGCCCAGGGCTGGTCGATCAGTCTGGCGCCCGATGCGGGTGTCAGTGTCGTAGCTATCAGCGTTGATGGAACCGCCGCGGCTGACGAAGATGACGGTGGCCGTCGTCGAGGCGGGTTCGAGAAGAGTGAGCTCACTGTAGGGGCGGGAAACATGGGCGCGATCAGCGCGATTGTTCTCTCCTTTACCGAGCTTGTGACCCTGCCTGCTTCCGGGACCGAGGTTATTGCCAAGATTGATATCCAGGCTCCTTATCCCGCTGTTGACGTAACTGAAACGAAAGTCATTCGTTATGTCGATGGGCTTCGTGGCTCCGGCCAGCCGGTTGATAACGTAATTACTCATGATAACTTCGGTGTTCTCCCCAGGAAGGCGCCCTACGAGGTGACTCTTCTCGGTATTGATGAGAATGCGATCACTTACGACTGTAACACCGATGGGCGGGTGAACATTGCTGACGCGCAGTGTCTGCTGAATTGGTTGTTCCTCGGTGGTGCGGCGCCCGGCTGTCAGGACGCCATGGACTTTAACGGGGATGTCCGGCTGAATATCGCCGATGGTATTTCGGGACTCAACTTCCTCTTCCTTGGAGGACCGCCGCCTGCGGCTGGTGTCGGATGTCAGCCCTACCCCGATTGCGATCTTCAGGATGCCTGCTCCTGAGGCTGATCTGAAAGGTTGACAAAAACCCCGGATGTCCGTTTTTGGGCTTCCGGGGTTTTTTGTTGGTGTTTTTTGTGAGGCAGATTTGTAGCAGCGGTAAATGTACAGGGTGATTGAAAAGTCCTAATCCTTTAAACTGCCTGTAATTAAAAGGTGTGGCGGGGGGGTTTCGCCTTTACTATTGATGTTAGGTCAATTTCAGAGGGCCAGGGGAGTTTCTCATTCAGCCACAGTGCTGTTGATATAAACCGTTTTTATTGTTAACTTTGGACCTTCGGACTGGGTTCGGATCTACAAGCAAGGTGGGGTTCGTTTTTACCTGGGTTTTAATGGTAGCTGAAAAATTAGAAGGCGAAATTTCCAGTCGAATCCTGCTCGTTTGCCAGCAGGGAGGGTAGTCATGAAATATAGTTATTTTTACGCTTTGGTTGCGGTTTTAGGGGTTGCTCTTGGGGGGACTTGCTACAGCCAGGAGCTTAGTCCGGCTCAGTTTGAGCTCGGATTTTCAGGCAACAACAACGGAACGCTCAGGGGGCTTGCCGGGCAGACATTTACGCAGACAATTAACTGTACGCTAGCTACGTCCGCGAACGAGACCCCGCTTGGCGCTCAGGGTTGGTCCATCAGCATGGCGCCCGATGAGGGAATTAATATTGTCGGCATTACAGTTACAGGCACAGTTTCCGCCGAACAGGATGAGGGTGGGTTGCGGGCTGGTGAGGGATTCGAGAAGAGCGAGCTGACCGAAGGTGAAGGGAACGTTGGCGCGGTGAGCGCCGTGGTTCTCGGTTTTTCCGAGCTGGTGATGCTGCCTCTCACGGGCATCTCGGTGATCGCGCGACTTGATATCGAGTGTCCCTACCCTGCGGTGGATGTGAGTGAGACCAAGGTTATACGGTATATCGACGGGCTCAGCGGCTCCGGGCGTCCTGTAGAAAACGTCATTGCCCAGGCGGATTTCGGAATCCAGCCGGATTTGACCTCTTACGAGGTTACTCTTTTGGGAATCGACGAAAACGCCGTTACCTATGATTGCAATTCCGATGGCCGGGTCAACATCGCGGATGCTCAGTGCATGCTGAATTGGCTGTTCCTGGGTGGACCTGAGCCCGGTTGCCGTGACGCTATGGATTTTAACGCGGATAGCCGTCTCAATATTGCAGACGGCATCTCCGGGCTGAACTATCTCTTCCTTGGAGGACCTCCTCCTCCGGCAGGAGTCGGCTGTAAGTCCTATCCCGATTGCGAAAGCGAGGCGGCCTGCCTCTAATCGTCTTTCGTTTCCCGGCCCGTTCGATAGGATATAAATCAGAATAAAACCGATACGGGTTCACTCTTGAGGTGTTTACCGTTCTGTAGTCGGCGCGGTCGGGCTTGTCAGCTAAATATTTGGAGTGCAGATTATGCGACGTTTATTACGGATGTTGAGCTTGGGAGTTTTCCTGGGATTGCCGATGGCCTCTTTTGCGCAGGAACGGCCTGGAGTTGACGCGGCTCCCAGCCGCCAGGCCGGCATAGCCTGGTTTGGAACGCTCAAGAGCGTGCTTACCGAGGCTCAACGCACCGGCAAGCCGATTCTCCTGGTTTCCGCCGCGCCTCACTGTCACTACATTTCCGGCATCTGGTGACCCGGCAAGCAGCGCATGGACAGGAGTTTCCTGTCTGACAAAGGAATCATTCGCGCTTCGCGTAACTTCGTCTGCGGCAGGCTCGCAACCTACGAGGACAAGGAAGAGGGTGAATATCTGAGCGGGCTCTTCCGCGGAAGAAGCGGCCAACTGGAGAATACGGTTTTTTGCATCATGAGTCCTGACGGCAAGGACAGGCTTGTGAGGTCCGGGCGGTCTCCCGGCTGGGCTTTCCCAGGTTCGGAAGACCAGGCGGTCAGAGACATGGAAACGAAAATGGATGAGATCGCTTCACGCTACACCGTGAAGAAGGAGTCCAGGTCCTCTCTTCCGGGGTTGCCCGTTCTGCCTAACTTCCGCCTGGCATTGAACGTTGCGGCTTGTGACAACCTGCCGCTGGTGGCGGCCGTAGCGCGGTCAAAGGATTCCAGGGAGAAGCTCCAGAAACAGGTCAATGAACTGGCCTGGAGCAAAGATTTCATCGGTCGTTTTATTTACGTTTTTGCCGGGGAGGCCTCGGAACTCAAGAAGGTCAAAGGTATCGAGAACAAAGAGGGTTTGTTTGTTATCGCTCCGGACACCTTTGGCCAGGAAGGGAAGGTGCTGACCCAGGTAAGGCTCGGTGGCGGCCGCAAAGAACTTGCGGAGAGCCTCGCCCGGGCGGTGGCGCTCCACCAACCTGAGCGAAAAGAGATGCGCAGCCACAATGCCCTCGGCAAGATCCTCGACGTCAACTGGAAGACCCAGGTCCCGGTTACCGATGCAGGAGCGCCCCGTCGGCGGGAAAGTCGAAGCGGGCGGAGAGGCTCGTCCGGCGGCAGGCCCTGAGGGCGTCCTCCGATGGGGCGAACTTCAGCAGCTCTCATAGGCCGCGCAGCCGAGCGAATCCCCGCCAGCCGCCGGGTCGTTGTCGCATTCGTTGCCTGGCGGTCCGGGAGCCGGTGGCCGGGCTGCCCCGTTGAACAGGTACCTCAGCAGGAAAACTCCATCCGTGATATCGATGCCGCCGTCATCGTTCGCATCGGCTGAATCAAGGCAGGCGGGGACCGCGCCGCCAAGGAACAGGTAGCTGAAAATCCGCGATGGATCCGATATGTCTACCGATCCGTCGGCGTTGGCATCTCCACGGTGAAAGGGCCGATCCGGAACGCATTCGCCGCCGAGCTCGTCGCCGTTGCCGTCGATCGCCGGACTGCCGGGTAAAACTCTCACGAGGTCCCTGATCGTCCGTGAGCTCTCGCCGCAATCACCCGAGATCGTCAGGGTGACGATGTAGGTGCCGGGCTCGGTATAGAGATGCGTCGGGTTTTGAGCGTCGCTTCTGGATCCATCTCCAAAATCCCATCTCCAGTTGCCGATGGCATCTCCAGCTGAGCGATCAAGGAAGCTGACAAGGAGAGGCGCGCATCGAGGCCCCGTTCTCTCTATCGTAAAGTCAGCCGTTGGCGGAGGGCAGACGGTGTCAGCGAAGGTCTGCAGCAGTCCCGCGCTATAGCTGATCGCGATCGGGTACAGCTCCTCGGAATAGAGTCGCAGCAGTGTCCGGCTGTTTGCCGCGCCTCTCCAGCGCGCCGGGGTCAGCCGGTTGTTGTCGCCGCCGGTATTTTCGACATAAAAATTTCCGGTGATCCGCCTGGCACCCCCGGGTCCGCCTTCGTCTTCTGAGAAGTCGTCGGTGCTGGGCCACCACTCGTCGCAGGCGCTGGGCGAGCCAATGCAGGGGGGGAAGACGCCGGCCTCATCAAACTCTCCGATGTTGTCGATGACCCAATAATCGTCGCCGAGGAAGCCTCCATCGTGGAAGGTCAGGGTAGGGAACATGCGCTTGAACTGGGTGTCGGGCTGGGGGTTGGCCTCCTGGATGATCCCAGGCCAGGTCGTCGCGCTGTAGACGAGCAGGGCCGCGGTGTGGACGAAGGATTCCGGCGAACCATCGGCGGGGAAGACCGGCGCGAGATCGAGCAGGGGCAGGAAGTTTCCGCCTCCCCATCCCTCAAAATCATCGCCATCGATGTGGGTGTCTGAGTGCGTATGGGCGGGGGAGGTCATGTCCTGGATGAGATGGATGCAGCGGCCTAACTTATGGAAGGCGCCGTTGGGGCCACCGAGATTCCCCGCATCGTAGGCGGAGATGGCCTGAGCCCAGAGGATCGGCATCGCGTCCCTGGCGTTGGAGGCGATGATGTTGGCCCAGTCGACCACCCCTGGGCAGGGCAGGTCAAAGCCGCGGCCGTTGTGGGGGTTGTAGGCGTGGTAGCAGTACTGGGGGAAGGTGTCTTCATCTATCGAGCCCTGGCCGATGTCCGCTCGGAAGCGGTTCAGCAGGCCGACATCGAGGATGTCGACCGCGTTGAGGCTGATGCCGCGATGGACCTCTACCTCGTGGGCGCTGGCTGGCCCAACCAGGCAGCAAAAGAGCAGGACCGCGGTACAGACTGAACGAAAGACTGGAAGGTCACTTTTTGGCATGAGAGCCCTCGCCTTTCATCAGCAACTGGAGGCCAGCGAATCTTCCTAACGGATCATTCAGCGCGGCTCTCTGTTTCAGCCAGGCCGCGGCGTCCTTCCCGCCCATCCTTGCGATCGCCTGGATGGACCAGGCCTGAACCCGCGGTTGGCGGAGCGTCGAAGCGTTCGAGAGAAGCTCGAGTTTTTCGGCAGAGGCTGCCAGCTCGAGGCGGAGGAGAGAGATCCCCGCCTCCGCCTTCCAGGTGCCGGCGGGATTGTCGATGATGGCCTGGGCCGCTGCCTGGGCTTTTTGTCGTTTCCCGCTGAAGAAACCCAGTCCGTAGGCTGCTTCGCGGCGGGCCTGCATGTCGACGCCTTGGAGAGCCTCCAGGACCGTTCCGAGAGCCTCCATGCTTCCCAGCCTTGCCAGGGCGATCGCGGTGTTGACCCTGACGCTCTGGTTCGCATCGCGGAGATAGGGACGAATTGCATCAGCCGTGGCGGCGTGACCGCTCGACCCGGCGGCAGCGATGAGAGACTTCAGGGCACCGGAATCTCTCTCGACTGGCAGCCTGGCGAGGACCTTCGCGACCTGGGTGTCGTCTTCAAGGAGCATCAGGACACTGCCGGCCCTGCGGCGAATCGCCACTTCTTTGGAGGCGAGGCTCTCGCCGGCGATCCTGGCAGCCTCCGGGTCCTTCATCTCCGCCAGCAGGCGCAGGGCCATGAGCCGTGTTTCCCGGTCACCATCGCGAGCGGCCTTTCGCACCCCAGGGAGATTGGCTTCCCTGTTCTGCAGCAACCTCTCGAGCAACTCTCGCTTGGGGACAGACCTGCCTCTGCTGGCCAGCAGCTTGATGAGAGCTTCCGCCTGGTCACCGGGTGTTTCTCTCCCGGAGGTGTCCTGGCCCAGGGCCAGTCCCGGTCCGGTAAGCAGGCAGAAAATTAATGGTTTCAGAGCCAGCCTCATTGGTTGGCCCCGTTTTCTTTCACCGCGCAATGGTTCACTCGCCAAGCAGCTCCTTGAGCTTGCCCTCGATGGAGGCCGCCCAGATCTCGTAGCCCCGAGTCGACAGATGCAGGAAGTCCGGCATGATCTTTTTGTCCAGGCTTCCATCTGTCTCGAGGAAGTGATGGCCGATAGCCAGGTAGTGGACATGTACTCCGTCGTCGAGCTTGCGGGCGGTCTGGTTGACCTGCGCAATGTCTCCGCGCTGGGTGTTGAAGCGCTGCCCCCTGGGGAAGATGTCGAGCAGGAGGATCTTCATTTCGGGCAGCTTCTTCCTGAGCTTTTTGATGATAGCGGTGATCCCGTCGACGATCTCCGCAGGCGAGTTGCGGTTTCTTCCGGAGTTGTTGGTCCCGATCATGATGACTGCGACCTTCGGTGCGATCCCCTTGATGTTTCCATTGTCGAGTCGCCAGAGAACGTGTTCCGTGCGGTCGCCGCCGATGCCGAGGTTGACAGTGTTTCTCTTGCCGTAGTATTTCTTCCAGACTCCGCGGCCGCTTCCTTCCCAGCCCTGGGTGATGGAGTCGCCGATGAAGATAAGGTCCACCGAGCCTTTGGCGACCCTGGAGTTGAAGCTATTGTGCCGAGTCATCCAGCCTCCGCCTCGGGGGGCGGGAGTGATCGCGGAGTGGGGCTTGGTTTCCTGCGCGTCGAGTGTTGCGCCTGGGTCGATAAGCAGGGTCGAAGAGAATAGAAACAGGCAGGAAATACTCGCAAGGCGTTTCATCTGGCAGGCTCCAATTATGAAGGGCTCGTGTTTTCAGCCCCTGGCAGCGGACAGGAGGACAGATGGCCATTCCAGCCCAGGGTCCAGGACACCAGCGTATGATGTAGGAGTCTTGGTGTGTAAACAAGAACGGTCTTGTTCTGGGTCTTGTCGTTGGCCCATCGCGATCTATAATCAGGTGTCCAATCGTTCAAAGGGTTCCGGAGGATAGGCATGAGAGCGAGTATTCACTGCGGGTTTTCGATTCGACCACTGTTGTTGGGGGCTCTCCTCGCCGTCTCCCTGCTTAGCCTCCCTGGAGAAGGGGCGGCCCTGCTCGCCCGTGAATATTCACGGGGTGTGCTGGCCGAGGGCACCAGGTGGGAGAATTCCTATTACGTGATCGATTCCGGCGTGGAGGGTCCTGTGGTGCTCATCACCGGCGGGATGCATGGCAATGAACCAGCCGGATCGAGGGCGGCGGAACAGCTCGTTCACTGGAATGTCGTGCGGGGGCGGGTTGTGATTGTTCCGCGAACGAACACTCCCGGACTGAAGGCTAACACCCGCTTGATGCCAGGCGTGGACAAGCCAGCCAACAACCTGAACAGGAATTTTCCCGGCACCGGCGCTCCGGACGCTGCGCGCTCTGTCCCAGGGAAGGCTCTCTGGGAACTGGCGCGAAAGATCAGGCCTCAGTGGGTATTTGATCTGCACGAAGGTTTTGATTTTCATATCGCCAACAAGGGCTCGGTCGGCTCCAGCGTGATCTATCTCGATTCTCCAGAGACGCGGAAGGTCGCCACGCTGCTGATCGATGAGGTGAATCCTACGATCACTGATCCGAAACGCAAATTCGTTCACATCAGCGGAGGGCCGGTGAATACGGGCCTCGCGAGGGCCTGCATTGACCGCTTCGGGAGCAAGGGTTTCATTCTCGAGACCACCTTCCATCGCCAGCCCCTGTCACTCCGGGTCCGCCAGCACAGGCTCATGGTCTACAGGGCCTTGAGCCATCTCGGCATGGTAGAGGGAGGGCCCCATGTTCTTGCCGGGAGAAAAGCCGCCGCGGCGGCCCGGGGGGTTCCGGCCGATGAGCTCGTCCTGGTGGCTCTCTATGATGGCGGCGGTACCGGCGGTGACGGGGTCCGGAACGTTACCCGGCAGCTTCATCCTCTCGATAAGGTGGTCCTGTGCAGCGTTGGCCCCGCCGACATAGCCTCAGGCGTCCTGCCGCAGTTTGACGTGGCGATCTTTCCCGGCGGCAGCGGCAGCGGAATCGCCCGGGCGATCGGCAAGGAGGGACGCGAGCAGGTGCGGGACTTCGTGCGGGAGGGAGGCGGCTATATCGGGATCTGCGCCGGCGGCTACCTGGCGGCCTCCAATTATGACTGGAGCCTGGGGCTTGTCGATGCGAAGACCATCACCGGCAAACACTGGCTGCGTGGCAAGGGCAAGGTGAAGATCGAGTTGACCGATGATGGACGCAGGGTCTTCGGGGATTTTAAGGGGCCTCTCGATGTCATCTTCGCCAATGGGCCGATTGTTTCTCCCGCAGGCCTCGACCGGCTGCCGGATTTCAAGTCGCTCGCCATCTACCGCACCGAGCACGCCGAGAACGGCAGCCCGGCCGGGCTGCAGGTAGGGACTCCGGCGATCCTGGCCGGAAAGTGCGAGGGGGGACGGGTCATCAGTATCAGCCCCCATCCTGAAGCGACCAGGGGGTTGGAGTTCTTTATTCCCCGGGCGGTAGAGTGGGTCGCGGATCGTTCACCGGAGAGCCTGGTCGCCACCCCTTCTCCAGGGAAGCAGCCTCCTGCTCAAAGTGTTGAACGCCTTGGGGTGATGCCTGATCTTACGGCGACCGATGCCGAGGCGGCCCTGCCTCTCGGGGGCAAACATTACGGAGGGCCGGTGGCCGCTTCAAACGCCCTGGCCTGGCTCGCCCGGGAAAGGAAGTACGAGCGCCTGCTGCCTGAGGGCAAGCTCGACTCCCGGCTCCAGGGCCGCCTGGCCAGACGACTCGGCGGCCGAGGCTACATGGACACCGAGACTCAGCGGCAGACTGGAACCCCGGCTGCCCTGAAGGGCATCGGCAGGTTGCTGGAGGAGAAAGGGTATTCAGCTGATTTCGCCTACCAGGGGTGGCGTAAGGTTGAAAAGAAATTCAGGGCGGGCTGGCCCTGGCCGGATCTTGACTGGGTGAAGGGTTCTTTGCAGGGTGATTCCATGGTGTTGCTCATTGTCGGCTGGTATCGACACGATGCCGACAAGGATGTCTACCAGCGCTCCGGCGGCCACTGGGTGACCCTGGCCGGGTATGGAGTCGATGAAAAGGGCCGGGCCGATGAGGGGATCCTGTTGATTCATGACCCGTCGCCACGGGCTGGGATGGAGCCGGCTGTGGAGTACGTCCGGATTGAGCCGATAGCGAGCGGCCGCCTGGTTGGCAACTCGGGCATGCCCAAGGGGGCCAATAGCGCTGTGGGCTTCTATCGCCTGGGCGGTGGAATGCACATCAACGCCGAGCGCGGTGATGTCTGCATCCTGGACGGAGCGGTTGTTGCCATCCTGGAAAAACCAGGGCCTGGGAGGAAGTAGACGGCTGGGTTTTCGGAAGAGGGTTCTTCCTACATCTTTAGACAAACGCCGTATCTTTGTAGGTTAGAATGATCCTGTGGGTATCGGATCGGTCCGTCCCGCCGACATGCCGATTTCCCGGCAGGTGAAAGTGAAGAGAACTTTTTGAAGACCATAGAAATTGAAGGTGACCTGGATGAATATCCGCCGAGTTTTCGTTTCCCCCGCGTGTCTTTCTCTCTTGTTTTGCGGCTTTCTTTCACCGCTGGCCGCGGAAGATGCAGCGGTTTTAAAAAAGGAGCTTGCGGCAGTCACGGCTGAAGCCCGGAAACCCCTGCCGGAGAAGGTCACCTTCAGCGAACACATCGCGCCCATCATTTTCAATAATTGTTCGAGCTGTCACCGGGACGGGGAGGTCGCTCCCTTTGACCTGCTGAATTACCGCGATGTAAAGAAACGCGGACGCATGATTGCCCGTGTCACCGGGAGCCGCTACATGCCCCCCTGGCATCCGGTTCCCGGCCATGGAGATTTCAGTGATTCAAGGCGCCTGCAGGACCGTGATGTCGAGCTGATCTCCAGGTGGGTGAAGACCGGCATGGAGGAGGGGAAGGCCGCGAGCCTGCCGAAGGTGCCTGATTTTCCAGCGGGTTGGCAACTTGGCGAGCCGGATCTCGTGGTCAGCATGGAGAAGGCCTACCAGGTTCGCGCGGGCGGGGGAGACATCTACCGGAACTTCGTAGTCAAGGTGGCGCTTCCGGAGGACAAGTGGGTGACTGCTATCGAGATCCGGCCTTCGGCTCGAGCGGTATTGCATCACAGCCTCTTTTTCGTCGACACCACTGGTGAGGCGCGGCGTTCCGATGGGCGAGACGGGACGGTCGGCTTTCGCGGGATGGGATTCCGCAGGAGCGGCAGCCTCGGAGGCTGGGCCGTGGGAGGAAGCGCCCGCAAGCTGCCCCAGAACCTGTCCCTGCCGTTGCCCAAGGGGGCCGACATCGTGCTGGCCTCTCATTTCCATCCTTCCGGGAAGGTTGAAATGGAGAAGACTACCCTCGGTCTTTATTTTTCCGAGAAACCGCCGCATCGGAAGCTCCTGGCTTTCCAGATTCCGCCGGTATACGGCAGCCTCTCGGGAATAGACATCCCCGCTGGTGATGCGAATTACCAGGTCCGCGGCAGCTTTACGGTTCCGGTGGATATTGATCTGATCGGCGCCGGAGCGCACGCCCATTACATCGGCAAGTTCATGCAGGCCAGCGCCACCCTGCCCGATGGAACGAAGAAGCCGCTCTTCTATATCGATAAGTGGGATTTCAACTGGCAGGGGCGCTACCATTACGCGGAGCCTGTGAGGCTGCCCAAGGGTACCGTCATTAACGGGGTGGTGAGTTTTGACAACTCAGCCGACAATCCCTTTAACCAATTTGATCCCCCTCGCCGGGTTCGCTGGGGGCTCGAGTCAACAGATGAAATGGGGAGCATTATCTTCAAGGTCATCTGCGCCAACCAGGGAGATGAGGGGCGCTTCGAGCGCGGGGTTCGTCAGCAGATGATCGATACAGGTAGCCGTCTCGGCGGCAGGTTTGCGGGCCGCGGTAGATTTGGAAGGGGCGGCTCTCGCGGTGGCTCGAGCGTCGGCGGTCTGCTGGGCCGGCTGCGTGACCGGGTCAGGAATCTTGATCGAGATGGCGATGGGAAGATCGATGAGAGCGAGATGACGGGGCGGTATAAGGACTATCTCAAGCGTCTTGATACGAATGGAGATGGTGTTGTCGACTCCGACGAGGTCGAGGGCCTGGGAGGGACCGGGTCTCCCAGCCGGCCTGCGCCGAAAAAGCCGGAGTCCGAAAAGAAGGACGACTGAGATGCCTGGACCCAGGAGCTCGAGGCCAAACAGCCTGGGGCTGTTCTCATCGGCCGTTTGCCTCACGATATTTTTTTCCCTGGCCGCCTGTGTTCCTTCCGCCCCTGCTGACCTGTCGCTGCTGGATCTCGATGGGCGGCCGCAGAAGCCGCTGGGCCTCTCCGGAGTGAAGGTCAATGTGGTGATCTTCATCACCAATGATTGTCCTATTGCCAACAGCTACGCGCCCGAGATCAAGTCCATCATTGGCGAGTATTCTCCGCGCGGGGCGGGCTTCTTCCTGGTTCATGTGGATCCGGATCTGGGCCTTGAGAAGGCGAAGAAACATGCCGCGGACTTTGGCTACGAAAATGCCATCCTGAGAGATCCCCGCCATGCCCTGGTCTCCGAGCTCGAGGCGGATGTCACCCCGGAGGCGTTTGTCATCGGCAAGTCAGGGGTCCTCTATCGCGGAAGGATCGATGACCTTTACGCTGACCTTGGAAAAAAGCGGCGGCAGGCCCGAACCAGGGACCTGAGAGACGCGCTCGATGCCGTCCTCTCCGGGAAGGCTGTTAAAAATCCAACGACAAGGGCGGTTGGCTGCTATATTCCCGAGCTCTGAGCCATTCCAGGTGAGCCGGGAGCTTCCTTTCTCCCTGGTTTCGCATTAGTGGGCCACTTTGTGACATCCGGGGTGTTGAACTGCGCTCAGACTCGGGTTGCCCAGCCTGGGTACCGCAGGGGGGGGCAAGGTTCCACGGTGTATTCTTTCGATTCTGTCGTTACAATTGGTGCAGGGCCAATGTTCGTGGGGTTCTTTTCTCAGGAGGTTTTGTAAGAGATGAAGCGTTCTTTTTTTGAAAGCTGTGCCGGATTCTTTCGAATGAGGATCCTGGCGTTTCTCGTGTCCCTCTTCCCGGTCTTCGGCGCTGCTGTTGCCGGCGATGAGGATTTCTATGATGGCGAAGTTCTTCGCACCATCGAGCTGACCTTTCCCGGAAACAATTTCTGGAGCCAGCTTGCAGAGGTCTCCAGCGTAGATGACCAATACCTTGCCGGTGACATGACGGTAGACGGCATTGTCTATGAAGGAGTCGGGGTTCGCTGGCGGGGCAATACCTCCCAGAGAAATGCCGGTGAGAAGCGTTCTTTCAAGATCGCCGTAGACCACACCGATTCAGGTCTCGATCTTTACGGGTACCAGACGGTCAAGCTGAACAACGCCGCTGGCGATCCATCTTTTCTCAGGGAGGCGCTCTACTCGCAGACCTGCAGGAAATACTTCCCCGCGCCTACTGCGAACCACGTCAAGCTGGTTCTCAATGGGCAGAACTGGGGCATCTATGTGAATGTTCAGCAGTTCAACAAGGACTTTCTTGATGAGTGGTATGACAGCACCAAGGGAAACCGCTGGAAGGCCAATTCCGGAGGCGGAACGGGTGGTAATGGAAACCCGGGCGGCGGCGGTCGTCCTCCGCGTCCTCCGCGCCCCCCGCGTCCCGGGCAGAATGTTCAGCCGGTTGCCGTTCCCCAGGGGGGAGTCGTCCAGCCGAATGGCGCCGGCGCGGGGCAGGCCCTGCCTCCCCTCGGTAACTGCGGCGGCGGAAATTTTCTCACCAGGGGCCAGGGCGCTCTGACCTGGCTCGGAGCGAACCAGAGCCAATACCAGGCCGCCTACGAGCTCAAGTCCGATGACCAGGATGATCCATGGGCGGCACTGGTCGAATTCTGTGACGTCTTCAACAACACCCCGGACGCCGAGTTCGAGGACCTTGTTCATGACATTCTGGATGTCGACGCGACACTCTGGATGATCGCCCTCGAGAACGCCTTCGCCGATGACGATGGCTACATTCACAAGGGGCTCGACTACACGATCTACCAGGACCTCAGCTTCGGACGTTTCCACACGATCCAGCACGATGGCAACGAGACCTTTCGCTGCATCGACGGCTGGCGGGTTCTTCCCGAGAGCGACAATCCAAACCGGCCGGTGCTGGTACGGCTGATGGAAATCCCACGCCTGCGGGCTCGCTACCTGGCCCACCTGCGGACCCTGGTCGAAGAATCGTTCAACTGGGACGCGATGGGGCCGATGGCCACCGATATGCACAACCTGATCGCAGAGGAGGTGGAGCTTGACCCGAAGAAGCTCTTCTCCACCAGCGCCTTCTATGACAATCTCGAGAGCGCTTCGGGGAATGTCCCGGGGATCCGGCAGTTTGTCGAGGAGCGGCGCGAATTTCTCCTGGCCCATCCCGAGCTCCAGGAGCCCGCTCCGAATATTCTCTCGGCTGAGCTCCAGCTCGCGCCCGATGGCGCGGGCGGCTTCTATCCCCCGGTCTCCGGGGAAGAGGTAGGCATTCGAGTAGAGGTTGGGGTTGGTCCCTCCGTTGATTCGGTGGTCGTCTACCATGCCGGCGTGCCTGACGCTCCCTTTGAGGAGGTCTACCTCCGAGACGATGGAAAGAGTGATGACGGCGCTCCCGGAGATGGGGTCTATGGAGGCGCGGTGCCTTCCTATCCCGCGGGCACCGAGGTTCGCTATTACGTGGAGGTTTACGCTGACGGCGTCACGTCCTTCGAGCCGCCGCGCGCCGAGCTTGGAGCCGACTCCTATATTGTTGACATGGATGTTGCCCAGTTCACCCCGGTGGTGATCAACGAGGTCATGCCCCTGAACGAGGTCACGCTGGCCGATCCCCAGGGAGAGCTTGATGACTGGGTAGAGCTGCACAATATTACAGCCGAGACCGTCGATCTCTCGGGCATGTATCTCAGCGACAAGGAGGGTAACCCCAGGAAGTGGGAGCTGCCCGAGGGCACGACGATCGAGGCCGGCGGATATCTGATTGTCTGGCTTGATGAGGACGGCGGCGATGAGCCGGGCCTTCACGCCAACTTCAAGCTCACGAGTGAAGGTGAGATGCTCATGCTGGTCGACAGAGATGAGGGCGATAACCATCTGCTCAACAAGGTCATCTTTCCCGCCATGGAGCAGGACAGGAGCTGGGGTCGCTATCCCAATGCCACGGGCAATTTCGAGGCTCTCCAGGGAACCCCGGGAGAGTCCAATGGCAGTGGCGGCGGCGGGCCTGTCTTCCGTCGAGGAGATGTGAACGATGACGTCAATGTCGACATCTCCGATGCGGTTCGCGTGCTCGCCTATCTCTTTGGCGGAGTCGAGGCGCCGCCCTGTGTCGATTCCGGGGATACCAACGACGATGGAGAGGTCAACATCACCGATGCGATCTTCCTGCTGAACTACCTCTTTGTAGGAAACCTGGAGCTGCCCGCTCCAGCGGGCGGCGCTTGCGGTGAAGACCCGAGCGAGGACCCGCTCGGCTGCGCCGTCTCCACGGCATGTAATTAGTCCTGAGGGCTCACCCGAGAGCTGCAGGGCCGGGCGCCAGCGCCTTCGAGGCGGGGCGCCTGGCCCTTTTTTATTTCCGCTATCTCCATCGGGAAATGGCGGCGGCTATCGGGTTACAATTCCTTTTTGTAATCCTTGCTGATCCCGAAGAATAAAAATGGAGACATCGAGATATGCTGCTGAGGCACATTTATGAGCTCGCTCGCAGAGCAGCCCGGGTTGTGGTGTTGTTGATGGTCGCCCTCCTGCCTGCGGAGCTCGCGGCGGGCGCGGAGGAAGCCTCGGCGCGGCAGCTGGTCTACCTGGGGACCTATACCAGGAGCGGAAAAAGCGAGGGAATCTATGTCTGTGAGCTCGATCTCCTCAAGGGCACCCTTGGCAATCTCCGGCTGGCAGCGAAGTCGAAGAACCCATCTTTCCTCGCGCTCCATCCCTCCGGCCGGTTTCTCTACAGCGTCAGCGAGATCGCTGATTTTGAGGGCAAGAAGACCGGGGCTGTCAGCTCGTTTGCACTCGAGCCGAAGAGCGGGGCGCTCAAATTCCTGAACAAGAAACCCTCAGGCGGCGGAGGTCCCTGCCACCTGGTGGTAGACCATGGAGGCAAGAATGTGCTGGTTGCCAACTATGGTGGCGGCAGTGTGAATGTGCTGGGCGTCGGCGCTGATGGCCTGCTGGCCGACCCTACCGGGTTTGTTCAGCACAAGGGATCGAGCGTCAACCCCAGGCGGCAGAAGGGGCCGCATGCTCACTCGATCAACCTGGATGGAAAGGGGGCCTATGCCTTCGCCGCAGACCTCGGTCTCGACAAGGTTCTCGTTTATCGTTTCGATCCCGTTGCCGGGACCCTGGCGCCCAATAAGGCGTCGAGTGCTTCCGTGTCCCCCGGGGGCGGACCCCGTCACTTCGCATTTCATCCTGGCGGAAAGTTCGCCTATGTCATCAATGAGATGGCCTCGACCGTTACGGCTTTTTCCTATGAAGCGAAGGCGGGAAAGCTCTCGAATATCCAGACTGTCACCACTCTTCCCAGTGGATTCTCAGGTAATAGCAGTACGGCGGAGGTCCAGGTGTCGCCCGATGGGAAGCTTCTCTTCGGTTCCAACCGAGGTCATGACAGCATCGCGATCTTCTCGATCGACAGCGCCTCGGGCCGCCTTACAGCTCGCGGGCACCAGGCCACCGGGGGCAGGACTCCCAGGAATTTCGGGGTCGACCCGACCGGACGGTTTCTGCTGGCGGCCAACCAGAACTCAGACACGGTCGTTGTCTTCCGTATTGGCCCTGCGGGACTTGCTCCCACCGGGAACGTACTCGAGGTGCCGAATCCGGTCTGCGTCAAGTTCCTGCCGGTTGCTGAATAGCTTGCGAGAATGCCGGGGTGTCGGTAGCTTGCGCAGGCGCAACTGGCTAAACTGAAACGGCTGGTTCATTCGTAAGGGAGAGCTTATGAAAAGACAGGTTGTCACGCTGGTGGCGACTTCTATGCTGTCGGTCCTTTCGGCTCATGTCCTTTTGGCTGCTGAAGCCCATCGCTATGCGGCTGTTTTTTCTGATGGGGCCATGGTCGAGGGGAACCACCTCCACCGCTGGAATGATCGACAGAGCGTTCCCACCCTCGAGGGGGTGAGCCTCATCGACCCCGGAAACCCGGTTCGTTGGCTTCGCGACCGGCGTCTTCGGGAGAAGGCGTATAAGGATTTCGCCGCCAGCTTTGTGGAATTTGTCGGAGGGGACAGGTTGCCGGGCAAGGTGGTTGGGGCGGGCTTTGAGACCGCCGGAGGTGCGGCCTCCTGCCTGTTGGTTGATACAGAGGGAGCCTTTGCGCATCCTGGCGGGACAGGGAAGAAATATTTTCGCGTACTGCCTTCAAAGGTCCAGCGGATCGTCTGGCGCCGGGCAAAGATCCAGGTGCTGACTCCCGGCTTCGCCTATCTCCGCAGTGGCCGCCTGGTCGAGTTTCGCCGCCTGCGCTGGGGGCGGGGATCCATCTCTCTCCTGCTCAAAGATGGCGTCAAGGAGTTTTCCTTCGGAGAGCTGGACGAGATTCACCCCTTTACCGATGATCCCTGGGAGATTTACTACAACGATCTCGCTGTTTTGAGTCCCGGTCTTGATGGGGTTCTGTTTCGTATTGAGACGGTGGATGGGCTTGTCGCGACCGCCAGCAGGCCCCGCTTCCATGCCGCCTCTTTCCAGTCCTTACAGGAGCGCGAGCGCTACAGCAGGATCAGCGCATCGCTCGAGGGCCAGCTGAAAAATTTTGACCGGCAGAATATGGTTTCGCTTGCGAAGATCGATGAGCTGGAGAAGAAGGTCGCGGAGGAGCTCAAGAGCCGGGCTGGAAAGCCCGGGGGCACTGAAAAGGTCAGGGCGCCGAACAAAGCTGGGAGTGTGCCTTCGTCCCTCGGCAGGCGGCATCAGCGACGACTCGAAACGCACGATCGGTTGACCGCGAACCTTGAGAAGAGCCGGCTTCTGCAGCTGGAAAAGTTGTCGGAGGAGGAGAGGAAAGTCCAGCTGGATGCTTTCAGGAAGGACCGCCTTGCCCAGCGGAAGCAGATCGTAAAGCAGCAGGGCGAGGAGGCGGGCCGTGCTAGAGAGAGACGTCTTCAGCAGGAGAAGCGCAGGATCTACTCCAGGAGGGTTCTCAGCAGTGAGCAGATCAACAGGTTCTCTCAGGCAGCAAGCGGCGCGCGGCTGATTGCCGCGGTCGACGGATACAATAACTGGCTGGGCGCCATGGAGGGGGCGCGGGAGAGAGCTGAGATGCTCCGCGAGGAGCGGGGCACACCTGACACCTGGCAGCATATGGTCCAGCCTGCCTGGTCCCTTGATCCGATCTGGACCCCCTTCAACAGGATTCACAGCTGCAGCTTCTTCAGACCGGAGGAGCTACAGCTCTCGCGGTTGTACCCTGCTGCCTTCAAGGAACGGCACTACCTGGCCAAGTCAGCGGGTTGGCGCGTGGATCGAAACAGCAGGAACGCTTTTCTTTCGAGTGCCAATAGGGGTTATGGCTGGGGTTATTCGGTACATGCCTACAATGAGCTGCACTTCGAGCTGGGGCCGCTGGTTACAAGCTTCAGGTCGCGCCTGGGACTCGACAGCCAGGTGGGGGATGGAGGCTGCGTCGTGGGTAGGGTCTTCCTCGGTTCAATGGAGGGGGAGCCTCTCTACCAGAGTCCTTTTCTCGTCGGCAGCTATCAGGCTGTGGATACAGGGCTGCTGCTCCTTCCTCTCCAGCCTGCAGGCAGCAGGCGCCTGATCCTGCAGGCTGATACCGCTCACGCTGAAGATATCTCCGCTGTCGATCCTTTCGATATCAGGGACATGGTCGATTGGCTTGAGCCGATGCTCGAGCTGGATCGCAATCGCCTGGAGGAGGTGGTGAGGGATCGGGTCCATCTGAATGTTCCTGCCTGGCGAGACTGGAATCCGATGTTCAGTCCTGGGGCGACGCGTGAATGGAAGGTCGTATTGGAGAGCAGGGGAGAAGAGAGTTTTTTTTCGGCCCTCGAACTGCGGGGAGCCCCGCTTCTCCTGAGCCGCAAGCTCCAGTCGCTGCCGGGGCGTAAATGGCTGGAGGTAGACATGGGCGAGGTCGATGCTTTGCTTCCGGACCCTTCCCTTCTGACGGTGAGGATCGATGGGAAGGAGCTCGAACCGGCTGAGCTGCCGCGGCGGCAACCCTGGCAGGCAGGCTCGATTCCCTTGCTCTACGATCTCGGGATCAACAACGAGTCTCCGGCTACGGTAGAGGTCAGTCAAAAACCCGGCAGGCAGCTGGTCTGCTGGAGGAGGCTCGCGATCACCAACAGGCCATCGGCGGTTTACGAGCTCTCAACGCTCCTGGAGGCCTCCGGCGGACGTGATCTCAAGCTGACCCAGGCCATCGCCCAGGTGGTAAGGTCGAGTCGGCTCGGCTTTGAGGAAAAGAAGGCCGCCCTTCAGCTCTACCAGAGGGGGGCTGAAATCAATTACCGCGTAGCGACTTCTCCTGGTAAGTCAAAGCTCGTTGGGCGTAAGGATCTCTGGAAGGCGGTCGCAAGTCACAATAACACCGACCCCTCCAGCGGCCCCCCGCTCGCTTTCGATAAAAATCCGAGCAGCCGCTGGACCTCAACATTCAGCCAGCAGCCCGGCATGTGGTTTACCATCGAGTTCCCCGGGCCGACCTTCCTTGGCGGGATCCGGTTGATGACGCCTGGCACAAACGACCATCCGGACGGGTACGAGATCTATGCTTCCATGGATGGGGTGAGGTGGTCCGGTGTGCTGGCCAGGGGGGTCGGGACCTCGCCGCTGACGGCCGCCCGTTTTGCGCCGATCGAAGGGAGGTTTCTCCGTATTGTCCAGACGGGTAAAAAGAGCCTCTGGTGGTCGATCCACGAAATCGAGGTTCTCCAGCCGGCGACCGTTGACGTGGTCAGTTCGATCCTGCTGGGTGAAAATTGGCGTGGGACGGATGACGATCTCAGCCTGCTCAAAAAACTATCCACCCTTCAATCCGTGTACTTTTCAGGGCAGAGCCCCAATAGCACGGATGCGAGGCTCGCGCTGCGACAGGGCCTGGGAGCTGTAGCCTTCAAGGAGCACAAGCGCCTTCCTTCAATCACGGGGCCGGTGTGCGAATTCAAGGTTACCAATAAGACGAAGAAGACCATCCAGCTCATCTGGGTCGGTATGAATGCCGACGATGTGCCTCGCCCCGACCTGGTTCCCGGGCAGTCCTGGGTATGTCGGTCTTACGTCGGTCACAGATGGGAAGCGCGGGTCGATGGACGCAGAGTGGGTTTTTACGTGGTGGAGCCGGGTTTTGACTGGGATGTTCAGAATGAACAATGAGCGCTTCAGCCGACAGGGCCCTGGGGCTTGGTCCTGGGGAATTCGCCTCACCCGTGGGATCGGCCGCGTAATTTCCGCATCCCTCCCGGCTGAACAGCCTGGGGCTTTACGGGGAGGCTGTAGCCTTGTGGCGGTGTTCTTGTGTAGAATGATTCAGCTACTTGCTTTTTAAGGAAGGTAAGGAAGGTTTGATGAGACGCTCGCCTGTTACCTCTCTATCGATGGTTCTACTTTTGGTCCTGTCGGTGGAGTTTCTGTCGGCGGCCGAATCCAATCCTTATGTCGTCGTGTTTTCTGATGGCGCGGTTCTCGAGGGAGAGCTGCTCCGTTTCTGGAACGATCCACAGAGCAAGCCCGAGCTCGAGGGCGTCAGCCTTTTCGATTCAAGCAATCCGGCCAGGTGGATCAGGGATCGCCGGTTGCGGGAGAAGGCCTACAAGTATTCCCCCGAGTGCTTCGTCGAATTTATCGGCGGGGACAGGTTGCCGGGGAAGGTTGTGAGTGCCAGCTTTGAGGCCCAGGGAACCAGTCCTTCCTCTCTACGTGTTGACACAGATGGAGCCTTTGCCCGCCCCGGCACGGTGGCGAGAAAGTATTTCAGGGTCTTTCCTTCCAAGGTGCAGAGGATCGTCTGGCGCAGGATTGACAGGCAGGTTCTTACCCCCGGGGTTGCCTATCTGCGAGACGGGCAGGCAATCGAGTTTCGCCGTCTGCGCTGGGGAGAGGCGTCCGTTTTTCTTCTGCTGAGCGATGGAGTCAAGGAATTCGCCTTCGGCGAACTGGCCGAGATCCATCCCCGGTCCGGGGACCCCTGGGAATCTTATTACGATGATCTCGCCGTTCTCAGCCCGAATCTGAGGGAGTCGCTGTCTCAATTTGAATCGGTCGATGGGCTCATTGTCACTTTCTCCAGTGGGCGCTTCCAGGCGATGGGTTACAGCTCGCTTGAAGAGCAGGAACAGTTGGGGAGGGACAGGGAGTCCCTCAAGGGGCAACTCAAGAACTTTGAACAGCACAACAAGACCGCCCTGGAGAAGATCAAGGCTCTTGAGCGGAAGCTGGATGAGGAGCTAAAAAAACAGGCTGCGGTGAACACACCTGACAAAAGGCAAGAGGACAAGCTGCGTGAGGGCACGGTTCGTCACCTGTCCCAGATGGAGAAGCGTCACAAACGTCGGTTGGAGTCGTACGATCGGCTGACTGCGAGCCAGGAGAAGACCAGGCTCAAGCAGCTCAAGAAGCTGCCCGAGGACAAGAGGAAGGCTCAAGTGGAAGCCTTCAGGCTGGACCGTCTTCGTCAGCGCGAGCGGCTCGAGCGGCAGAATGCCGATGAGACCCGGAGGACGAAGGCTCAACGCCAGCAGCAGGATCAGCGCCGGATCGAAAAAATCAGGGTTCTCAAGCGGGATCAGCTCAAACGGGCTAAGAAATCCAGGACGGCGGAGAAATTGTTCTCCCAGGTTGACGAATACAACGACTGGCTGGCTGCCATGGAGAAGGTGAAGGTTCGGATTGAGATGCTCCGGGGTGACCAGGGAGGGCCGGAGACCTGGCAGCATATGGCGCATCCGGCCTGGTCTCTGGATCCGGTCTGGACTCCTTTCAATAGGATCCACACCTACAGCTTCTTCAAGCCGGAGGAGATACCCCTCTCACGTTTATATCCCGCGGTGTTCAGGGAACGACACTTCCTGGCCAAGGATGCCGGCTGGCGGCTGAACCGAAACAGCAGGAACGCCTTTCTTGCCAGCGCCAGCAGGACGTATGGCTGGGGCTACGCAGTGCACGCTTACAACGAGCTGCATTTTGACCTTCATCCCTTGGTGATGGCGTTCAGGTCCCATCTCGGCTTGGACCGGAGAGTCGGGGATGGAGGCTGCGCCATCGGCCGGGTCTTCCTGGATTCCATGGATGGGAAGCCTCTCTACGAGAGCCCCTTCCTGGTCGGCAGCTACCAGACAGTCGATACCGGGCGACTGGAGCTCGCCGCCGCGGCGGAAGGCCGCAAGAGGCGGTTGATCCTGCAGGCTGATACGGCCCACGATGAAGGGATCTCCTCCGTCGACCCGTTCGATATTCGTGACATGGTCGATTGGCTGGAGCCGATGCTTCAGCTTGACCGCAAACGTCTCGCGGTGCTCGTGAGCAACCGGGTTCATCTCAATGTTCCCGCCTGGAAAAGCTGGACCCCGACAATCGCCGCTGCAGCTGTTTGCGATTGGCGGGTTGTATTCGAGAACAGGGGAGAAGGATATTTCTTTCCGGCTCTTTCTCTGCAGGGCGCCCCCGTTATTCTTAGCCGAACGGTTCAGCCCTCCGAGACGAGGAAATGGTTGCAGGTCGATATGAGCCAGGTCAATGTTCTACGGCCGGATTCTTCGCGGCTCGTGGTTCGGCTCGATGGAAAGGCGCTCGATCCGGCTGAGCTGCCCCGGCGGCAGCCCTGGCAGGTGGGCTCCATTCCTTTGCTCTATGACCTGGGGGTTAACAGGGACGCTCCGGCTACGATCGAGGTGACCCAGAATCCGGGTAAGGAATTGATCTGCTGGAGAAAGCTCGAGATCGTCAATGGGCCATCGGCGGTATACGAGCTGTCGACTCTCCTGGAGGAGGCTGGCGGAAAAGATCTGCAACTGACCCAGGCTATTGCGAGGGTGCTCAAATCAGCGCGGCTCGACTTTGAAGAAAAGAAGGCCGCTCTTCAGCTCTACCAGAAGGGCGCTGAGATCAACTACCGCAGAAAGGCTCCTGTCGCGTCAATTAAGATTCTCGGCAGCAAGGACCTCTGGAGGGTCGCCGCGAGCCATTCCTCCACGGATGAATTTAAACCCCGGAACGCCATCGATGGGAATCCCGACACCCGCTGGACCTCGCACGCAAGCCAGCAGCCGGGCATGTGGTTCTCCGTCGAATTCCCCGGTCCGACCCTCATCGGAGGCGTCCGCCTGAAGGGGCAGGGAAGGAACGATTACCCGGTGGGCTACCAGATCTACAGCTCACTGGATGGGGTTAAGTGGTCGGGTATACTGGCCCAGGGGGTGGGGTCCTCGCCGGTGACAGAATCCATTTTTCAGTCGGTCGAAGCGAAATTCCTGCGAATCGTCCAGACAGGAAAAACTACCCTGTGGTGGTCGATCAACGAGATCCAGGTTCTTGAGCCGGCGACCGTCGACGTGGTTTCATCTGTTCTGCTGGGTGAGAAATGGCATGGAGACGATGAGGACCTGGCCGTGCTGAAAAAGGTTCCGACTCTGGGCGCGGTTCACCTCTCCGGGCAGCTCCAGAACAGTCCCGAAGCCCTCACAGAGCTGCGGCAGAGCCTGGGGTTTGTTGCCTTTGAGGAGCATGAGCGCATTCCTTCTCATTCAGGTACCCCGGCCTGTGATTTCAAGGTCATCAACAAGACGGATAAGCTGCTGAAGATCGTCTGGATCGGATTTGATTCCGTCTACACCCCGTATCCGGACCTGGGGTCCCGGGAGACCTCGATCAGGAAATCTTACGTGGGGCACAGATGGGAAGCGCAGCTCGATGGGCGCAGGCTCGGTTTCTATGTCGTGGAGCCGGGCCTTGAGTGGGTCATCTCCGATGAGAAATAAAGCTTACGGCTGCGGGCTGGTTCGGTCGCGTATGGACTGTGCAAGGCAGGCCTGGCCGGCTGTTCGGCTTTCGATGGAGCTGGAGGCGCCGGTGTCAAAGGAACGGCTCTGGGAATTCGTATCTGATCTTCGATTGTTTCTCACCATTGATCCCTATCATCGACGTGTGCTTCCGATGCGCAGGCCTATCGGGGAGGGTACCCACCTGGCGATTGAGCATGGCCTGCTGGGGGTCACTTTTTTTCGTTTTGGCCGGGTCCTGGGCTGGAATGAGGGTAGCGGCTATTCCTTCAGCGACCTGTCATCCCGCGGCCCGCGTCACGGTTTTCCCCATATCTTTGAGGTCACCCTCGAGTCCCATCGGGACTCGGGGCGGGAGTTCAGCACGCTCAGGATCGAGGTGAAGGGACGTTGGACAGCCCGGCCTGTTCCTGCCGTGCTGAGGTCCTGGTGGCTCAGGTTCACCTGCGGCCTGCATCTGAGGATGCTCAGGCGAAAGCTCGAGGATCTCATCGAGTGACCCATTATTGTCTTCGCTGTTACAGAGAGCTGAGGCCGGCGCCTTCCCACCCGGACGGGACCAGCGACGGCAAGGCGGAGGTCGATGCCGCCTGCCCCCATTGCAGTCTCCAATACGACCCGCTGGATGAACAGACCTTTGTCTCTTTCGATATCCTGTCGCCCTGGGCAGCTTACCTGCTGGCTTTCCTTGTCTTGTTGTTTGGCGGCGGGTGCTTCCTGGTCTCGACGAATTATAACGAGGGGGTGGGCTGGGCGATTGTCCTGGGGCTTCCGGTCTGCGCGGGAGCTGTCCTGGGCTATTCATCGAGCCCAGGGCGTTTTCGGGCCTGGCAGAAGGTGATCCTAGGCATCATGCTTTTCTGCGGATTCGTGATGGTTGCGGGTCTCCTTGGAGGTGTCGGCGCTGGCGCATTCTGTCTTGTGACGTTGGGCATAGTTTTCATCCTGCCCTTCTTTTTTGGCGACTGGATTGGGTACGTGATCCGACGCTGGGATGAGCGGAAACAGCGCGGCTGGCCCCGGAGATGGATGAAGATCGTGATCTTCCTGCTTCTGCCCTTCGGGCTGGATGCTATCGAACGCCTGGTCCCCCGCGATGAGGACCTGGCCCTTGTCGAGACCCAGGCCGTCTTCTCCGCCTCGCTGGAGCGGTCCTGGAATTCAATTGTCTTCTATGAGCAGATCGAGCACGAACCTCCTTTCCTGCTGCGCCTGGCGCTTCCCCGCCCGGTCGGGACCACCGGCGGCAAGGCGGAGGTCGGTGACATCAGCCGCTGTGTGTATGAGAACGGCTATCTTGTCAAGAAGGTCACCAATCGTGAGGAGGGACACCTGCTTGGCTTCCGGGTCATCGAGCAGAAGCTTCACTTTGAGCATGACCTGGAGCTCAGAGAGGGGAGCTTCCGTGTCGAATCGGGTCCTGGGCCGGGAACCACGCTGGTTACGCTGACGACGACCTACAGGCGCCTGACCTACCCTGCCTTCATCTGGCAGCCGGCGGAAACGCTGGTTTTCCATACCCTTCATGGCCATGTGCTCGAGGGCATGCGCGCTAACGCCGAAAGAGAGCTGGCTGTTGATTCGGCAGCGACTGCTCCAGAGGCAATCGGGCGCGCGCGATCTCTGGAGCGATAGTCTCCGGCATGTCTCCTTGACGGAGATCCTATCGTCCCCGAGAATACATCCCTGTCCCGCAGGTATTTATTGTTCACCCGTTCACTGAGAGTGATCCACTCATGCTTATTCAAATGAAGCTCGCGGTAATTTCCCCTGTGTTATTGTCCGTCTGCGTATTTCTTTTTGCCGAAGATGATGGGCTCAAACCCATCTTTGATGGAAAGACGCTTGAAGGTTGGGTGCAGGCGGGAGGTAAGGCTACCTATAGAGTTGAAGACGGAGCGGTTGTTGGGACAGCCGTTCCAAAGACGCCAAACAGTTTTCTCTGTACCCGTAAGCAATACGGTGATTTCGTGCTGGAACTGGAATTCAAGGTTGATCCCTCTCTGAATTCCGGCGTGCAGATTCGCAGCCATGTCTATGAAAAGGATACGATGGTTGAGATTCGAGGGAAGAAGCGCGAGAAAAAAGCCGGTACGGTCTATGGCTATCAGGTGGAAATCGATCCATCTGATAGAGCCTATACCGGGGGGGTCTACGACGAAGCCCGGCGCGGCTGGCTGAATGATCTCAAGGACAACGAGGCGGCCAGGGAAGCGTTCCGCCAGGGCAAGTGGAACAAGTTCCGGATCATCTGTAAGGGCGATTCCATCAAAACGTGGGTGAATGGTGTGCCAGCCGCCGAGCTGAAAGATTCGATGACGGCCAGGGGTTTCATCGCGCTTCAGGTTCATGGGGTCGGTAAGCACAAGGACCGGGTTGGCAAGCAGGTTCGCTGGCGAAATATTCGTCTCAAGGAGCTTTGAGAAGCTTTACGGGAAGACAGGGAGAGGCGGTTTTCCTTGTCTTGGTGGTTCTGCGGCTTTATTCTGCAGATGTTGCATTGCACAGGAGTTCCGATCTTTAAGGCGCGCCCCATGAAATTCCTTTTAGCTGTCGTTACGGTGGTTTC
>CAUZHA010000006.1:0-73531 GCA_963579555.1 Planctomycetes bacterium UBA1146
CGCGATGTTCGAGGAGGAGTGCTGGTCCGAACTTCCACAGGTCTACGCCCGCTACGGGACAGAAACGACCGCGCGGCTGCTGAATGAAGTCAAGAAGCTCGAGGGCTCACGGGCCGCCGTGCTCACCGATTGCGGCATGCAGGCCTGCGCCCTGCTCTTCGACATACTTGTCGATAGCGGCTCGCACGCGATCATCATGCGCCAGAGCTACAACAAGACCCGGCTCTACCTGCAAAAGCTCTGTGAGCGGGTCGGGGCCGACTTTACGCTCATGGACGACGGCGACTACGAAGGACTCGAGACGGCCATCCGTGAAAACACCTGTCTCATCTTTGCCGAGACCTACACCAACCCGCTGATGAGGGCTCTCGACCCCACACGCATAGGTAAGCTTGTCCTCCAGAAGCGCTCCGCCGGCTGCAGCCGGCTGCGGCTGATCGTCGACAACACCATCGCTACGCCCTGGGGACCTTCGAGGCCGCTGCTGGAGCACGCTGGCGTGGATTTTGTCGTCGCCTCCGGGACCAAGGCGTTAGGTGGAGAAGACCGTGACCTCTGGGGCTATGTCGCCTCGGATAATGCCGAGGCCCTGAACCAGGTGATGGACCTGCAGGCCATGCGGGGAGGAATCCTCGACTGGAGAAGAGCCGAGGCTCTGCTGAAAAAGCTGCCGTCTGCCGAAGCGGCCTACGAAAGCCGGTGCTCGAACGCCGCCAGGGTGGCAACGATGCTGGCGACGCATCCACGCGTATCGCAGGTATTCCATCCTTCGCTCCAGGACCATGTCGACAGCGAAACCATCGCCTCTCACTACAAGCTGCCCGGCTCCCTGCTGAGCTTCCGCCTCGCGGGTGCTGACGAGAACGCAACGAAGCACTTTTGCGATGTCCTGGCAACCTGTGTCATTCTGCGCTACGCCTTGAGCTTCGATGGCCTCGCCACCAAGCTCAACCATCACGGAACGGTGTCTGAATATTTCACCCCGCCAGAAGAGCTGAGCCGGCTCGGAATTGACCGGCTGGTGAGAATCGGCATTGGGCTGGAAGAGGCCGATGATCTCATCGCCTGCCTCAACTGGGCGCTCTGGAACCATGAGCAGATAAGCGACGAAGAGCTCGACAGCTGGAGAGAATCGAGAAGCCGGGATCTGGGCATTTACCCGGAGGCTAAAGACGATTAGAATCTCCGCTGAAGGAGCCGTTGAGAAAGCTACGGTTTACAGGATCCTGGTAAAGTTAACGAAAAAGCAATGAGCCAACTCGTACTGCAATATCACAACAAATACCGCCTGACCCATGCCCATCGGTCCAAGGGACCGCTCGCCATGGCGCTCAGCATCCTGGATGGCGCGCGCTACGACGAAGACTCCGACATGATCGCGCTGTTCTTCTTCAGCCTCCAGGCGAAAGAAGATCACGACCAGGGCGCACCCCTGCAGGGCGACGATTATTTCTGGACCGAGGTTTTTCTCTGCCGCCAGCTCGCGGCAACCGACGGCTGGAAGACGCTCAGCAAGAAGGCCAAGTGCAAGCAGATGTTCCGCCACGCGGTGGAAGAACTGAAGATCGCCCGGCGGAAACTTCGACAGGTCACCCTCGCCTGGACACCGGGCAGCGGCATCGAGAAGGGTCCGGCCGTCGACGCTGCCGAGATCGACTTCCCGGAAGAATCGTTCCTGGGCAAGCTCACCATCGCGGCGGGGATCCGGAATGAGACCTTCCTGGATCCGATCATCATCGAAGCGGAATCGAGTGAGGCCTTGCGCTTCCTGGCGAGAACCGGGGCTGGTCTATAGCCCGGGTCAGCCGGCGGAGTTGAGCTTACCTCGAATCGTGGCAAGGGGCTCCTCCAGGGACCCTGGATCCATCCTTGCCAGGACCTTGCCGTCATAGAGGACCTCTCCCTCCACCACGGTCAGAACGATGTCCCTGGCCGAGGCCGAATAGAGCACCGCGGCCTCCACATTAATTACCGGCTGAAAATGAGGCGCCGCCAGGTCTACGGCACAGAGATCGGCAAGCTTGCCGACCTCGAGCGAGCCTGTGCTGTCGGCAAGGCCCAGGGCCTCCGCCCCTCCGAGGGTCATGAGGCGCAGGAAGTCGCCCGCCTCCCCACAAACCGATTCTCTTCCGGCGCGCTGGAGCAGGGCGGCAAAACGGGCCTCCTCCAGCAGGTCGCAGGTATTGTTGCAGACAACCCCATCGCTCCCCAGGCCGACCCGCACACCGGCCTCCAACATCGCCCCGAGCGGCGCGACTCCATGAGCCAGCTTGGCATTGGACTTCGGACAATGCGCGATACTGGAACCCGAGGCCGCAATTCGCCGCAGATCATCCTCGCTGCAATCGATGCAATGGGCAAGGAGAGGAGCCGTGGCGAGCAGGCCAAGCTCATCGAAATAGCTGATGGTCGAAACGCCAAGAGGCTCAACCTCGATGTCGCGGCTCCTGAGATATTCGGCAAAAGGCCCCTGCGCCATCCGAACGAACTCTCCCTCGGCCGTCGACTCGGCTGCGTGCACCGAGACCGGATATCCTTCTTTCAGGGCCAGTTCGGCCAGCAACTTGAACAACCTTCCGGAAACCGTATAGGGGGCGTGGGGAGAGATGCCGATGGTGACGCGCTCCGCTCCGGCAGCCTGGTGTGAGCCAAGCTTGTCGAGCAACCCCAGGAGGCTCTCTTCGGCCTGGGCAGGATCCGGGCCGAACACCTCCTGGTAGAGAACCGCCCGCAAGCCTCCCTCTGAAAGAGCGGAAAGGGAAACCCCTGCATCCGCAATGTCGCCGATGGTCGTCACCCCGGCCCGGATGGCCTCGACAACACCAAGACGCGCCGAGCAGAGCAGATCCTCTTCATCCAGGGTCTCGTACTTGGTCTCGGTAAGCCGCCGGATCCAGTCGAAGAAATCCGGCTCCTCGAGAAACCCGCGTAAAGCGGTCAATTCCAGGTGCGCATGGGTATTCACCAGTCCGGGCAAGAGGGCGGCGGCGCCAAGGTCGATGCGGCGTTCAGCCTCGCTTTCGCCGAGAAGCTCAGCTGCGGCTCCAACCGAGTGGATACGGCCATCCCGGACCTCCACAGCGCCATCGCGCAGCGCGGCGGAGCTGACGGGCAAAACCCAGTCGGCTGTAATGAGCAGGTCTTCACTCATGCCCAAGAGCATAAGACAGTGAGGGTGGCTGCGGGGAAAAGAAAATGCCCCGGCAGCAGGGAAAGTCCGCGCAGAATCCCTGCTGCCGGGGCTGTGATCCCAGCGGTCGTCAAATTCAGTTTTTCGAGGTGTAACCGTTGAAAGTGGCCTTGCCGAGATCTTCGTAGACCTCCTGCAAACCTGAAATCTGTTTCATGTGCCCCAGGGCTTCCTTCTCGATCTGGCGAATTCGCTCTCTCGAGAGGTTCATTCGATTTCCGATCTGTTCGAGCGTCTGAGGCTTTTCTCCTTCAAGGCCGAAACGCCTCGCGATAACTTCTCGCTCTCTTCCCTCGAGTCGATCGAGAGCCTTGATGATCTCTTTTGGAATCGTATTGGTGTGCAGGACCTCGCTCTGAGCATGCTCGTTCGTGTCCCTCACGACGAAAAGATTACGATCACCCCCGTCGTCGTTGTCGGCGGCTGAGAAAAGAACGGTCTCGCTCATGACACGCCGAATGCGGGCGGCCTCTTCTTCGGAGAGCTTGCAGTCTTCCTTGCGAAGGTTTTCCTGTACCCCCTGCGGGACCCGGATCATTCGCGACTTGTCGATCAGTGATTTACGGATCGACTGGCGAATCCAATAAGTCGCATAGGTCGAGAAACGCGTCCCTCGCGTGGGATCGTAGCGGAAAATCGCCTTCTGAAGTCCAAGCACTCCCTCCTGGAAGAGATCGCTGCGTTTCATGCCGACCGGGTGATAACGGAAGACCTCCTT
Organism: Planctomycetes bacterium UBA1146; assembly: GCA_963579555.1. Lineage (GTDB taxonomy): Bacteria > Planctomycetota > UBA8108 > UBA8108 > UBA8108 > UBA8108. Next base: position 3,909 of record CAUZHA010000006.1, read on the forward strand.
GAGCACCAGCCGAAGGTTGGGCAGAACAAGCCCATCCCGAGCCGCGTTGAGCTTGTCGAAAATCCGCCGAACGATCCGTTCGATACGATTGCTTTTCCAGAGCTCCGCGATTCCAGTAGAGCCCAGGGGTTTTTCTAGAACCTCCTTAGCCCAATTGAAGACAGTCTCAGGATCGAGTGGATAGGTCGAAAGAATCGTCACGCCCTTCTCGAAACGACCCCAGGCCTTAGCCTCGTCTTTCGCCGAGGACGGCTTTCTGCTGGCAAGGTCCTCCGCCTTTTCCAGCGCAGCCGCTGCAGCCTTGAGATCCTCGGCCATCTGGTCCCTGAGAGACATCCAGGTGAACATCAGGCCGCCGTTAACGACCAATTCGTTCATTCGGGTAAGATAACGGCCGTAACCGCCTATATGGCGCGGCAGGAAATAAGCAAGGCGCTTCAGGTTTGTCTGAATAATCGCGCCGGCCCGGCGTTCCTGTGCGGCGTCCAGGAGAGGCCGAACTGGAATCTGGAGATCAGAAAAGGACAGAGGAATCCTGCCGTTCTGAGCTTTTCTGGCTGCTTTAGGCTTAGCAGATTTTTTTCTGCGTCCTGTTGATTCCCTTCGCTCTGCCTTCGGAATCTTGCCTTTCATAAGCTACCCCCTTTCTACTGTTTGCTTCCAGTTGCCGCCGCTTTTGCCGGATTGTTTGCGCAGTCGAGCAGGTCGGTGAGGCCGCCGGCCCCCTCATGGAGATGTTCCGGGCAGACCAGACTCTGAAACCTGTTGTGTGCTCGGTTTCCGCGCGCTACCTCCTGTTGAAGTGACAGCAACTTTTCTTACTGAAAGAACCGGGTTGGATCGTCGCTCCGCCAGCCCCGCACAGCACCTGGCTTTCCAGGTCCGTGCAAGTCAGCCGGGAACTCCCGGTTCCCCCGTCAATTGCCCTTGGAACCCTTCGGCTCCGATACTCCCGGAACCCTTCGGCTCCGGCTACTCCCGGAACCCTTCGGCTCCGGTATGCTTTGGGCCTCTCGGCCCTTTCGCTACGATAAACTACTAAACTTTTGTCACCAAACGGTCACGAGTAGAACAAATACCGTCGCGATTTAATTTATTTCTTACATCCCATCAGACGAAGTTCAGGACTCGGTCATTGCAGAAAAAAAGTACCCCCAGCTTTTTTTTTTCGTGATGGGTTTCAGGAGGCCTCGTGAAAGACCTCACAATCCGCAAGGGAAAACGTCCTCCGGGCTTCTGCATGCAGATGCCTTCTTCAAACCCTCACCGGAAAAATGCCAGGCAGAACGCTGAAAAATTTCAGCGAACTCTCAGAACCTGACCGAACGACGCAGCGTCTCGCAGATGTCGGCTACCTGGGGAAGGCAGGCATCGACGAGTTCCTGGGCAAATCCAACGTAGGTATCCTTGGCCGAAACCCTCATGACCGGGGCATCGAGACAGCTGAAGAGCTCCTGCGCCGCTCGAGCGGCGATCTCGGCACCAAAGCCGAAAGACTTGCTCTCCTCGTAGACTACCACAAGGCGACCGGTACGGCGGATGGAGGAGCTGATGGCCTCCCAATCGTAAGGCTGCAGGGAGCGCAGATCGATGACCTCGACCTCAAAGCCCTCATCGGCCAGCTGCTCGGCGGCATCGAGCGATTTCTGGACCTGGGCTCCGTAGGTAACGACGGTCACATCTTCACCCTTTCGGACCGTGGCGGCCTTGCCCAGGGGAATTGCATAGTCGGGCCCCGGGTCGGGGGCGCGGGTGTACTGCTGCCGATAAAGATGCTTGTGCTCGAAGAACATGACCGGATCACCGCAGCGCATCGCGGTACGCAGAAGACCGATGGCATCCCTGGCGTTGGAGGGCATGACCACCCGCAAACCGGGACACTGACAGAACATCGATTCCGCGCTCTGGCTGTGATAAATGGCTCCGCCCCGAACATAGCCGCCGATCGGGCAACGAACGACAACCGGACAGGAGAAAGCGTTATTTGAACGCCAGCGCATCATGGCAAGCTCGCTGCGGATCTGGTTCATGGCAGGCCAGATATAGTCAAAAAATTGTATCTCGACCACCGGCCTCAGCCCCCTCGCCGCCATACCGATGGCCCGGCCAATAATGCCGGACTCGGCGATGGGAACGTTGTAGACCCTGGTTGACCCGAAACGAGCCTGCAGGCCATGGGTGACCTTGAAAACCCCGCCTTTTCCCTTAACGTCCAGCAGGTTCTGATCCTTTGAACAATCAGCCACGTCCTCACCAAAGACAACGACGCGGGGGTCTCTCTGCATCTCGGTGGCCAGAGCTCGATTGATCGCCTCGACCATGGTGATCTTCTCGCCGCCGACAACGGGAGCATTCTCCTTATCGATGACAATCTCCGGATTGTAAACAAACCGGGAAACGGTCGCCGCGCCCGGCATCTCCTCTTCCTTGACCGTATCGTAGATGTCCTGGAACTCGTCATGGGCATCCTTCCTGATACGCTCACCATCCTCGGGTTCGACGAGACCTTGCTCCACCATCAGCTGCTCAAAGATAGGCAGGGGGTCACGCTTCTCGTCCTCCTCTTTCTCCGAATTCGACCGGTAGCTCAAGTCATCGTCCGAATCGGAGTGCGGCTTCAGCCTGACCACGCGCGCATGCAACAGCGCCGGCCCCTTACCGCTGCGACAATGAGCGATCGCCTCTCCAAGGCCATCAAAGCAGTCGAGAACATCGACTCCATCGAGCTCGCGAACAAACAGGCCGGGGAAACCCGAGAAGGTGCGGGAGATGCTGGCGCCGGGGGTCTGGACCTCGGTTGGAACCGAGATGGCGTAGCCGTTGTCCTGGATGACGAAGAGTACGGGAAGCTTGTTCAAAGAAGCGGCGCTGATCGCCTCGTAAAAATCTCCCTGGCTCGTAGCTCCATCTCCGGAGGAGACGTAGACCACCTCGTCCTCGCTGCAGGGAGGCAGAGAGGGGTTCGGCGGCAGGCTCCTGACAATTTTGTTCACCTCTGCGGTACCGACCGCCTGCAGGAACTGGGTTCCCGTGGGACTGGACTGGCTGACGATGTTCAGCTCGGGAGCGGCAAAGTGGTTCGGCATCTGGCGACCGCCGGAGCTGGGGTCCGTCCGCTTGCCCAGGGGCTGCCGGAAAAGGTCCGCCGGGGTCATTCCGAGGCCATAGACGAAGGTGCGATCACGGTAATAGGGATAGAACCAGTCCTTACCAGGCCTCAGCAGCTTCGCCGCTACCGCCTGGATGGCCTCGTGTCCCGAACAGCTGAGCTGAAACTGAAAGGCGCCCTGGCGCCTCAGGCGTATCTCCGCTTCGTCCAGCTCGCGCGCCCTGACCATGAGATCGTAGACCCAGAGAAGGTCTTCCTTCTTCACGGTAGCTGTGGAATGAACGCTGGTTTTGCTCTCCATCCGATTTCTTCTCCTGCCGCCCTCCCCAGACCTCACCTGCGAGCCCGGGACGGCGCCATCCTTCCGTTTGAGCGTATAAAAAGAAACACCGACCCCTGAAGAGAGGCCGAGTGAGGCTATATGCTCAACTGTTTCCGATGAGAATGCAACTTTCTCATCAGATTCCGCACTATTCGACAAATGTTAACGGAACACTTTACAGTCAAAAGAGTTACAAAATGGGAGGTGTAGCCGAAGCGGATTTTTTTCTCAAACCGGAGGAAAGTCACGACCGTACAGAGAAAAAAAGAGTGGGAGCGGCATCTCAACCCCAGAGGCTGGTGCTGAAATAGCGCTCACCGATGTCGTTGAGGACGGTAACGACGACTCCTTCGTCGATCCTCTCCACGACATCCTGGACTCCTCGAAGATAACCGCCGGAGGATTGTCCGACGAAAAAACCCGCGCGAGCCAGGGCCTGGCACATATCGTAGGCCTGCTCGATATTCACCTGTACCTTCCGGTCGACAACCGATTCATCGAAGATCTCGGGAACGATATCGTCCTCCGTCTCCATGGGCTTGAGCCCCTCGATGCCGGGGAAGGCATCGGGGAGAATCATCGTAACCTCGACCTCCGGGAGCTCTTCCTTCAGACGGCGCCCGACTCCGGTGATCGTACCTCCGGTTCCGACTCCGCCAACAAAGTGGGTAACCCGGCGATCGGTCTGCTCGAGGATCTCGACCGCTGTCATATTATAGTGAGCCTGCCAATTGCTCTCGTTACTGTACTGATCACAGAAGAAATACTTGTCGGGATCAGCCTCCGCCTGGCGGCGCACCTCGCGCAGAGCCTCATCATAGCCCTCCACCGCATCGGTGAAGTCCAGCTGGGCCCCGTGCGCAAGGATTCGTTTCTTGCGCTCCTCGGAAGCGTTCTCGGGCACGACAAGCTTGACCTTGTAGCCCAGCGCGCCGCCGATCATCGCGTAGGCGATACCTGCGTTGCCGGAGCTCGAGTCCAATACCGTACGCTCGCGCGTAAGACGACCATCGAGAATGGCGCTGAGCAGCATCCAGAGCACCGGGCGATCCTTGATCGACCCGCCGGGATTGAAGTACTCGACCTTGGCGTAGACCTCAACGCCTGGCTTATCGAGGCCGGGCAGGACGATGGGCACCAGCGGCGTATTGCCGATGAGAGACAAGCCCGGCGCGTCCGCGATCAGGGGCAGAAATTCCTGGGGAAGTGTCGACAAAGGCGCTTCACTCCTCAAACGCCGCAGAAATGGGCGTAGTCGGTGTAGCCGGGGAATTCCTTCCCCTCACCGCAATAATTGCAGTCGGGATCGGCCTGGATCTTCAGTTCACGAAACCTGGCCTCGAGAGCATCGTAGGTCAGCAGCCTGCCGGTGAGCAGATCGCCCTTACCCAGGATGATCTTGATCACCTCGATCGCCTCGAGCACCCCGATAACGCCCGGAAGAACTCCCAGGACTCCCGCCTCGGCGCAGGAAGGCGCCATCTCTGGCGGAGGAGGCTCAGGGAACAGGCAGCGGTAGCAGGGCCCCTTGCCGGGCCAGAAAACGGTCGCCTGGCCCTCGAAACGATAGATGGAACCATGCACATTCGGAATGCCGTGCTTGCAGCAGGCATCGTTGACGAGATACCTGGTCGGAAAATTGTCGCAACCATCGACGATGATGTCGTAACCCTCAAACAGCTCGTCGACATTTGTCGAGTGAACACGGTCGTTATGGGCAACGACCTCGATATCGGGATTCAGCGCGAGGAGCGTATCCTTCGCCGAGTCCGTCTTGGGATCCCCCACCCTGGCATCGGTGTGGAGAATCTGGCGCTGCAGGTTGCTCAGGTCAACGACATCGTCATCAACGATTCCGAGGGTGCCGATTCCGGCCGCGGCCAGGTAGAAGGCGGCTGGAGAACCCAGGCCGCCGGCGCCGATGCAGAGCACCTTCGCCTTCTTCATCAGCAGCTGGCCGGCCTCGCCGACCTCGTCAATGCTGAGGTGCCTGGCATAGCGCTCGCGCTCCTGCTCGGACAGGGCCTCGGGTACATCGACCGGGTGACCATTCTGCTTCCAGCGCGTGAAGCCGCCCTTCATCGAGGTGACGTTGGTATAGCCCAGGACCCGCAGGGAGTTCGCCGCGAAGAGCGACCGAACGCCGCCGGCACAATAGGCTATGATCCTGGCATCCTGGTCAGGAAGCTTCTTGGCGGCCTGCATCTCGAGAAATCCACGCGACAGCTGGACCGCTCCGGGAAGATGGCCGGCGCGGTATTCGTCAGACTCACGAACGTCGACGACGGTCACATCGGACTCGTTGCCGAGGGTCTCCTCGACCTGCCCCGGGTCCATCTCGGGGATGCTCTCACGATACTCAGCGAGCAGCTCGTCGTAACTTTGACCTGCCATACTTCAGGCCTGCCTGGACCTGGAACCCAGCCCACCGGCAATCGCCGGGACCACGCTCAGCTCGTCGCCATCCTTCACCGGGGTATCGAGCCCCTCGGCATGGCGAACATCTTCACCATTGACGAATACATTGATGAAACGCCGAACCTCTCCGGCATCGTCAAAGATCTTCTCCTTCAGGCCGCCGTGGCGATTCTCGACATCATCGAAGATCTCACGGACCGTGCCGCCCTCTACATCCACCTCGCTCTTGCCATCGGTGAATTTTCTCAGGGGAGTGGGAATCCGAATCGTTACCGCCATTCTTTGCCTCCAGGTGCAAACTGTTCGACTAGTGGTAAGCGCGGCAGCCGGCGCCGTGAGCGCGCTCAAACAGGCGCTACCATGCCATCGTTACAATACAGAACCAGTCGGACGAGTATATCTGTCCCGAAGGAAGACTGCAACACAGCCCGATCAGGGGACTTGCAAAAAAGCGGCGCTTTCAGGCTCAGGGCTGCTTTTTCGGCTCCGCCTTATCCTCCGAGGGCTCTTTATCGGCCTCTTTCGGTTCCCCGGCCTTGCCCTTGCCGAGTTTTTTTCCGTAGAGGGAGAAATCGAGAACCCGGAGGTTTTTTTCCTGCACGACGCCCGTCGATTTTTTCAGCAGGGCGTGCTTGCGGCGGTCGGCCTCGGGAGATTCCCGGAAAGGCTTACAGAAGCGCCGCCACTCGTTTTCCCATCCTGCGATGATATAGAAGCGAAGCTGCGGGGGCGTCTTCAGCTCCATTCTGCTCACCTTCTGAAAGATCTCCTCCAGGGCCTTGTCGGCAAGATGGTAAATCTTCAGATCGGTCGGCACCTTCAGCCCCGGGTAGGCCGCCTTGACCATAACGGTCCGAGTATCAGTCAGAGCCTGCAGAAGATAGGGAACCACCTCGAGGCCGTGGTCCGCCAGTTTCTCGACAACTGCGGATGCCTCGATATCCTCCACCTGGTCAAAGGAGTCGACTGCAAGAGACTCGATGAGCTTGACGATTCGTCCGTTGGTCAGCTCATCTCCCTTCAGGCAGAGCTCGGAATAGATAATATGAGCCAGGAATCGGCGCAGGTCCCAGATCGCCGACTTTTCGCTCTTAACGTTAAGTCGAAAGACCTCGGGAATGTCAATCTCCTGGAGAACCTTGCCGTTGGCATCCTGCAGCTTGGCGGTAATGGTCCCGGCATACTTCCAGGCGATGATCTTATTGCGAAGGATAAGCTCGGTATCGAAGATCGTCGAGATCTTCCCGATGACCCGGTAGCGGGCCTTGGCAGGATTCTCGACAATCCTGTAGCCCGCCCGCCGGAGATATTCGCCAAGATAGTTCTGCACCACCCTCGTCTGCGGAGTGTAGCGTTTGCCGGCCATCGTCTGGGCCATCTCAACGATGGTGACGTGGATCGCATCGAGCTCGACCTGGGACTTCACCGGGTCGGGACGCGCTCGCGTCTGCTTCGGAAGCTGGTCGGCCGCGAGCTCTGGAATGGGCGACTTCTTCTTTTTCACCCCGCCCTCGGCGGGCTTTTCATCCTGGAGGGCGTCTATAGAACCGCCTGATTGCAACAGCACGGCCGTCAGCACAAGCGGGACAATGCCCCTGCCCCAGCGCGACCTGCCCTCTGAAAAACACATCATTGTCCATAGCCTTAATAAAAAACGGTGTCCTGTCAGTTTAGACGATCCTCCCCACTCCCCTCAGGTGCAAAAAATAGTCTGAACGACGATTTTTTCCGCTAAGATGCCGGGCATGATTGTGAAATTCACCAAGATGCACGGCCTCGGCAACGATTACGTCTATATCAACGGTTTCGAAACGGCCATCGAAGATCCCGCCGGACTCTCCAGGAAGGTCTCCGACAGGAACTTCGGGATCGGCTCCGACGGCCTGATCCTCATCCAGCCGCCAAGCGAAGCTGGGAGCCACTGCCGCATGGAGATGTACAACGCGGATGGAAGTCGCGGACAGATGTGCGGCAACGGGATCCGCTGTGTTGCCAAGTACGTCCATGACCACGGGATCGCGGAAGATCGAGAGCTCCAGGTGGAGACCGATGCCGGGACAAAAAAGATGCTGATCGATACGAGCGCCGATGGCAAGGTCAGCGAGGTGGCAGTCGATATGGGCGCCCCTGGTCTGAAACGGAGTGAGGTCCCGTTGGCCGATGGCGAAGACGCGGAGACGGCGGCCATCAGCATCCCGCTGGAGATCGAGGGTCTGCTTTTTCAGCTTACCTGCATCTCGATGGGCAACCCTCACGCCGTCATCCGTCTCGATGAAACCCGGGTCCCCGAGGGCGTGGAGCTGCCGGAACTCGGCCAGCTGCCCCTGGAGGAATGGGGCCCCCGCTTTGAGATCCACCCCTGGTTCCCGGAGAGGGTGAATACAGAATTCGTCGTGCCCCGCTCGCGCACCGAGCTGGACTTCAGGGTCTGGGAGAGAGGCAGCGGCGAGACCCTCGCCTGCGGCACCGGAGCCTGCGCGGCGGTCGTCGCCGGGGTACTCAACGACTGGTGTGACCGCGAAGCACTCGTCCACCTGCGGGGCGGCGACCTCAAGATCCGCTGGGATGGAAGCGGGCGGGATGGCAATGTCTGGATGACGGGCCCGGCAACCGAGGTCTACTCCGGTGAGCTGGCTCTCTAGCCCCTGCCCACAAGTCGGCCGCGCGCGGTCTGCCCGGGTCTACTTGAACTTCACCTTGCCCTTGCCCTTGACCACCTCGCCGATCTCCACCGCGGGCTCTCCCTCATCCTGGAGCTGCCTCAGAACCGAGCCGACGAAGTGGCGCGAGACCACGAGCACCATCCCGATCCCCATGTTGAAGACGCGGTACATCTCGGCCCTGGGAACCTTGCCCCTCTTGGCGAGGTGGGTGAAGATAGCCGGCGGTTTCCAGGCCTTGCGCTGGATAACCACATCGAGATGGCCGGGAAGACAGCGCGGGATGTTCTCGATGAGCCCGCCGCCGGTGATATGGCTGATGGCGTGAACAGGCCGCTTCTGCCGATAGGCATCGAGAACGGAGAGAACAGGCTTCACGTAAATCCGGGTCGGCTCCAGCAACGTCTCGCCAAGGGGCCGGTCACAACCCGGCAGGACCCGCTCGAGACTCTTCGCGCTGGCGCGCTTACCGAGAAACACCTTTCGCACCAGGGAATAGCCGTTGGAGTGAAACCCGCTCGAGACCAGGCCGATGACCTTGTCTCCCGCCTCGACCCGGTCTCCGAGTATAAGACGCTTCCTCTCGGCTGCGCCCACGGAGAAGCCGGCCAGCTCGTAGTGCCCGGGCGGATAGAAGCCGGGCATCTCGGCGGTCTCGCCACCGAGAATGGCGCAGCCGGACTGCCTGCAGCCCTCGGCAATACCCTCGACCAGTCCGCTGATCGTATCAGGCTCCATCTTCCCCACGGCGATGTAGTCGAGGAAGAACAGGGGCTTCGCTCCCTGGACGATGAGGTCGTTGACGCACATCGCCACCAGGTCGATCCCGATCGTATTCGAGATCCCCATCCGATAGGCGACCTCGAGCTTGGTTCCGACTCCATCGGTGCAGGCGACGAGGACCGGATCCTTGAAGTCCTTCTCGATGGTCCCCCTGGGATAATCGAGCCTGAACATCCCGGCAAAGCCTCCATGGCTTCCGGTCAGGACCTGCGGCGTATAGGTACTCTGGACGTGACTGGAGATACGCTCGACGGCGGCATTGCCGGCGTCAATGTCTACCCCTGAATCTTTATAGGTGACCATCCTCACGCCGAGGCGTGCTCGGCCTCCTCCTCTCTTTCGGGGGTGCCCTCATCAAGAGCTTCCTCACGAGGCTCCTCCTCTTCCCTGTCGTCATGGTCGTGCTCCGCCGACGCGGCCATCTCCGCGTCAAGCCGAATAAACTCGCGTTCAATTTCCCACGTCCATTTCCCGCCGACATCGTAGCGCAGAGCACGGCGCAGGCCGGTACGAGCAATCTCGATGTCACCCTGGCGCGCGGCCAGGACGCCGATACGAAAAAGCGCCTCGGGACAGTTCGGTTCGATCTTCAGGCACTCCTTGAACTCTCCCAGCGCTACGTCGAGATCGCCCTGTAGATATGCGGCTGTACCGCGCTGAATACACAGCTTGCGCCGGCGATCGTCCTCACCAACGCGGGCCGGATCGGTACGCAGAAAAATATCGATCCAGTTGGCCGCCATGACGAGACAGAAGACGACCCCGAAGACCCAGGCCATCGTCGTCTTTCCCGACCCCTGGTAGACAAGCGCGGTGTTGAGAAAGCCGAAGCCCACGAGCGCCGCGGCGGAAAAGATGCCGATACCGAGAGCCTCTCTTCCCCAGTAGACATGTCCCCAGCCGGGAACCAGGGATAACAGCATGCTGGGAATTCGCTGCCTGGAGTGTTCACTCATGCGGAGAATTATAGAGCAGCGGGGCGATTAGAAGAAGAGGAGACCGCTCTTTTCAGACAAGAACCGAGCAAAGCTCGCCAACCGTTTTTTCAGGACTGGGGCTGCCTAGAACGGCTGAGCAGACCGCGATCCGCTCGCCCCCGGCCTCGCGTACCAGGGAAACATTCGCGCCTGTCAGCCCGCCAATCGCGAAAACAGGCAGGCTCACGCCTTCAAGAATGCCGCCCAGGCCATCCACGCCAAGCAGAGGACCCGCATCCTTTGTCGAGGTCTCGAATACCGGCCCTGCGCCGATATAGTCGGCCCCTTCACGCGCGGCCGCCCTGGCCTGCTCGAGAGAGTGAGTTGAGCGGCCTATGAGTACGTTGTCACCGACAATACGCCGGGCCTGGGAAAGAGAGAGATCCTCCTGCCCGAGATGAACTCCATCGGCGTGGCTCAGCAGGGCGATGTCAGGCCGGTCATTCACCACGAAGAGCGCCCCCGCCGCCGAGCAGACCTCGCGCAAGGCCCTTGCGCACTCCAGGAGCTCACTGTCAGCGAGATTCTTCTCGCGTAATTGGACCATCCCGACCCCGGCATCAATGCAGCTCCGTACCACGGCGGCAAGCTCGCCGCCCGGGCAGGCCTCAGCGGTTGCCAGCAGGCAGACGCGGGCGGGCTCGAGCAGTTCGCCGCGACGCGCCGCCACATCAACAAGGCTCAGCATGGCCTTTTCGATCGAATAAACCCGGTAGCGAAGCTCCTGCAGGGCTCCGGGGGCCCCGCCCTGGCTGCGGCTGACCTCCTCGAGAACACGAATCGCCTCGGCGCCTCGGCGCAGGTTCCTGTAGGCCGTCTCGGTAAGATCGACCGGCTCGATGGAAGATTCCGGAGTCGCGCTATCGCGTCCGACATCTCCCTCGATGTCCCTCGCCCGCAGAAGGTCCTCTCTCGAGAGCCCTGCGCCGAGAGCGACCGTGAGCAGCTGGTGGCGCAATTCCTTGAGCTCCGACGCAAGACCGGGCAGGTCGAGATGAAAACGGCAAACATCCTCGGCTACCCGCAGACCTTCGGATGCGCGGTTGAGATTCGCATCGTAGAGACGCAGGGAGACGCCGCCTGGACGTTCGTGAGTTCCGTTCTTTCCTGCCATTAAAACCGAGCCCCCGAATTAGAAAACCGCCTGGACGCTTCAGGCTGCCTCGTTGATCCTCGCACGCAAACCGCTGACCACGAGATGCACGACAACCATGTGGGTGTTCTCAGCGATCTCCATATCGAGAACCGGGCTGTGAACGCTCAGGTCGACCATCCCCTTGAGCTTGCCTCCATTGAATCCGCTGAAGCCAACGGTAAACAGCCCGTTCTCCGAAGCCCATTGAACGGCGCTGACGACATTCGGGCTGTTGCCGGAGCCGCTGATGGCGATGAGCACATCCCCCTCTTCAGCGACCGTCACGAGCTGCTCCCGAAAGATGGTGTCATAGCCCCAGTCATTGCCCAGCGCCGAGATGAAAGGAACGCTGTCCGTCAGGCTGCTCACCCGAAGGCGCTTCTGGACCGCCTGGTCCTTGATGGTACTCTTGGCAAGATCTTCGGAAAAATGGCTGGCCGTGGCTGCCGAGCCGCCGTTGCCGCAGATATAGACACGCGTCCCGGCCTGGTAGGCTTCGAAAAGCTTATCGACCAGGGCGCTGACCGCCTCGAGGTCGGTCTTTTCGAGCAGCTCGACCGTGCGCTTGATGTGTTTGCCCATTCCCTCGATGACCGGACTCACTGATTCTGACATGAAGCCTTCCTGTTCAAAGATTCTATTCGATGACTCGATGACACCAGGCCCGCGCCCGGAAGAGATCGGCGACAGACCGGATGATTATCGCCTCTGAGTAAATATTCTCCCGCCGCGGGTTTGTCAAGGAACCAACTCCTGTAAGCCAAAAAGCTCCGGGCTCAGCCCGGGGTTCCATCTTCCTCACCCGACGGTAGATCTTCCTGTCTCTCGATGTGGTAGAGGCGTATTTTCTCGTACAGCGTCGAGCGGTTGATGCCCAGGACCTCCGAGGCACGGCGTTTGTTCCAGTTGACGCTCTGAAGAACCTTCCTGATGTGCTGAGCCTCGATCTCAGAGAGAGTCCCGGAGGGCTGGGGATTGTCCTCACGCCGCAGATCATCCGGCAGGTTCTCGGGGTAGATGATTGTACCGTTAGAAACGAGAAAAGCCTCCTCGATGAAATGTTTCAGCTCGCGAATATTTCCCGGCCAGTGATAGGCCATGAGCAACTCCTTGGTCCGGGGCGAGAGATCCACCGGACCCCGATCTTCGTATTGAAGAACGGAGAGGAAATGCCGAGCCAGGGGGAGGATGTCCTCTCGGCGCTCACGCAGAGGCGCGAGCTCGATCTGGAAGACCTTCAACCTGTAGTAGAGATCTTCCCGGAAGCTCTTCGCCTCAACGGAGGTGGAGAGCGGCCTGTTGCTGGCGGCAAGGATGCGCAAATTGACGCTTCTTCCAGCGGTCGAACCCAGGCGATCAACGGCCTCCTTCTCCAGGGCACTCAGGATCTTCGCCTGAGCATCGAGACTCATGCCATCGACATCATCGAGAAAGAGCGTCCCTCCGTCCGCCTGCTCGAGCTTGCCGGCCTTGCCCCGGGAATCGGCCCCGGCGATGTCATGGCCAGCCTCGCAGCCAAAGAGCTCGAGCTCCAGCAGGCCATCCTCGGTAGCCGAACAGTTGACCTCGACAAACGGACGAGCTCGCCTCATCGAGCGATCGTGTACCGCCCGGGCCAGGAGGCCCTTACCCGTTCCGCTCTCGCCGCTGAGCAAAACCGTCGTATCGAAACCGGCCACCCGCTTGACCCGGCGCTGGACCTCCTTCATCTGCGGACTGACGCTAATGAAACGATTCTTCTGGTGCAGGATGGTCTTCAGCTCGATGTTTTCATCGCGAATCTGCTCATAGAGTTCCTCTTTTTCCACCGCCAGGCAGATCAGGTTGCTGAGGATGTTGGCGAAGTAGAGATCCTCCTCCGTGAAGGGCGTCTCCCGGCCCCGGTCATCGATGTAGAGAACTCCATAGACCTCCTCGGCCTTGAACAGAGGCAGGCACATGGCGCTGGAGATCTGCAATTGCTTGAGACTGCGTGAATCAAGCCCGGCTCGCGATGGGCCGGAGTCTCCTTCCGCATCGAAGAGAATCGCGATTCCCTCCTGCTGCGCCCGCTCGACAATCGAGGAGCTGTAGGAAATCGGTCCGGCAGGATCGCGCGGACTCCTCTGCACCCGGATCTCGAGCTCGCCTCCCGGCCCGAACAGACCAATGAATCCGTACTTGACGTCGAGGTTGTCGAGCGCCGCGTGCAGGGCCGACTCGAGCAGCCGCTGGCGATCGGAAATGTTCCTGATGAGCTCACTGAAATTGCGCAGGATCCTCAGATTCCTCGCGGAGCCTCCAACCGATACGGCATCCTCATCCTCGTCATCGACGGTACCGGAAACGGTCCTTTCCGAGCTGAGAATATCAGGCGTGCCCCTGAGATTCTGGAACGTCTCACGGGCATCGACGACCGCTGACGCATCCTCTGTCGCTTCACCGGCACCGCCGAGGTCGGCCCCTGCAGGACCATCTCCCACCCCCTGGAATTTCAGATGGGTATCCCCCAGGAGAACCGCGTCTCCCTCCCGAAGAAGATGACGAACCACCACCTTCCTGTTAACCCTGACCGGGTTGCGCCCTCCCACATCCTGGATGAAATAGTTGCCATCCTTACTGGTAATGACCGCGTGCTGGCGAGAGACCCTGGGGTCATCCAGCACCAGGTCCATGGACTGATCGCGCCCGACAAAGACCGTGCTCTTGACGCTCTCAAACTGGTAAGGTTTTTTGCCGTGTTGCCGGATCTCGAATCGCAGCATAAGACAGGTACCGTAATGAAACGTGGTTGAAGCCGGAAGGCCGTACGTTCAGGGCTGTACAGGCATCGGTATCATACCGGCACACTCCGAATTTTCGACCCGGGCGAGCACCCCCGGGATGGTAGTTCAGGCACCCGGGAGTGTCAATGGAAGGTGAACGAACGAACCACGACTCGGCGAGGGCCTGCCCAGTTGAAAAAACTTTGTGTTGACTAGTATTCCTCGCCCCCGAAATATCTTAATGTATCTGGTAGAAGCCCCGTGATAAGGGCGGTGGTTACCCAACCCGGTATGGAGTTCAAGCTGGATGACTAAGTGCTATTTACCCGGTGGAGAACCCTTTGTCGGCGCCAGGAGGTCAACCCCCGGCTTCCTCCTGGTTCTCTCCTGCGCCCTCTTCTCCTGCTCCAGGCAAACCTCGCAGGCGCCCGAAGCGACTGCCCCGAAAGAAAAACCGGCCGCGGCGGCGGAAAAAACAAAGCCCGAAGGCGAAACGAAACCGACCAAGGAATTATCTGAGGATCTCGAGCAGCTTCGAAAGAACATCCAACCTGAAGAGCCGGTGGCCGCAGCCGCCGGTAAAGAACCGGAACCGGAAAAGAAGCCTGCAGAGGTGCCTGAGCCTGCGAAAACGGAAGCTCCTCCAGAGTCAGGCGATGAAAAAGAGCTGCTGGCTTCCCTGAAGAACAGAATGATCCTCCTGGGAAGGGCCTTTGAAACTGGAAATCCCGACGAGGTCAGGAAGTTCATGATCGTCGACGCGGACCTGCAAGCCATTCTTACCAGCGGCGGCTACAATATCCTCGGCGTCTCGCTTGAGTCGCAGAACCTGGATGCCGTCACCCAGACGCTCAAGGCCATCAAGGACAAGAAATTCGAGCACGAATTCGTCCCCGGCAAGATGACCTTCACCCCCAACAACGGCATCTTCAAAAAGAAGGTGCCCACCATGAGCCAGAGCCAGCTGCTGTTAAAGATTGACGGAACTCCTGTTCCCTTCATCTTTTACATCAAACAACTGGTCTGGTTCGCAGACGAGTGGAAGGTCTTCAACGCCGGGATCTGACCCCCATCGAATCCCGCCCCTGAAGTCGGCTGGTGAGAGAACCGCATGGCCTGGAAGAGGTTTTTCCAGACCTGCGATATTGCCCGCACAGGAAAATGCGGACAAAAAAGAAGGACGTCTCAGAGGAGTTAAGACGCCCTTAGAAAAGAAGTGAAGAGAAAGCTAATATTTAGATTTGGGTCCGAAGCGGTATTACCCGTCTCGAACAGCAGCAAATATAGCCGTTGTTGAATTTCTAGTCAAGACCACCGCTTGCAAATTCCACAGTTTTTTCACAGCCGGGCATTTTCTCTTAAAGCTTTTTATTAAAAGAGCTTAGGTTTCCCGGGCTGACTCGCTGTGAGTATTTGCTCCGTGGAACAGGTCGTTGAGAGCGATTTCTGCCCTGGAAACTGGCGGTTTTCATCTCTGGATCGCCCCAAATTCAGACTGGCCGGTAGTCTTCACGCCTCGGGGATGTCACTTTTCCGAATCACGAACCGCTTCCGAGCCGCCTCAGATGGCTCCGGCCGCGGCGAATACCTATAACCCGACTTTTCGCATTATTGGGGTCATCCCTTAAATAATTTAAGCGGGCACAGAAGCTGGAAAAGCACCTGATCAGGCGGGATCTGGCCTTATCGCTTCCAGGGCGACTTGCAAACTTCACTGGGTAGGATAGATTTCTTCGGCTCGAACAAGGACTCGAATGTCGAACCCTCGCGCCATCGAGGCAAAAAACCAAGGCTAGGCAAGGTACAGGTTTTATGGCTGTAAAGTTCACTGAACGAGCTGAAAAGGTGCTCCTGGCGGCCGGTGAGGCTGCCCGTAATCGTTCACACGACTACGTCGACACCCAGCACTTCCTCCACGCTATCGTATCCCAGCGAGGCAGCATAGCGATCCAGGCGCTGCTGAAAGAAGAGGTTGATCTCGACAGGATGCAGCACCTGATCGAAGAGAGCCTTGCCGGGATCGAGGTGAGGCCGCGCGAGGATGCGATTCCCTTCACCCCCCATGCCAAGCGATGCATCCAGATCGCGAGCGAACAGGCGGCGCGCAACGGACATTCGTTCGTTTCCACCGAACACATCCTGGTTGGAGTGATCAGGGAAGAGGAAGGGGCCGGAGCGCGAATACTCCGAGACCTCAATCTGAATGGAGAAAACATCGAGAGCACTATCATGTCAATGCTTGGACCCAACCCCGACGAAGAACATCCGAAACAGGACAACTACAGTTTCCCGAAAACCGGCGGCCCGAAGCTGGCTGTCCTCGATTCATTCAGCATTGACCTGACAACCCAGGCCACGCTCAACAAGCTCGATCCGGTGATCGGCCGAGACTCAGAAATCCAGAGAATCATCCAGATCCTCAGCCGCAAGACCAAGAACAACCCCGTGGTCATCGGCGAACCCGGCGTCGGAAAGACGGCGATCATCGAGGGCCTTGCCCAGCGTATCGCGGACCACAACATTCCCGAGATGCTCTCCGACAAGCGCGTGATCAATCTTGACCTCGCCGCCGTGCTGGCGGGAACGAAGTACAGGGGAGAATTTGAGAAGCGCCTCAAGAACATCATCAAGGAGGTCATCGAGGCCAAGAACATCATTCTCTTTATCGATGAGGTCCACACCATGATGGGAGCCGGCGCGTCGGAGAGCTCCCTGGACGCCGCCAACATCCTCAAGCCCCCGCTCTCACGCGGAGAGATCCAGTGCATCGGCGCCACCACCCTTGATGAATACCGCAAACACATAGAAAAAGACGGCGCCATGGAGCGCCGGTTCCAGACCGTCATCATCGACCCTCCCTCCCAGGGAGAGACTGTCGAGATCCTCCGGGGATTGCGGGATGGGTTTGAAGGCCATCACAGGATTCGCATCAGCGACGAAGCGATCGAGGCGGCCGTCGAGCTCTCCCATCGGTATATCTCGGGACGCTATCTTCCCGACAAGGCGATCGACGTGATCGATGAGGCCTGCTCGAAAGAGAGGCTGGAGAGAACCACCAGGCCTCCCGACCTGACCGAGCTCGAGGTCGACATCGATCGCTTCGAGGGCGACAAGGACGACGCGGTCCACAGCCAGGACTTTGAGCTGGCCGCCTCCATCAGGGACAAGGTCGAGAGACTCAAGGTCAACAAGGACGAGGAAATCCTGAAGTGGAAGAGGAGCTCCCGGGAAATCGACGGCGAGGTCACGGCCAATACGGTACGGGACACCATCTCCCAGATGACCGGAATCAACCTCTCCAACCTCGAAGAAAAAGAAAGTGATCGGCTGGCAAGACTCGAGGAAATACTGCACAAGACCGTTGTAGGGCAGGATCTCGCGGTCTCCAGGACCAGCCGCGCCATCCGCCGCTCACGCGCCGGCCTGAAAGACCCCAACCGTCCCATGGGCTCGTTCATCTTTGTCGGGCCATCGGGAGTCGGCAAGACCCTCCTTGCCAAGGCCCTCGCCAACTTCCTCTTCGGCGATCCGGAGGCGATGATGGTCCTCGACATGTCGGAATATATGGAGCAGCACAGCATCAGCCGGCTTATCGGCTCACCGCCGGGCTACGTTGGCTACGAGGAAGGCGGCCAGCTTACAGAAAAGATCCGCCGGAAGCCCTATTCCGTCGTGCTGCTCGACGAAATCGAGAAGGCGCACCCGGACATGGCCAATATGCTGCTGCAGATCCTCGAAGAGGGCCGCCTGACCGATGGCTTCGGGCGAACCATCGATTTCAAAAATACAATCCTGATCATGACCTCGAACCTTGGAACCAGGGCCACTCTCGACCAGGGCTCCCTGGGCTTCCATCCCGGCTCTCAAGATTCCGATGATGATGGAAGCATCCAGACCTTCGTCACAGATGCCCTCGACAACCACTTCAGGCCGGAGTTCCTGAACCGGATCGATGCGATCGTACCCTTCGGATTCCTTACCCACGCGGAGATTACGAAGATTTTTGATCTCGAGCTGGCGAAGGTGGAAGAGCGCCTGGTGGCCAAGGAGTTCAAGCTGGAGGTCACCGAGGAGGCGAAGCGGTGCCTGATCGACAATGGTTTTGACGACAGGACCGGGGCCCGCGGGATCCGCCGGGTTCTCGAGGAAAGAATCGAGGACCCCATCTCTGAAATGATCATCCTCGGCCAGATCAATGCCGGCGAGACAGCCGAACTTGGCCTTGAAGGCGACAACCTGTCGATGGAGATCCTGAAAACGGCGGCGGCCGTCGGAAAATACGAATCCTGACGCCGGGGTTTATTCCCCGGCAGCCGAGTCCTCTTCCTCCAGGTTGATCGCATCCTCGATGACCATCCTGGAGATGCTATCGATCACCAGGTAGAGCAGCGCCCCATCGCCGCGAACCCAGGCTCCTGTTGGAAGCTCATCGATGACCTCGCCTCCAATGGTCGCGAGCTTCCCCCGGCGCTGGCGCTCTGCCAGGCTCTCGAGAAGCTCCGCGGAGGCTGGCTCCAGGGGCAGGTGGGTCTCGGGACAGACCAGGCAGGGAATGCCGGCCGGCATCTCCTTGTCTTCGGGTTCAACCATCATCGTTCAAGCTCTCCGCTGTCCTGGCCATAGCGACTCAACTGCTCCGGGGGATGATCTTGAAGATCGAATGCCGGGCCGGGTCAAGAAGGGAGCGGAGATGCTCCTCGAGCATCTCCCTGTCCAGCCCGTTGATCAGATCAATAAGTGAAAAAAGGTCGAAGTCGCGAAACAGGTAGGTGGTGAAGCCGTGGGCGATAAACTCCAGGCTGCTGAAGCGACGAACGAAATCTCCGATGAGTTGCCTCTTCTTGCGCTCAAAGTGGTCCCGGCTGAGCGCCTCACCGAGGCAGCTCTCAATCCCATCCAGGAGACGGCCGGGGAATTCATCCGGGCTGGACGTATCACCTCCCACCATGGCGTAGGCCACCCCACCAAGTGTGTCGTAGCCGCTCCAGAGCTCATCGTGAACGAGCTGTTTCTCGTACAATTCCCGGAAGAGGTCGCTGGAGCTGCCGAAGAGCAGGTCGAGACCAAGATCGCTGAGCAACTCCCTGCGCACCAGATCCTCCCCTGCGAGAGGAACCCCGATCTCCTTGAAGCCGAGAATGAACTTGGCGGCGGCCACGTCCATCTCCACCTCGCTCTCGGCCTTGAACACCTCGGCAGGCTCGGCCGGGTATTTTCTCTCGAGCTCACCCTCTAACGCCTCGCCAGCACGCGATCTCCCGGCCACGAACTCAAAGAGCTCCTGCCGATCGAGATCTCCGACCACGAAGAGATGCATATTCGAGGGGTGGTAAAAGCGGTCGTAGCAGCTCTGCAAGGTGGCGGTGTCAATCTCCGCGATCGTCTCGACCGTTCCGGCGATATCGATTCGCACCGGATGCTCGCTGAAGAGATTGCCGAGCAGCCCGCGATAATTGACCCAGCCCGGATTATCATCATAGCCCTTGATCTCCTGCTCGATGATTCCACGCTCCTTCTCGACCTTATCGTCCTGGAAGCAGGGGTCCTCGACGAAATCGATCAGCAGGCCGAGGTTGTCCCAGAAGCGGTCGCTGGCGGCAAAGAGATAGGTCGTCTGGGTAAAGGAGGTGCTGGCGTTATTTGAGGCCCCGTTGAGCGCGAACAGATCGGAGGCGTTGCCCCTGGGAGTCTCAAACAGGGTGTGCTCGAGAAAGTGAGCGATCCCATCGGGTACCCGCAGGGACTCTCCACCGCTGCCGGTGAACTCATTGTCGATCGACCCGAAGCGCGTCGAATAGCAGGCGTAGCGCTTCTGAAAGCCGGGCTTCGGACAGAAAGAAACCTCGAGTCCCGAGGGCAAGGTCGTCCTGTAGACCTCCTCCTTCAAGGTGAGGTTGCTCAGTTTTTCAAGTTCAAGGCGGGTCATCGTTTTGAATCCAGTCCAGGGGGAAAGCCCAATCCTCAAGAGTGCAGAAAATAGGTCGTGTCGTGGCGAATCGTGGCGGCCGCGGCAGAGATGTCATCCCTGCTGACCTTCTCCAGGCGTTCGCGCAGCCCCGCGAGGTCAAGCTCCCCGCCGTGAAGCCGCCAGATGAAATCGCTACCCACCAGCGCCGGGAAATTATCCTCCAGCATACGGTTCTGGTTGAGGATCGTCTTCAGGGAAGCGTCGAATTCCCTGTCGCTGATCTCACCCTCGCTGATGGCTTCCAACTGGGCCAGGGAGATCTCCAGCGCCTGTTCGTAATTCTCGGTAGCGATGCCGCAGGACATATAGAGAAGGCCCTTGGTACGCTCGACCCAGGAGTGGGCCGAATAGGCAAGGCTCGCCTTCTCGCGAACATTCTGAAACAGCTTCGAATGCGAGAAGCCGCCCAGGACGGCGTTCAGCAGCAGCAGGGCCTCATAGGCATCATCTCCGGGACGGATGCCGTGACGGAAGCCCAGAACCAGCTTCGCCTGGTTAACCTCGAATTGCTCGCGGACCTCCCTCACCTCACCGACCTCCACGGCAGCTGGAAGCTCCGACAGAGTCTTCGTCTCTGAGCGCTCGAAAGAGAAGGCCGCGGCTACCCTTTCTCGAACCTGGACCGGATCGACATCTCCGCAAACATAGAGAGAGAGGGGAGCGCTCGAGGACCAGTCCCTGTAGAAATCCATCAGAGCACCGGGCTCGATTCCAGCGATCTCATCGAGATTTCCCATCTCATGGCGGCGATAGGGCTCCCCGGCACACATCTCCTCCGTGCAGCGCAGCACCGCGTACTCGCTCTTATCATCGATGTTTGAGCGAATATTGGTGGCGAGCAGCTCCTTCTCTCGAGCCACGTAATCCGCGCTGAACGCTCCATCCTCAACCAGGGGATCGAAGATAAGCTCCCGCAGCAGCTCGAGCCCTTTCTCGAGGAGGCTCTCTTCTCCGGGCAGGAAGGCCTCGTTGACGATATCGAGCGAAAACACCGCCACCTGCCACTCCCCGACCTTGATGACCGAGGAGCCCAGGATACAACCGTAGAGGCTCTCGCGATAGCGCCTGAGCGCCTGCATGTCCGGCAGGCGGGTCGTGCCGCGACGCAGGACCATCGGCACCAGCGAGCGGCTGGTATAGCTCTCATCGAGATCAGCGAGAACGAACATCTTGACGATGATGTTCTTCAGCTTCCTGTTGGAATTGACCGACAGGGACATCGGTCCGTCCAACGCGAAACGCTCAAAAAGAGCAGGCTGATTGTTCTGGATCATGACCACCCGAGCCTTATTTCCTGTCAAAGCTGCTGTCAAGCTCCCGGCGGCTGAGACGAACCATCGTCGGCCGGCCGTGAGGGCAATTCCTCGGATCCATGGCGAGGTCACCATGCTCGAGCAGGCTGTCGATCTCCTCCGGGCTCAACCGGTCACCGGCCTTGACCGCCCGCTTACAGGCCATCAGGCTGGCGAGAGCCCGCAATCTCTGTTCGAGGAGCTCAGGAGTCTCATCATCGCTGAGATACCGGTCTCCTTCAAGCTCAAGCCAGCTGAAGACCTCCTGGCAGATCTCCGCCACCCGGCTCTTGCGCCTCTTGCCCTCGAAGAGCTCCGGCACTGCCCTGATCGCAACCTCTGCCTCTCCGAAGGGCTCGGCCTCGTACCCGCAGGCCCCCAGCAGACGGCAGCCATCTTCCAGCAGGGGCACCTGCTCAACCGAGAGCGCCAGGACCTCGGGAACCAGCAGCTTCTGCTGAACGACGTCACCCTCGAGCAGCTGGCGATAGATTCCCTCGAAGAGAATTTTTTCGTGCAGGGCATGCTGGTCAATCAGCAGGATGCCGTCCTCTTCCTCCACCAGGATAAAGGAATTGAGCAGCTGGAAGACCCGGCCAGGCGACTCAACCGAGGGAAGCTCCCGCCTCGCCTCGACGGCCTCCCGCGTACCTCCCGCGGCGCTCCAGCCGGCTCCGGCGACAGGGCCTCCGGAGCCGCCAGCGGAGGCGCCCCGGGCTGAGGGCGGCGGGTTGGCGAAAAAATCCAGCGCCGCCTGCTCAATCCCGGCCTTCGCGGCCGAGCCCGAGTCATCCGCCGCCTCCTGCGAACGGTCTTCGGGTTCGAGGGCCCGGCTGACCACATTGTAGACCAGTGGATACATCAGCCCGGGATTCCTGAAGCGAACCTCGGACTTGGTCGGATGCACGTTGACATCGACCGCCTCAGCCGGAAATTCAAAGAAGAGATAGGCCAGGGGATGCTTTCCAGGAATCAGGTAGCCCTTGTAGGCAGCGCGAAGCGCCGCGGTAAAGAGCCGGTCTCGGACCCACCTGCCGTTGACGAAAAAATTCTGCATCCGCGTATCCCCCCGGCGAAGCGCAGGCGCGCTGATGAAGCCATGGAGGTGAGGTGAATTCTCATCGCCGCGCTGCGCCACCTCGATGAGATTTTCGAGCTTATCAGGTCCGAGAATCTGCCCGAGCCGCTCGCGGAGCGTATCGCAGGAGGCCAGGTCGAGGGAGCGTTTGCCCATATTGGTGACCAGGAAGGAGACCCCCGGGTAGGCCAGGGCGATCCTCGTGACCTGCTGGATAATGTGGGAGAGCTCGGTGGTCGGGCGGCGCAGAAACTTCCGTCTCGCCGGAAGCCTGGAGAAGAGGTTCCTGACCTCCAGCACCGTTCCCGGCTCCCCGGCCGCAGGCTCCGGCGGCTGCCCATCGAGCCGGTAGCGATAGGCGTGCTCCCCCTTCGGCGTGCGGGAAACGGCCTCGACCTCGGCGACAGAGCCAATGCTTGGCAGAGCCTCGCCGCGAAAACCGAGGGTGCCGACGCCGAACATACCCTCCCGGAAGCCAGCCGTGTCGAGCTTGCTCGTCGAATGGCTCTCAAAGGCCATCTGCAGATCGGACGGATCCATCCCGCACCCATTGTCACGGACCGTCAACCGCTTGCAGCCGCCATCCTCAAGATCGATGAGGATCTCGGTAGCTCCGGCGTCGATGGAGTTCTCCACGAGCTCCTTGATAACGCTCGCCGGTCTCTCGATCACCTCGCCCGCAGCGATCCGGTTCACAATATCGCTCGGCAGCTTCTGGATAATTGACATAGGCCTTTAGAACCCTCTTAACAGCATGGATAAACCCATCTTCCCGCGAGAAGATTGTAGTTTCTCTGCGCAGCGGGTCAAGCACGCGAGACGGCCTTCCCGCCGCCGCGGCAGCCTGCCGCTTGACTACTGGCCCCTGCGAGGCAAGGATGGCGTCATGAAACCCGAGAAACTCACGCACCTGGACTCCTCCGGAGAGGCCAGGATGGTCGATGTAGGAGAAAAGGATTCCACCCGGCGGGTCGCCAGAGCCGGGGCCCGCATCCGCATGAGCCCGGAAACCCGGGAACAGGTTACCGGAGAGACCAACCCCAAGGGAGCGGTGCTGGCAACCGCCCGGCTGGCAGGCATCCAGGCAGCCAAACGCACCAGTGACCTGATCCCCCTGTGCCATCCCCTGCCGCTCGAACACGCGGAGATCACCTTCAGCTGGGAATCCGAAGGAGACGCCGAAGGCGGCGACGCCCTGCTCCTGGTCGAGGCCGGGGTCACGGTGACGGCGAGAACGGGAGTCGAGATGGAGGCCCTGACGGCCGTCTCCATCGCGGCATTGACCGTCTACGACATGTGCAAGGCCATCGACCGGGGCATGTCGATCGAGGAGATTCGCCTGCTGGAAAAACGCGGGGGACGAAGCGGGCACTGGAAGCTCGAGGACTGAACGCCGGGTGCCTCGCCGGAGACGGCGCCTCAGAGATCCCTGCTGGTCACAAAATCAGCGGCCAGCTCCAGGCTCTGGCGCACAACTCCGGACACCTCCACGTCGAGCGAGCAGACCTCATCCAGCGCAGCCCGGGCGCTCTGCACGAACGCCTGCGCGCGCTCGAAGGAGCGGACGAGAACTCCGCCATTTCGAACCATCTCATGAATCCGGGCCTCGACCTCCTCCTCCATCGGACCCGAGAGAGCCTCCTGGAGCCATCGTGTATCAGCCTCATCAAGGCTGTCTCTGAGATAGATCAGCGGCAAGGTGAGCTTACCCTGGCGAAGGTCCGTTCCAAGGCTCTTACCGACAACGGTCTCCTCTCCGGCGTAATCCAGGCAGTCGTCGACCACCTGGAAGGCCATGCCAAGGTCCATGCCGACACCGCCGAGCGCCTTCGAGCTGGCGGCATCAAGTCCGGAGAATACGCCGCCGAGCTCACAGGCCAGGGCATGGAGAACAGCCGTCTTCTTCCTGATGATCTCGAAATAGGTGCCCTCGCAAAGGCCGCTGTTGAAGCGGCTCCCGATCTGGAGCAGCTCTCCGGCGCAGATCCTGTTGGTGGCCTCCGACAGCGCCGCGGCCATGCCATCGACCGAGGTCGACAAGTGAAACGCCTTTGAATAGATGAAGTCTCCGATGAGGATCGAGGGGCGTTCGCCCCAGCGCTCGTGGACCGTATCAACCCGGCGGCGCATCTGGGCGCCATCGAGAAGGTCATCATGTACCAGCGTGGCGGTATGCACCATCTCGATGACCCCGCCGATACGAATGGCATCATCACTGACCTCGGCACCGACCAGGCGTGTACAGAGAAACAGCAGGGCCGGGCGCAGTCGCTTGCCGCCAAAGCCGGCAACATGCTCGAGGAGCTCATGAATGAAGGGCTCCTCGGCCCGGAACTCATCGCGCAGAAACGCGTCCAGCCGAGCCATCTCGGCCTCGATCGGCCGATAGATGACATCCAGATCTACGGGTGCCTTGATTCCCATCTCTCAGACTCTATTCTCAATCTCTCAGGGAAAACCGCCCCTTGTCTTAACCGTTATTACTCAGCAGTGAAGCGATGGGCTCCAGCGGCAGGTCGAAACTTTCCGCGACGCCCTCGTGGTATACCCGACCCCCGTGGGCATTCAGCCCGGCGGCCACATGTTCTCCAAAACCGAGAAACCCCTCGATCCCCTCCCTGGCGAGCACCTCAAGGTACGGCAGGGTAACATTGGTCAGCGCAAAGGTCGAGGTCCGAGCGACCGCGCCGGGCATATTGGCGACGCAATAATGGAGGACTCCCTCCTCGACATAGGTCGGCTCGCTATGCGTTGTCGGGCGGCAGGTCTCGATACAGCCGCCCTGGTCGACAGCCACATCGATAAGAACAGAGGCGTCCTTCATCTCTTTCACATCTTCGCGCCTGACGAGAACCGGCGCCTTCGCTCCGGCAACCAGCACGGCCCCGATCACCAGGTCCGCCTGGCGCACCTTCTTGCGCACCAGCAGGGGGTTCGAATAGAGGGTCGTTACATTGGCTGGAAGAATATCGTCGAGGTAGCGCAGCCGGTCGTGCGAAACATCGAAAATCGTCACCTGGGCCCCGGTTCCGGCCGCGATCTTGGCCGCGTTGAGCCCGACAACACCGCCGCCGAGAATGACGATCTTGGCCGGCTCGACTCCCGGAACTCCGGAAACGAGAACTCCTCGTCCGCCGGAATGGCTCTCGAGATGCCTGGAACCCTCGAATACGGCCATTCGGCCGGCAACCTCGCTCATCGGAGTGAGAATCGGCAGCTGCCCCGCCCGGTCACGAATCGTCTCGTAGGCGACACAGGTCACCTCCCGCTCGAGCATGGCGTCGAGCAGCTCCCGCGAGGCGGCAAAATGGAAGAAGGTAAAGACAACCTGCCCGGGGCGCAGAAGGTCATACTCCTCCACCAGGGGCTCCTTGACCTTGACGATAATCTCACCGCGGGAAAAGACCTCTTCGCGGGCGACCATCTCGGCCCCGGCCTCGCTGAACTCCTCGTCGGTGATACCGCTTCCGAGTCCCGCGCCGAACTCGATCAGCACCTGCTGACCGGCCTGGGCAAGCACATGCACGCCAGCTGGAGCGATCGCGACCCGGCCTTCGTCTTCCTTGATTTCACGCGGTATTCCGACCACGGTCGCCATGACAACTACCCTTGTAAAAACGATCTCTACAGCGGAGAACCCCAAAACGGAAAGCTTAACCCACTCCCCCCTGGTGCAAGCTTATTACCCCGCCGAGACTCTTCACAACATCTTTTAATTAAAAGGGTTGTGTCGATCAGGAGGAGTAGAGGCCGTGATCGCGGATATAGTCGCTGACCCCTGGCGGCACCCAATTCGCGAGCTCCTCTCCCCTCGCCGCCGCCCGGCGAATCCAGGTACTGGAAATATCGACCTCATCCATCTCCACCATGTCGGCGGCGCACTGCCGGAGGATTTCTGCGCTGAGCTGCGCGAGGACGGGGTCGTCAAAGTCGGGGCTGAAGCCCGGCCGGTTGACCGCAACAATCCGGGAGAGCTCAAAGAGCCGTTGCCAGCTGTACCAGGTGCTCAGCTCCCCCACCGTATCTCCGCCCACCACCAGGAAGAGCTCATCTTCGGGATACTGCCGCTGGAGGATCTCCAATGTGTCGACCATATAGCTCGGCCCGGAGCGCTCGACCTCGACCGGGCTCGGCTCCAGGAGATCTCTACCTTCAACCGCGATGCGTACCATCTCCAACCGCCGGGCGCCCGGCACCAGCTCCTGCTCATTCTGCTTGTGCGGAGGAGATCCCGATGGAACCAGGAGAACGCGGCCGAGACCATGCGCGGCGCGCGCCGCCTCGCAAACGGCAAGGTGTCCGAGATGAACCGGGTTGAAGGTGCCGCCGAAAATACCGGTCTTCATGGGTAACCCACTCCGCGGAGTCCAGGGAAAAAACCGACCGCCGGATATCAGGGGTAGATCCTGTAAAGCATCCTTGGAAAAGGAATGCACTCGCGAACATGCTCGGTGCCGCAGATCCAGGCCACCGTCCGCTCGAGACCGAGTCCGAAGCCAGCGTGCGGAACCGTACCGTAACGCCGCAGGTCCATATACCACTCGAAAGCTTCGCGCGGCAATCCATGCTTGTCAATTCCCGCCTCGAGGACCTGCAGGTCGTCCTCGCGCTGCCCTCCGCCGATGATCTCGCCGACTCCCTCGGGCGCCAGCATGTCGACGCAGAGAGCGTAGTTCTCGTCCTCCGGGTCCCTCTTCATGTAGAAGGCCTTCACCGCCGAGGGATAGCGATGCACAAGCACCGGGCTCTCGAAGTGCTCGGAGAGCGCCGTCTCATCAGGAGCTCCGAAATCTCCCCCCTCCTCGAAATCGATCCCCTTCTCGTTCAGGATCGAGACTGCCTCGGAATACGAAATGCGCGGAAAAGGAGCCGCGACCTTCTCCAGCAGGGAGGTCTCACGCTCGAGTACGTCGAGCTCGGCGCGACGGTGCTCGAGGACATACTGGATGATCGAGGAAACGAATTCTTCCGCCAGGTCCATGATGTCATCGAGATCGGCGAAGGCCACCTCCGGCTCTACCATCCAGAACTCGGTGAGATGCCGGCGCGTCTTTGACTTCTCGGCTCGAAAGGTCGGTCCAAAGCAATAGGCCTTGCCGAAAGCCATCGCCGCGGCCTCCATATAGAGCTGACCGCTCTGGGTGAGATAGGCCTTCTCATCGAAATACTCGACCTCGAAAAGATTGGTCGTACCCTCGCAGGCGTTCGGAGTGAAGATCGGGGCGTCAACGCAGACGAAATCCCGCTCACCGAAGAAGTTCCGGATGGCCGTAATCACCGCGTCACGTACCCGCAGAATCGCATGTTGCTTGCTCTGGCGCAGCCAGAGATGCCGATGGCGAAGGAGAAAATCGGGGCCGATATCAGAGGTCTTCGAGATGGGATACTCGCTCGTCGGCTCCTGCAGAACCTCGATACCCGAGGCCTGCAGCTCAACCCCGCTGGGGGCTCTCTCGTCAGCCGCGACCGTTCCGGTCACAATCACTGAGGACTCGTAGGAAAGATGGGCGCAGCGCTCAAAAAGCTCCTCGCTGACGTCGCCCTTGCCCATGATCGCCTGGACTCTGCCGCTGCCGTCACGAAACTGCAGGAAGTGAATTTTCCCCTTCGAGCGCCTGTTGAACAGCCAGCCTGCGATGCTGACCTCTTCACCGACATGCTCCGGTAAAGCTTGAATTGCCACTGTGTTCGGGTTTTTTTCGCTCATTTTGCCTATCTCCATAGAGGCATTGAGGGCTCCTGAATTCCATCGGCGGGGAGTCTAACCCTAAACGCCAAAGGTAGAAAGGGAGAATCTCACCTGCCTGTAAATGGCCGAAACCGATTTCCGGTTGGTCAGTACCATACAGAAGCCTATAATTGAGTACTTGAAGTTCAAATCTCTGGGTTTGATTGTCGAAACGGCGATTGAATGACCTTCCAAGTGGTCTCTCTGGATACGCCTCTTCGACCTTGAAAGATCGGCTGACAACGAATTCCACGTTCCGGCGGGGCCTGATACCCTGGGCCGGGACTCTCTGCAGGTTGGCGGGTTTTCTCCATATGACTTTGCCAATGATCCCCTGTTTTTCCCGCTGAAGTAGTTGTGAACATTTCCGAGAGGGAAACCCGCGAGACCCCTCTTGCGAATAAAGGGCGGTAACCGATGTCTAAAGATACCTGCAGGACCTCTACCCCGAAAGGGTTGCTGATCCGCCTCTGGGTCATCCTGGCCGTATTCGGCCTGGCTGCTCCAGGGCTGGAGGCCGCCAATGGAGACCTGGCCGCTGTCAGCGACACCCTGAGTTCGTCCAACAGGGAGCTCATCGATATGGCTGAAGACTCCCGGGATGGAACCTTCTGGATCCTGGGCGCCAACGGCAGCTCTGTCGAGAACCACCGCATCTACCATCTGAGCCGCGACCTCAACACCGTCATCGAAACGGTGGAGAACCCTCACCCCAGCGGCAGCATCGCCGAGAGCAACATGTCTCTCAACCGGGGCATCGCCTTTCACGATCCCACCGGAAACCTATTCGTCCTCTCGCTCACCGGACCCAGGGGACAGCAGGGCTACGAGGTGCGAGCCGTTGACGAGAGTGGAAGCGTGAACCCGGCCTTCAGCTTCTCGATAGATCTCGAGGGCGAAGAGGGAGCCAGCCTCTTCGGCCTGAGCTTCGATATTGTCTCGGGCCAGCTCTGGACCCTCGACATCAACAGGGACAAGGTGCTGCGCATCGCCTTTGATGGAAGCGTCACTCGCTCCCTCCTCCTGCCGGACAAGCTCAACGATGACACCCTGATCCGCGGACAGGGACTCTCCTTCGACAACGAAGCGCTCGTGCTCTACATCACCTACGGGAGCATCCTTGACCAGGGAGCCTCGAAAATCATCCAGCTATCGACCGACGGCGTCCCGCTGAACGGTGAGCAGAGCGCCGAACGTACCGGGATCGAGGTCCCTCTCGGCCAGGTCCCCGAGCTCGACCTGAGAGGAATCGTTCCCTACCTTGTCGGCGCGGGACAGAATCGTTTCGCCGTCATCGGAGGCTCCGGACGAATCTACCAGATCGAGCAGGTCATACCCGAGGTCATCCCCCCCAGCCAGCTCTCCTGCAGCCTGACCATCACCAGCCAGGTCGTCCTCAACTGGATCAACAACGGCGCGGGAGCCGATGGCGCCTACGAAGGGTCCATCCAGCTACTCAGAAACGGCGTCGCCTTCGCCACCGTCGCGGGAGACGCCACGAGCTACGTCGACTCAACGCCGATCAACGGCTCCTCGGTCTACGCCCTGCGGGCGGCCAATGGCGGATTATTTAGCCCGGTCGGCTGTGAATGTTCCACCGTCGTCGGCCCCGGAGGCGTCATCAGCTGGACCACGGCTCCAACTCACGGCTGCTACGACCTGGCACTCGTGCCGGGACTGGACAAGATCTACGTGACCGACGACGAGACAGGAACGATCTCGGTTCTCGAGTCGGACCTCAGTGAAACCTCCGAGGACAGCTTCCCGAGTCCCTGGGCCAACCCCGGTGGCATCGCCTTTGTCCCGGCAATCCAGCTCGGCTTCCCCCCTCAGCTCTACGAAGATTTCATCGCGGTAGCCAACACCTCAGACAACCGCCTGCGCCTGTCAAGCCTTGCGGACCCGGGCTCGGGAACAACCATCAACCTGCGCTTTCCAGCCGAGCTGGAGAACCCGAGGATCGGCGGACTGACCTACATCCCCGCAAGCGCCCCCTCCCAGCAGCGCTTTGTGGCAACGGAGCGAGCGAGCGGAGAGATCTACATCTTCAGAACCAACGGAAATCTGGTCCGCTCCTGCTCGCCGCCAAGCCTGTTCCTGGACGTCGCTGTCGGCGCGGGCATCACCTATGACCCCCTCAGGGAGACCCTGCTCACCAGCTTTGAAGACGGTGTCGTGCGCGAGCTTTACGGAGACGGGCCTCCCGGAACCTGTCCTCTCACAGCGCCAAGTTTTGACATCAGCCTCGAGGCTGTTGGCAACGGCTTCGACCAGGCCGGCTATGTCGGAGGCATCGAGATCTCCGACAACACCCTGCTGGTCTGCCTTCCAGGCAACGGCACGATCTTCCGCACGCTGATGTTCCCGTTCGGCCCCGACTTCACCAGGGGTGATTTTGATCGTAATTCCGAGGTTGATCTGACCGATGCGGTGTCCGCGGCGCGCTACCTGTTCCTTGGAGGAACGTCGCCGGTGTGCATGGACTCGGCCGACAGCAACGATGACGGGATCCTCGATATTTCAGATCCTGTCTACCTGCTGTTCTACCTGTTTATAGCGAACAGCCCGCCGCCGCCGCCGCCTTTCCCCGAGGCGGGTAACGACCCCACCTTCCGGGACAACCTGGGCTGCCAGGAGTAAGAGGAGACCGACATGGACCACAAGAATAACAAAGACATCCTCGCGCGCCTCCTGCTGGGCCTCCTGGTTCTCCTTGCCGGAAGCTTCTGCGAGAACCTCAACGCGGCAAACATTCTCCAGGTCGGCTACGCTTCCGGCAATCCAGGAGAAGACCGAATCCATATGATCATCACCGCGGCCAACGATGAGCCCATTCACGGCTACAGCCTGGCGCTCACCTTTCCCTCGGCCGTCCTCCAGCTGACCGACATCGGAATCTGCGGAACCCATCTCGTCGAGCACGAGCCCGAGTTCGTGGCTCCGCGGATCGACAACGAGCTTGGCATTGCCCAGCTGGGCGTCATCATCGAATTCGAGGCTCCCACGGGCGAGAACTACCTGGAGCCCATCGAGGCGCAGGACTCCCCGAGAATCATCGCCCGCCTCAGCTTCCGGGTGCGCCCGGGAGCCGCGGGAGGCTACTACCCCATCCGGCTTGTCGACGGAATCGGAACCCCCGCCGTCTACAACCGCTTCAGCAACGCCGGGCAAAGCATCGCTCCCGAGCTCAGAGATGGAACCTTCTTCATCAAGGGAGAGAACATCCTCTCCCTCGACCGGCGCAGAGCCTTCTGCGGTGCGAGTCCCCAGCTGCTCATCCGGGCGCTGGCGAGCCACCCCGATCCGCTCGACGGTTTTTCCATCGGCATCTCCTTTGACTGTGAAACCCTGGAGCT
Source organism: Planctomycetes bacterium UBA1146 (assembly GCA_963579555.1). Taxonomy (GTDB): domain Bacteria; phylum Planctomycetota; class UBA8108; order UBA8108; family UBA8108; genus UBA8108. The sequence continues at coordinate 35,479 of CAUZHA010000006.1, forward strand.
CGACCCTGACGACGCCCTGCTGGGGATGGATGTCGTCGCCGCCCTGGGAAACCAGGTCGAGCTCTTCCAGACCGATATCGACCTGCTTCCTGGCCCCATGGAATGCCGCTCGCGCACCGGTGTCATCTTTGACCGCGTACCGCCCTTCCTCGGCCAGAACCTGCTGCCTTCGACCGGCTCCCCCCCCACCCAGGAGCTCATGCGCTATACCTTCCGACTGAAGAACAATGCGATCGACTGCTCCAGCACGGAGAAACTCGACCTGCGTCTCGAGGAACTTGAGCAGCCCGGCTCCCTGAACACGACCTTTATCGTCGGCTCCAGCAGCATCACTCCGGTCAGGGAGCACGGCAAGATCTTCTTCTGCACAGGAACCCTGCGAGGACGGGTCGTTGACTCGGCCACCGGGGCCGGACTCGGCGGCGTGGAGGTGGTCACCAATCCGGAGGGCCGGGGCACGACCTCTGCTGCCAACGGTTCCTTTGTCCTGGGTGACCTTCCCCCCGGAAAATACGCCCTGGAATACAGGAAGAACGGCTACTACTCCAACGGCCTTCTCGAGACAACCGTCGGCTGCGAGCGCGAAAACAATGCCGGGGAGGCAGGCCTCTACCAGGTGCAGCCGGGCTGTCCTCCGCCCCTGGGCAGCTTCCGCAGGGGCTTCATCAACAACGATGCCCGCTCCGATCTCTCCGATGCCATCAGCGTCTTCAACTACCTCTTCAGGGGATTCGCGCCGCCTGAATGCACAGCGGGAGCGGATGTCAACGCAGACAACCGGCTCGACATCTCTGACGGCATCTTCATGCTGAACTTCCTCTTCGGCAACGGCCCACCGCCCTATTCGCCCTACGAGGAGTGCGGCGTCGATGCCGACAACACGCTCGACTGCGTGCGGTCCTACGCCTGCGAACAGTAAGCCTGGGCCCTTTTACCTGAGATCGTCAAGCTTGTCGGTCTGCTCCCAGGGAAGGCCTGGTCGTCCGAAGTGGCCGCGCCTGGCGGTGTCGAGATAGATCGGACGGCCCAGGTTCAACGTCTTGATGATCTCCTTCGGGGTGAGCGGAAAATGCTGGCGAACCAGCCTCTCGAGCTCCGCCTCCGGCTTCTTCCCCGTACCCTGCGTATCAACGAGAACCGAGCAGGGCTCGGCGACACCGATAGCGTAGGATAGCTGCACCTCGCAGACATCCGCCAAACCGGCGGCGACGATATTCTTGGCGATATAGCGCGTCATGTAGGCGGCGCTGCGATCGACCTTGCTGGGATCCTTGCCGCTGAAGGCGCCGCCTCCGTGACGGCCTCGACCTCCGTAGGTATCGACGATGATCTTGCGTCCGGTCAGGCCCGTATCTGCTGCAGGGCCTCCCTTGACGAAGTTCCCGGTCGGGTTGACGTGGAAGATGGTGTTCTCATCGAGAAGCTCTCCAGGCACCACCTTGCGAATGAGCTCATCGATGATCTTCGGCTTGATATCCTTCTCCAGGTCAGCCTCGGGAGTGTGCTGGGTCGAGATGACGACCGTGTCCACCCGGGCGGGCGCGCCATCTACATACTCGACGGTGACCTGTGACTTACCATCCGGCCTGAGAAAGTACATCTCGCTGGTCTCGCGCGCGTTGGCGAGCTCATCGACAAGCTTGCGAGCGAGCAGGATCGGCAGGGGCATGTGCTCCGGAGTCTCGTTGCAGGCAAAGCCGAACATCATCCCCTGGTCTCCGGCACCCTGGTCGCCGTGGAGGCCCTTGCCTTCGTCAACGCCCTGGGCGATATCGCCAGACTGTCCGTGAATGGCGGAGAGCACCGCGACATCTTCGTAGTGGAAGCCCATATCGGGATTTGTATAGCCAATCTCCTCGATCGTCTGGCGCGCCACCTTGTCAAAATCACAATAGCCCTGGGTGGTTATCTCTCCCGCGATCAACGCCAGGCCGGTAGTAACCAGCGTCTCGACCGCCACGCGGGAATTGGGATCCTGGCCCAGCAGGTCATCGAGGATCGCGTCCGAGATCTGGTCGGAGACCTTGTCGGGGTGCCCCATGGTCACCGATTCGGAGGTAAAAAGGGATCTTTCTGCCATGTTCTGTTTCTCTGGTTAAACGCCTGTTTTACCGGGGACAAGCTGGGCTGGGGGACCGATGCCGCACCGTCTGGTTGATTCGATAAACGGCGGATTCTATCAAGTAGCGCTCGGCTTGGAAAGAGACAAAGCCCGCTCAATCCACTCGACATGGCGCTCGACGGCGCCTGATAGGCCTGAAAAGGTCTCGCCTGCCCTTTGCCCCACCCTCTCGCGTTCTTCGGCGTCCCCGAGAAGCTCGGCGAGCTCCTTCTCGAGCTCTTCCGGGTCCCGAGCCAGGATTCCGCCTCGACCCGCGAGCAGGAGGGAGACCTCGTCCTCAAAATTCTCCGTATGCGGTCCGAAGAGAACGGCCCGCGAGAGGCTGGCGGGTTCGAGAACATTGTGCCCTCCATGGGGAACGAAGCTGCCGCCGACCACCGCCAGGTCGGCGATGGCGTAGATCCTCTCGAGATCGCCCACCGTGTCCACCACCAGGACGGAATCTCCGAGCGCCTCGCCGGCCCCGGCCTGCCAGTCGCTCCACCTGGTGAAGGATCGCTCGGTGTCCTCCGGCGGAATCCAGCCGGCGGGAGTCTCGGCGGCCAGGCGCTCGACGTGGCGCGGAGCCAGCACGAGACGAAGGCCCGGCTGCTCCCCCTGGAGCCGCGAGAGAATACCCAGCAGAATCGATTCCTCTCCCGGATGCGTACAGCCGCCAACCATCACAAGCTCTCCCTCGCTCCAGCCCAGCCCTCCGCGCAGCTCGGCGGCATCGGAGACGCTCACGCCTACCTCCCGATCGTGCTTCAGGTTGCCGAGCACCTCGACCCGCCCGGGCTCGACTCCCAGCTCCTTGAAGCGATCCGCATAGGCCTCGTTCTGGGCGGCGACCCTGTCGACCATGGAAAAGAGCCAGCGGCCCAGGAAGCCGGTGCGGCTGTAGCGATTGGAGGAACCTCCGCTGAGGCGGCCATTGGCGATCAGGACTGGAACTCCCCGCCTCCCGGCCTCGAGCAGAAAATTGGGCCAGACCTCCAGCTCGAGCAGAACGAGGGCGTCAGGCCGGCGCCGACTGAAGGTGCGGGCCACCAGGGGCGACAGATCGAAGGGAGCGTAAAACACCTTCGTTCCCGGCAGCCTCTTGCGCGCGGCATCAAATCCCGTGGGAGTCGACACCGACATGGAGATATCCCAGCCGTCGAAGGCGCAGCCAAGCGCCTCGACAAGAGGGGCAGCTGTCAGCACCTCGCCTACGGACACCGCGTGTATCCAGAGGGAACGGGATTCTCCCTCGCGCCGCTCGACCGAACCCAGCTTCTGAAAAAAACCTCGCCGGTACTTGTCCCTGGTCATGAACCGCGACAGGATCAGCCAGCCGATGACGGCCACGGGAGAAAACAAGAGGTAGAGAAGATCGCAGAGCCAGCTGAGCGGAAGCGTCTTGAAACGTAACATCAGTCAGAACCTCCTGCTCCAGGCCCCGCCAACCAACCGGAAGCTCAGGAGCCCTGGCCGCAGCATTTCTTGAACTTCTTGCCGCTTCCGCAGAGACAGGGGTCGTTGCGCCCCACCTTGGGCGCCTTGTTAACGATCGTCTTGACGGGAGCCTGGGCCGATGGGTCGCTCGCCTCCTGCATGGGAGACTCGGGCTGCGTTCCCGGCGCCAGTCCGCTGTGCTGAAATTCGGCGTCATCGAGCCCGCTGTCGAGCTCCTGCTCATCGTCCTCGCCGACCTGGACACGCAGGACAAGCTGGGTAACCGAGGCCCTGAAACGATCAAGCATCTCGCTGAACATCTCATAGCCCTCACGCTTGTAGGCTATCTTGGGGTCGATCTGCGCGTATCCCCGCAGCCCGATCGCGTGACGAAGAGTGTCCATGGCGTGGAGATGGTCCTTCCACTTGTCATCGAGCTCCATGAGCAGGATAAAACGTTCCGCCCGCTGCATGTTTTCTTCGCCATTGGCGGAGGTGCGCTCGACGTAGCGCTCCTGGTAGGCTTCCATGATCCTGTCGCTGAACACCCCGGCATGATCAGCCTGGCTCCTGCCGGCATCGAGCTGGAAATTTCCATCGATCCCGTAGACCGAGCTGGCCCAGGTGTCGAGCTCCGCCAGCGGATCGTAAGCCTCGATGACCTCTCCATTCGCCTCCACCGATTCCTCGATCGCCTCCTGCGAGAGATACTTGGGGACCTGCAGGGAGCAGATCTTCTCCATCATGCCCTCCACCATCATGGAGAGCCCCGCGCCCTCGAGGATGGACTGGCGCTGATCGTAGACAATGGTGCGCTGCTCGTTCATCACGCCATCGTATTCAAGCAGGTTCTTGCGAATATCGAAGTGATAAGCCTCGACCTTCTTCTGGGCCTTGGCGATGGACCTGCTCACCCAGGGGTGGGAGATCTCCTCTCCCTCCTTCATGCCGATTTTCTTGAGCATGGACTGGACCTTCTCACCGGCGAAGCGACGCATCAGATCATCCTCGAGAGAGAGGAAAAAGATCGAGGAGCCGGGGTCGCCCTGGCGGGCGCAACGTCCGCGGAGCTGGTTGTCGATCCGCCGTGACTCATGCCGCTCGGTGCCGATGACATGCAGCCCGCCTTTCTCGACAACGCCGTCCCCCAGCACGATATCCGTTCCGCGTCCGGCCATATTGGTCGAGAGCGTCACCCGGTCGGCCTGGCCGGCGTCGGCGACGATATCCGCCTCACGGTCATGGTACTTGGCGTTGAGCACATAGTGCTTGACGCCGCGGCGCTTGAGCAGGCCGCTGAGCAGCTCCGACTTCTCTACGGAGGTCGTACCCACGAGGACAGGCCGTCCCTGCTCATTGACGCGAACGATCTCATCGACGATCGCGTAGTATTTTTCGCGCGCGGTCATGTAGACCACATCCGGTATGTCATCTCGAATCAGCGGCTTGTTGGTCGGGATGGGAGCCACCGACAGCTTGTAGATGCTGTCGAACTCGGCCGCCTCGGTGAGAGCGGTACCGGTCATCCCGGCAAGCTTCGAGTAGAGCTTGAAATAATTCTGCAGGGTGATGGTCGCCAGCGTCTGGTTCTCACGGCGAATCTGCAGACCCTCCTTCGCCTCGACAGCCTGGTGAAGGCCCTCACTCCAGGTCCTCCCCTCCAGGGCGCGGCCGGTGAACTCATCGATGATCTTCACCTCTCCATTGTCGATGAGATAGTGATCATCCTGATGGTAGACGTGATAGGCCTTGAGCGACTGCTCCAGCAGGTGGGGCCACTCCATGTCCTTGCCGACATAGAAGCTCTTCACTCCCACCAGGCCCTCGGCCTTCTCGATCCCGGCCTCTGTGAAAACGATGGAGCGCTCCTTTTCCTTGAGCTCGAAATCCTGTCCCTTCACCAGCCGCTTGGCCACACGGTCGGCGACGTGGTACTTGTCGGTCGATTTCTCCGCCGGGCCGGAGATGATCAGCGGAGTCCGGGCCTCGTCGACGAGAATGCTGTCGACCTCGTCGACAATGGCGAAATTTCGGCCGCGGCCCTGCACCTGCTGTTCGAGGTGGATCTTCATATTGTCACGAAGATAGTCAAAGCCGAACTCGTTGTTCGTACCGTAGGTAATGTCACGGGCGTACATCTCGAGCCTTTCGGCGCTGTCCATCTCGCCCTGGATCGCGCCGCTGCTCATGCCGAGAAATTCAAACAGCGGCGCCATCCAGTCCCGGTCTCGCTGGGCCAGGTAGTCGTTGACGGTCACCACGTGCACGCCTTTTTTCTCCAGGGCGTTCAGGTAGCAGGCCAGGGTCGCCACGAGAGTCTTTCCTTCACCGGTCGACATCTCGGCGATCCGCCCCCTGTGCAGGGCCACCCCTCCCATGATCTGCACATCAAAATGACGCATCGGCGTACCTGTGGCCGTCCGCAGAACCCGGCGGGATGCTTCCCGGCAGACCGCGAAAGATTCCGGCAGGAGGTCATCGAGCGTCTCTCCCCGGGCGAGGCGGGAGCGGAACTCCTCCGTCTTGCCTGCCAGGGCCTCATCGTCAAGCGCCCGCGTCGACTCATCGAAACTGTTGACCTCATCGACGGCGGGCTGCAGCTCTTTCTTTACCCGGTCACCGGTGGAGCCGAATATCTTGGTAAGGATCTTGTTGATAAAATTGATCATGGTTTTATTCGCCGGCCGGAGCCTCTTCACCGCCATCTTCATCCGCCTGGCGAACCGTGATGGCATCCCGGTCCGTCTCGAGCGTTCCGACCAGCTCCCCGATGGAGCCTGCTCCCGTCTCCCGAAGGGCTTCGCCGAGCCCATCGATCATTTCCAGGGCGATACGCGGTCGAATAAACTGAACCGTGCCGATCTGTACGGCGCTCGCGCCAGCGACTATAAACTCGAGAATATCATCGGTGTTCATAATTCCACCGATACCGATGATCGGTATCTCGCAATTCTGGGCCGCCAGCCACACCAGCCGCAAAGCCAGCGGCTTGATGGCCGGGCCTGAGAGCCCCCCGGTGATACCGCCGAGGCGGGGCCGCCGCTGTCTCCACTCGACCGCCATCCCGACGTAGGTATTGACCAGCGAAAGGGCATCCGCCCCGCCGGCCTCCGCGGCCCGGGCGATGGGGACCACATCGGTCACGTTGGGGGTGAGCTTGGCGATGATCGTCCGGCTGAAGTTTTCCCTGACCGCCTCGACCAGCCGGCGGGTCGCCTCGGGATCGACACCGAACTCCATGCCGCCGAGGGGACAATTCGGACAGGAGATATTCAGCTCGAGGGCATCGACCGCGGCCGCGGAATCGAGACGCCGGGCCATCTCCACATACTCATCGACTGTATCCCCGACGAGGTTGACCACCACCCGGGTATCGTAGGCGCTCATTCGAGGCAGGTAGGCGGGGTCGGAGATGAAGGCATCGATGCCGGGATTCTGCAGACCGATGGAATTCAGCATTCCCGAGGCCGTCTCCCAGGTGCGCGGCAGGGGATTGCCCTTGCGGGGCTCGAGCGAAATGCTCTTGCCTACAATTCCGCCATAAACCGATGGGTCGATAAAAGACTCGACCTCCTTCCCGTAACCAAAGGTGCCCGAGGCGCTGAGAATCGGGTTCTTCAGCTCGAGTGAGCCAAGCCGGGTTTTAAGAGTTTCAGCCATTGTGTACCAACACGTCAAAAACCAGTCGCCTGTATGAAGGCAGGATTATAACACCACTCAGAGCCCCCTGAAACCGGCTGGAGAGCCCCGGAACGACCTTCCGGGTAATTCCCGGGAGCGACCGCCGGACGGCCCCTGTACAGAAGCATGGAGGAGTGACCAGATGTTGTACATCCGGGCCGAAAAACTGCCCCGCCAACCTTACCGGTACGGAGGCCATCGTCCATTCCCGGCGAATCATGTATTCTTGTACATGAGCGAATTGAATACCTACCTCAAGCTCTTCATCTCCTACCTCGAAATCGAGCGCGGGATGTCCTGGCACACCCTCGATGCCTACAGGAGGGACTGCGGACGGTTTCTCGCTGGAATCGGTGAGGAGCTGCCAACGGAGCAGGACGTCTTTGATTTTCTCATTGCCGAGCGCCAGCGAGGACGGGGTGATTCGAGCATCCAGCGCAGCCTCGCGGCCGTGCGCTCGTTCCTCAAGTTCCTGTTACGGGAGGAAATCCTCGAGGAAAACCCGGCGCGCCATATCGAGACCCCCCGCAAGGGAAAATACCTGCCTGATGTCCTGGGTGAAGACGAGGTCACCCGGCTGATGGATGCCATTGTTGAGCACCCCTCACGCTATTCTCTTCGAGACCGCGCCATGATCGAGCTCCTCTACGCCTCGGGACTGCGGGTATCGGAAGCCTGCGGGCTGCGGTTGCAGGATGTGCGTTCCGACCAGGGAATCATCCATTGCAAGGGCAAGGGCAACCGCGAGCGGATCGTTCCCACGAGCAAGACCTGCCTGGACGCCATCGAAAGCTACCGTCTCAAGGAACGCCCCGGATTGCTGAGAGAAGCTGACGAGGAATTGCTCTTCCTCAGCCGCAGCGGACAGCGGCTGGGCCGGGAGGTGATCGCGGCCATGGTGCGCAAATACGCGCTGCTTGCGGGGCTCTCCAAGAAGGTCACCCCTCATACGCTGAGGCACTCCCTCGCTACCCACCTGCTGCGGGGCCGAGCCGACCTGCGAATCGTCCAGGAGATCCTCGGACACGTGAACGTGGAGACCACCGAGCTCTACACCCACATTGAAAAATCAGAGCTGAAGGGGCTCCACGCCGAGTTCCACCCGCGCGGCTGAATCAGGCTGGCGGGTCTCCGCCACCATCCCACCAGTCGGTGCTTCCGGAGTTCAGCAATCCGGCCGCCTCGTAGGCCTCGTAGCGATTCAGGATACGCCTGCCATAGGCGGCATAGTAGCTGCGGGGATAGAGCCGAACCAGCCGCCTGAGCAGCGGCAGCGCCTTCTTCACCGACATCCGGAGCTCGACACAGACATAGGCCGCCCGGTAGAGCAGCCGCGCCTGCTCCGGCCCGGAATCAAGGCTGTCGGCCGCCTTGCGGTACTCGGACATGGCCGAATCAAGCGTTCCCAGGCGCAGATAGGAATCCGCCAGGGACTCCCGGCGACGGGCATCGAGAGGATTGTTCGCGAGCTGCCGCAGGTGCTCCTCTACCAGCTTCCACTCCTTCATGGGAGAAAGCTCCCCGGAAGGCATCCCGTCGAGCCGGGAGGCGGTGAAGGCCGGGAAAAAAGTACCCGCCAGCCGGCCGCTGTGAAAAACCGCTATGTAAATCCATACGGGAACATGGCAGAGCGCGCTGGCCAGGAAGAGAAACCCCTGGAAACCGAGATGAAACTCCATATAGAGCTCCCTCGAGGACACCACAAGGGCGGGAATGGCCGCCAAAAAACTCATCAGCAGAGCTGAGAACTGGCACCAGGGATGTTCCCGAATCGTCCTCGAAGAACGAAATACCCACGCTGTGCAGACACCCAGCACAGCATATACGGAACATGTGATGACATAACCGAGGAGACTCATAGGATTACTGTAACCTCTTTCAAATCAATAAGCTACAGCATTTAAGTGGCGGCTGCAGTCCATGCCCGGGCCGACTGAGTTGACGATTCTGCATTCTCGTCCTACTCTTAGATGGCGCGGGGAAAAACGACCGCCCGCGGCTCCCGCAAGGACAGCCCGGGTCGATCGAGCGCAACTCTCCGGTACTCCGGAAAGGTTCAGCGCGGCGCCCATCAAGATCGCCCCCAACCCACGTTCCACGGGCTCATTCCGTTTGCAGGTTTGAGCCCTTTTTTTATGCCCTCAGTCCGCCTGCAGACAGCGGGCCCAGAGGATCCCCTCTTCCTGCATGAGATCTTCGGCGACCGCTGCGAGCTTCTGCACCTCGGGCGCATCCAGGTTGATGACCGAGAGCGCGGTACCTCCGCTGCGGTCACGGCCGAGCGACATCGAGGAGATGTTCATCGCGTGAGAGGAGAGCACCTGGCCGATCGTACCGATCATTCCAGGCCTGTCCTCGTTGGCGGAAATCACCATCTGCCCCTCGAGCACCGCGTCGAAATGATAGTTGTCGAGTGAGACAAGGCGTATTCCCTTGCGGCCGCGGATCGAGCCTCCGAGATTCCTCTCGCCGGAGCTGTCGGTCAGCTCGACTCGGATCATGTTGGCGAAGTAGCGGCTCCTGCCCTCGCTGGCCTCCTCGACCGCGAGGCCCTGGTCCCGCGCCAGCGACCTGGCGTTGACCTGGTTCACCGGCTGCGAGCAGCGGTCACCGAGAAAACCGGCCAGCACCTTGGCGGTAACGAAGTTACGGCTCTGCGGCTCGTCGAATATATCGCCGAAATACTTAACGACGATTCTCTTGGGATTGCCCTCGAGGAATTGGGCGAGCAGACGTCCAAGGCGGCGTCCGAGCTCACCGTAGGGGTCGAGACGCTCGCGCAGATCCGGCTCCAGGAAGACCGTGTTGACCGGGCTGTGAAGCTTTCCATGCTGAAGGTAGTCGGCGACAAGCTGCGCGGCGGAAACGGCGACATTCACCTGGGCCTCGCGGGTCGATGCTCCGAGATGCGGGGTCACCACCACGGCCGGATGATCGACCAGCTCCCTGTTTGTCGGGGGCTCCTCCTCGAAGACATCCAGGGCAGCTCCGGCTACCCGGCCGCTCTCGATCGCCTCGAGAAGCGCCGCCTCATCGACAATTCCGCCCCGGGCGCAATTGATCACCCTCAGGCCTTCCCTGGCCCGCGACAGCACATCGGCTCCAATCAGGGCGCTCGTACCCTCGGTCTTTGGAACATGGACCGTGAGATAATCGCAGCGCGAGGCCAGGTCGCCAAGATCAGCGACCAGCTCGACACCAAGCTCTTCGGCCATATGCAGCGCGAGGAACGGGTCAAAGGCCAGGATCTCAAGTCCCAGCCCGGAGCCCATATGCGCCACATGGCGGCCAATTTTTCCGAAGCCGATGACCCCGAGAGTCTTGCCCTGCAACTCCACACCGACGAACCTGCCCCGGTCCCACTCACCGGACTTCACCGATCGATGGGCCTCCGGAATGTTACGCGAGAGCGCCAGCATCATGGCGATGGTATGCTCCGCCGCCGAACGCGTATTACCCTCCGGTACATTCTGAACGACGACGCCCTTGCGGGTGGCGGCATCGAGATCGATATTGTCGACCCCGACGCCGGCTCGCACCACGAGGGACAGGGACTCCGCGGCCTCGAGCAGCTCGGCATCCACGTGCGTGGCGCTTCGGACGATAAGCGCATCGGCCGCGCGAACGGCCTCCAGCTTCTCCGAAACCGGAAGCCCCGGCCGATTATCAACCTCCAGGTCAGGACAGCCGGAGAGAAACTCGAGCGCATCCTCACTGATCTTATCTGCGATGAATAATACCTTGCTCACGTCCCTGTCCTTTTCCTGGCTCGACTTTCCTGCGGCCCGCTCAAATTTTCCCGAAGGCCATCGTAACGTTGTGGCCGCCGAATCCGAAAGAATTCGTGATGAGGTTGTCGATGGCCGCTTCCCGGGGTTCGTTGGGAACGTAATCGAGATCGCACTCAGGATCAGGGGTCTGGTAATTGATCGTGGGCGGCGCTATCTGGTTTTTCAGGGCAAGGCAGCAGGCTATGCTCTCCACCGCTCCGGAGGCGCCCAGCAGATGACCGACCTGTGACTTGGTAGAGCTCATCATGAGCTTGTCGGCATGATCACCAAAGGCAGCCCGAACAGCCGTGGTTTCCATCACGTCGTTAAGCGGAGTCGATGTCCCATGGGCATTGATGTACTGAATCTCATCCGGGTTCCTGCCCGCCTCCTTCAAGGCCATCTGGATAGCCCGGGTAGCGTTGGTGCCTTCAGGCACCGGGGCGGAAATATGATAACCGTCATCGGTCATTCCGAGGCCGAGAACCTCGCAATAGATCTCAGCGCCGCGAGCCCGGGCATGCTCAAGCTCTTCCAGGACCAGGGCTCCGCCTCCTTCACCCATCAGGAATCCATCCCGGTCCAGGGTAAAGGGCCGCGAAGCCGTCGCCGGGTCATCATTTCGAGTCGACAGGGCGCGCAGGGAGCAGAAGCCGCCCAGCCCCAGCGGCGTGATCGCGGCCTCGGAGCCGCCGGTGATCATGACATCCGACTCTCCGCACTTGATACTTCTGAAGGCCAGGCCGATAGCATGCTGCGCTGACGCGCAGGCCGAGGTCACCGCGAAATTAACCCCCTGGATCGCGAAACGGATGGCGATCTGCCCGGCGGCCGCGTTGATCATCAGCTTCGGAATGAAGTAAGGACTGATCCGCCTCGGCCCCCTGTCAAGATAGACGTGATGGGTCGCCTCTATCTCGAGAAGTCCGCCAATGCCGGACGCCCAGATGCAGCCGACCCTGGTGACGTCTTCCTTCTCGAAATCGAGACCGCTGTCCGCCACCGATTGATCGGCCGAGACGAGGGCCAGCTGAATAAATCGATCGAGGGTTCGGGCCGCCTTCCCGCCAAGGTATTCGACTGCATCGAAATCCTTCACCTCGGCACCGATATGCACCTGGAAGGCCTCGGTGTCGAAGGCCTCGATGACATTGGCCCCGCTCTGGCAGTCCAACAGGCCCTGCCAGAATTTCTCGACCCCGGTTCCGATAGGGGTCGAGGCCCCCAGTCCGGTAACAACAACACGTCGACTCATGGCTCTGAAATAACCTCTGCTCGCTCTAAAAAAATAGTTTCAGTGCCTGGATCCCGAAAGGACGCCTCGGTGAGGTCCAGCCGCAATCCCGACACCAGGAACCGAAAAACAGATCGGGGCCCATTCGTGACTTCTCAGCGAATCAACCAGCGTCTTCAGCATCTCCGGGAGGGGCTGGAGGAGCATCTCCACCGGCGTCTCCGCCAGCATCTCCACCGGCGTCTCCGCCAGCATCTCCACCGGCGTCTCCGCCGGCATCGTCATCGGCTTCGGCTTTCCCTGTTTCACCGCCAGCATCTCCACCGGCGTCTCCGCCGGCATCGTCATCGGCTTTCCCTGTTTCACCGCCAGCATCTCCGCCGGCGTCTCCGCCGCCACCGTCAACCTTCGACTCGATATAGCTTACGGCATCACCGACAGTTCGAATGTTCTCCGCATCTTCATCGGGGATGGTCATATCGAAGGCTTCTTCGAATTCCATCACCAGCTCAACGATGTCCAGGGAGTCAGCTCCCAGGTCGTTGATGAAGCTGCTCGCTGAAGTCACCGTCTCGGCACCGACATTGAGCCTCTCAACGACAATCTCTACTACCTTTGCATTGATATCAGACATTATTCTCTCTCCAAAAAAAAAACCGGCAGGATAATGCCGTCACCTCGGACCCAGTCCTCAGCAACCGATGGCAAGCCCACCATCCACGCGAATAACTTCTCCAGTAATATAACTCGCACCGGGGCCGCACAGGAAGGCTACCAGCGACGAAATTTCTTCGGGTTTTCCGATCCTGGCCAGGGGGATCCCCTCGGCCATGGCATCACGCGCCGCCTCGGGCATGGCCGCAGTCATATCCGTCTCGATAAAACCGGGAGCCACGGCATTCACCAGGACGCCGCGCGAGGCCATCTCGCGCGCAAGTGAATAGGTCAGGCTGATGATCCCGCCCTTGCTGGCAGCATAATTAACCTGGCCCGCGTTGCCGAGCAGTCCAACGACACTGGTGATATTAACGATCCGTCCGGAACGTTGCCGCAACATCTGGCGGGCGACCAGCCGGCAGGTATTGAAAACTCCTGTGAGATTGGCGGCGAGGACATCGTCCCACTCTTCCTTCTTCATCCTCATCACCAGGTTGTCCCGAGTGATACCCGCATTGTTGACCAGGAAGTCGATTTTATCGAACTCCTCGACAGTCCTGTCGATCAGCTCACTGACGCTATCCCAGCTCGAGACGTCACACCCCACAGGCAGAAAGCGCCCGGCTGGATGATCCTCAGCCAGCGCCGCAGCCGCGGCCTCGACACCTTCGAGGCCGCGGGCGGCGAGAACCAGGTCCGCCCCTCCGGAGGCGAGCTCCGCAGCGATCGCACGGCCGATGCCCCGTGACGCTCCAGTCACGATGGCCACCTGCCCTTTGAGATGCTGTAAAGATTCGCTCATCGATTCATTTCCCTGAAGAAATCAACAACTCTGAACTGGCCCTATCCTATACAGGAACACACTCCAGATTATCCAGAGACTCCAAGGTGCCAATAGACTCTACAACGGCCTCTCGATCAATCTTCCGTACATGCCCTCTCAAGACCTTTCCCGGTCCCAGCTCCAGCGCCGTGGAGCAATCCAGGCCCAGAACACCGCGCACGCACTGCTCCCACCTGACCGAGTTCTCGATCTGGCGGAGCAAGCCCTCCCGGATCTCCTCCGGATCATCCACCCGGGAACCGGAATAATTCGCGAAAAAGGGCAGTCGCGGCGGCGAGATGCTCAGCTCTGCCAGCCAGGGCTGAAGCTTCCTGGTCGCCGACTCCATGAGGGTCGAGTGATAGGCGCCGGCCACCCGCAACGCGACCACCTTCCTGGCCCCGGCCGCCTCCAGTCTCCGCGAGCACTCCTCGACACCCTCGCATGTCCCCGAGATCACCATCTCGGCTGGAGAATTATAGTTTGCCACGCCCACCACGAGGCCATCTTCACGGCCCGATGAGACCACCGCCTCGAGCTCGGCCGCGTCCATACCGACCACAGCGGCCATCGTCCCGCTGCTCTGGTCACAGGCCTCCTGCATAAACTCTCCCCTCTTGCCCACGATCTCCAGGGCATCTTCAAATTGAAGCGCGCCCACAAAGACCAGGGCCGAGTACTCGCCGAGGCTCAGGCCCGAGGCCGCCGAGGCGGCCAGGCCCTGCCCGAAGCTGCCCTCGATACCGCGGCGTTCGGCGAGAGCCTCGAGAACCGCCATCGAATGAAGAAAAATAGCCGGCTGGCTCACCCGCGTGGCGTTGAGCTCCTCGGCCGGACCATCGGAACAGATCGCCAGGATATCAAAGCCCAGGATCTCACCTCCGCGGCGAAACACCTCCCGCGCACGGCCGGAAGCTTCGCAAAGATCAGCGGCCATGCCGATCGCCTGCGCGCCCTGCCCGGGGAAGAGACAGGCAAAATTGGTAGTCTCACGCTCAACGTTCATATCCGGTTCCTGTATCTGTTGGATTGCCGCTGCCGCCGGCCTGCCGCTGGAAACGATACCCGCCTACCAGCGAACCAGGTTGTAGCCCCAGGTCAGGCCTGCCCCGAAGGCCACCAGGAGGACCAGGTTTCCTGCCTGGATCCGCCCCTCCTCTACAGCCTCATGCAGGGCCATGGGAACGGAGGCCGCGGAGGTATTGCCGTACCTCTGAAGATTGAGGTAGATCTTTTCCTCGGGGATATCAACCTTGCGAAGAACGGTGTCGATGATACGTGAGTTCACCTGGTGCGGAACGACGAGGTCAAGATCGTCGACCGACAGTCCATTACGTTCGACGGCTGTCTCGATGAGGGTCTGCATGCTCTTGGTGGCGAACTTGAAGACGTCGTTGCCCTGCATCGAGAGAAAATGCAGCTTTTCATCGACCGTGTCATGAGAGGAAGGCCGCCTGGCGCCGCCGCCCGGCATGCAGATGAGGTCTGTGCCGCTGCCATCTGCGCGCAGGTAATGATCGAGCAGCCTCGAATCACCACCCTCCTCCGCCCTCGAAAGAACAGCAGCCCCCGCCCCATCTCCAAAGAGGATGCAGGTGTTGCGGTCGGTGTAATCGATAAACCTCGACAGTGTCTCGGCTCCGAGAACGAGTACGTTTTTATGTATCCCGGTTCGGACCAGGCTCGAGCCCACGGTGATTCCATAGACGAAACCCGTACAGGCCGCGCTGAGGTCGAAGGCGCAGGCATTGGTCGCGCCAAGCAGGTTCTGCACATAGCAGGCGCCGGCGGGACAATAAGTATCGGGCGTCAGGGTGGCGAGGATGATAGCGTCGAGATCTTCAGCCGCAAGCCCGGCCCGGTCGAGAGCCACCCGTGCGGCCTCCAGGGCGAGATCGCTGGTCGACTGATCCTCTGCGGCGATTCGGCGCTCACGAATACCAGTACGCTTGATGATCCATTCATCACTGGTCTCGATGATCTTCTCCAGGTCCGTATTGGTCAGGACCTTCTCCGGCACATACCTGCCCGTACCGGCTATGCGACATTCGTACATCTTCTCTACCTTTATAAGCTCCACTTCAATCCGCTGAGCAGGCCGCGACGCCGCCTTCTTCGTCCGGTTCGGGCTCGCTCGAAAGCGCCCGTAGATTCTGCACGATCCCGCTGTTGATGTCGACCTCCGCCATTTTATTCGCCATCCGGATGGCGTTGCTGATGGCCTTGGGACCGCTGCGGCCGTGAGAAATAATAACCGTGCCGTTGACGCCAAGCAGGGGCGCGCCGCCGGACTTGGCGTAATCTATCGTGTCTCCGAGCCTGGCAAGAGCCGCCTGAACAAGCCCCGAAACGGCTGAATCGGGCTCCCCGGCACCAGTATCTCTGGCGTCGGCATCCCTGGCATCAGCAAGCTCTGAAACAACCTGGCTGGCGCCGTCCTTAAACATCAGAAAGAGACGCTCCGCCAGCCCCTCGGCAAGCTTGAGAACGATATTTCCGGTAAAACCATCACATACCGCCACATCACAGACTCCCCTGAACAATTCCCCCGGCTCCACGTTACCGCGGAAGCTCACATCGCTGACGCGGAAGAGGCCGTGTGTCTGCTTGGCCAGGCGATTCCCCTTGGCGTTCTCTTCGCCGATATTCAAAAGGCCGACCGAAGGATCTTCCACCGAATGGATCCTCGAAGCGTAGAGACTCGCCATGACTCCGTATTGCACCAGGTGCTCCGGCCGGGCCTCTATATTGGCCCCGACATCCATGAGGATGAGAGGCTTGATGCCTACATTCAATACCACGGCGATGCCGGCCTTCCTGACCTCGGGAAGAGTTCGCAGCAAGAGCGAGGATGCCGCCACGCTGGCGCCGGTATTTCCCGCGCTGACGAAGGCGCAGGCCTCCCCATCCCGGACCCTCTTCAGGCCGACGGAAACGGAGGAATCTTTCTTGCTCCTTACCGCCTCCACCGGGCTCTCACCCATGCCAACCGTCTCGGAGGCGGGGACCACCGTGATGGAGTCCCCCCCCCAGGCCTCGGCCTCGAGCTCACGCAGGATCTCGGGCTCGGAGCCGACAAGCTCGACCCGGAGTCCCTCCATCTCTTCAACTGCCTTCAAGGCCCCACGAACCACCGCAGCGGGAGCGTGATCTCCGCCCATGGCATCAACCGCAATCGGAAGTCTCAAGCGAGAAAGTCCTCGGCCGCGATCACTTCTTTACCCCGGTAGTAACCACATTCCGGGCAGATCCGATGCCTGGGTTTCATGGTGCTGCAATTGCTGCATTTCACCAGGGAGGGCAGGGTGAGCCTGTGATGCGACCTCCTCATGCCTTTTTTAGACTTGGATGTGCGTCTCTTTGGGACTGCCATAATTCCACCGGATTCAATAGGTCTTTAACTGTTTGAAAATGAAGAGCTTAGGTGCCATCGCATCTTCCGCTCAAAATATAATCGGGCCATTTTAGGTTTCACGGAAGACGATGTCAAGCGATGCCCAAGGACCGAAAAGAAATCCGTCTCACGCGCCTGGTCCCTGCTCTACACGGCTCTCCATGGCCTCCAGGGCAGCCTTGGCTCCCCCGGGGTTTGTTCCGCCAGCCTGCACCAGCTCCGGCCGGCCCCCTCCCCTGGCTGCAATGTGCTCCGCTCCGGCCTGGAAAACATCGCCGGCCTTCCAGCCCTCCGCCGTCAACGAGGGTGTCACGGCCACCAACACCTGGACCTTGCCTTCCCCGGGAGCGATCAGCACGGCGATGACCTTGTCGGATTTTTTCTTTACCCGGTCGAAACAATCCCGCAGGCCCTTCCCTTCGAGACCCTCAAAGATCCCGGAGACGAAAAGAATATCGCCGATCTTTTTCTTCTCCAGGTCGCCGGCCGCCGCCGGAGCGGTAGCAGGCCCTCTCGTCTTCAGCTCCTTGTTCTCCTCGAGCAGGCGGGCGACCCTCTCCTCTACCCGGTCGGAGGAGACCTTCAGCAGCTTCGACAGGTCATCGACGAGCTGAACCCGGCCATCGAACCAGCCCTCGGCCTGCCGGGCGGTCAGCGCCTCTACTCGGCGCACGCCCGAGGAAACCGACCCCTCGCTCGTCAGGGTAAAAAATCCGATGTCGCCGGTGCGGGAAACGTGCGTTCCACCGCAGAGCTCGACGGAAAAATCTCCCATTCGAACAACCCGCACCCTGTCGCCGTATTTTTCTCCAAAGAAGGCCATGGCCCCCTGCTCGATGGCCTCATCTTTATCCATCTCGCTGATCTCAACCGGCAGATTCGCACGCACCTGTCGGTTGACGAGCTCCTGGGCCTGCTGAAGTTCCTGCGGCTCAATACCGCTGAAGTGGGTGACGTCGAAACGCAGGCGCGAGGGATCGACCAGCGATCCCTTCTGGTGGACGTGCTCGCCCAGGACATCCCTCAGGGCCGCGTGAAGAAGGTGGGTGGCGGAGTGGTTGCATTCGGTCGCCCTGCGCGTGCCATCATCGACCTCCGCCTTGACGGCGGCCCCGGCGGCGAGCTCGCCCGCCTCTCCTTCGACCAGCCTGCAGACATGGATCATGCGACCGCCATCGCGCTGCGTGTTCTCCACAGCCAGGCGGAAGTTGGCGCCGGAGATAACCCCCTGGTCCCCCACCTGCCCGCCGCTCTCACCATAGAATGGTGAACGGGAAAGAACGACCTGCAGCGAGCCATCCGCCTCCTCTACAGCCTGCAGCTCGCCTTCGCAGTCCAGGCTCTCGTAGCCGACGAATTCCGTCTCGGGCAGGGAATCAAAGCTCGTGGTCACGGAGAAGTCCGAGGCCTGGCGGCTGCGCTCACGCTGCTCACCCATGCACTCCTCGAAGCGCTCCATGTCGACACCAAAGCCGGCCTCCTCCGCCATTCTCTGGGTCAGGTCAGCCGGAAAGCCGTAGCTGTCCCAGAGCAGGTACATCTTCTCTCCGCTGACGGTTTTCTCGCCAGCCCCCGACATCCTTCCGATCTCATTCTCGAAGAGCTCTATTCCACGGTCGAGGGTCTTCCCGAAGCGGTCCTCCTCGCTCCTGATCACCTGGGTGATAAACTCCTGGTTGTCGACGAGCTCGGGATAGGCCTCGCCCATGCTGTCCACCACCACGCCCACCAGGCGGTTCAGGATGGAGCCCTCGGCCTGCAGCTTGCGTCCGTAACGCGCGGCACGCCTGAGAATTCTCCTGAGAACGTAGCCGCGACCCTCGTTGGAAATCTCCGCCCCATCGGCCAGACAGAAGACGAGGGATCGAATATGGTCGGCCAGGACTCGATGCGGAACCCCCTTCTCGCCGGGGTCGTACGCGACGCCGGTCAGCTTCTCGACCTCGCAGATAAGACCACGCAGGACATCGGTCTCGTAGACTGTATCCACACCCTGCATGACCATGGCCATGCGCTCGAGTCCCATCCCGGTATCGATGCTCGGCCGCGGAAGAGGCGTCTTCTCTCCATCCGCAGACTGGCTGAACTGCATGAAGACAAGATTCCAGAGCTCGAAGAAGCGCTCCCCGTTCTCCACGTCGGCCTTGCCAAAAGCGTCGCCCCGGTCGAGGAGAATCTCGGAACAGGGACCGCAGGGGCCGACATCCCCCATGCTCCAGTAGTTGTCTTTCTCGCCAAGGCGCACGATCCGGTCATCCGGCAGGCCGGAGATCTCCTTCCACAGCTCCCAGGCCTCGTCGTCCTCCCGAAAAACGGTGGCCCAGAGCCCGGCGGGATCGAGACCGTAACCCTCGGTGATCAGCTCCCAGGCGAAGGCGATGGCATCCTTCTTGAAATAATCCCCGAAGGAGAAGTTGCCCATCATCTCAAAGAGGGTCAGGTGGCGACTGGTGTAGCCGACATTGTCGAGATCGTTGTGCTTGCCCCCGGCCCGTACGCACTTCTGTACCGTGGTGGCGCGCGGATGCGAGCGTTCCTCGCGCCCGGTGAAGATATCCTTGAACTGCACCATGCCCGCGTTGGTAAAGAGGAGCGTCTTGTCTCCATGCGGAATCGACGGGCTCGACGGCAGGACAGCGTGGTCCCTGTCGCTGAAATAATTCAAAAACTTGTCGCGTACTTCAGAGGTCTTCATTCAAACAAAATCCCCGGGGTATCCGATCCCCGCTCAACGCCGGGAGCCTGGTGTCTCCGCCGCGCCATGGAGGCCATCATTAATGACATGAATCATCTACTGATTTGCAGTGACTCGCAATACTTCAAAAAACGATCATTGATCTCGTCCGCGCCAATTTCCGCCAGCCTGACGGTGCCAAAGCCCTCGCAGGTAAAAGAGGCCACCACCGAACCGTAAGCTATGGCGGCCTTGAGCCTCTCCTCATCGACGGCGCCATCCCGCGCGAGCGAGCCCATGAGGGCGCCCGCGAAGCTGTCTCCCGCGCCGGTCGGATCAACGACCCTGCCGGTCGGGTAGGCCGGGAGGGCGACAACACCCGCGGCCGTAAAGAGAACAGCCCCGTGCTCTCCCTTCTTCACGATGACATTGGCAGGCCCCATGTCCAGGATCGCCTGGCCCGCATCGATCAGGTTGCGACAGCCGGTCAGCTGGAGCGCCTCGGAATCGTTGAGAGAGATCCCATCGATACGTCCGAGCAGCTCCACCAGCCCATCCCGGGCTATGTCTATCCAGAGGTCCATCGTGTCGGCCATGACGCAAACCGGTGACTCGACCTGCTCCAGTACGCTGAGCTGGGTTGCCGGAGATGCGTTGGCCAGAAACACGAAGCTCGAGCTGGTGTAGCCGGGGGGCAGAACGGGCTCAAAATGCTCAAAAACATTGAGCTCAACCGAGAGGGTCTCACGGGAATTCATGTCTTCTGAATATTCCCCGCTCCAGCGGAAGGTCTTGCCGCCCTCAACGATCTCCAGCCCGGCGAGATCAATCTCCCTGGATCGCAGCAGCTCGATATCACCGTCTCCGAAGTCGTCCCCAACGACTCCGACCAGCCGCACCTCGGTAAAGTTGCAGGCGGCGAGAGAAAAATAAACGGCCGCCCCGCCCAGCGCGTCCTGGATCTCCCCGTGAGGAGTACGGATCGTATCGCGAGCGACGGAACCGACAACAAGCAGAGACATGGAGAAACCTCCCCCGATGAAAAGCGCCTATGATAACCCACCGGGCAGCGGATGAAAGACCCTCGAAAGCCTCCGGCCCGGCCATCGGAAAGATTATTCTCCGGACCCGGAAAAATCGTAAGGATTTTCTCATGCCTGGGATCCTGGAGGGGACAAAAGTCAGGTGAATAAGCTTGTCATTGCCAGTGCTTCCATCTGAAGTGGCTCCTGACATGACGACCTGGATATCAGTAGATTCGACAGCCCCGGCCCCCGAGCCCATCGCCGAGGCGGCAGGAATTCTCGAAAACGGAGGAGTGCTCGCATTCCCGACCGAGACGGTCTACGGACTCGGAGCTCTGCAGGGAAGAGAGGATGCCTCAAAGAAACTGAGAGAGCTGAAGGATCGTCCGGAAGACAAGCCCTTCACCCTGCTGATCGCAGATGCCTGTGAGGCCATCCGCCGCTGCACGTCACCCTCGATAGCCGCCGAGCGGCTGATGAAACGATTCTGGCCCGGCCCGCTGACCATCGTCCTTCCCACCGCTGGTCCCGGCGAGGTTGAAACGACAGGCTTCAGGGTGCCGGCTTCCATCACGGCGCGCGCCCTCCTGGAGAAGCTCTCGGGACCCCTGCTCGCTCCCAGCGCGAATCCTGCCGGCAGCGCCCCGGCCGTCAATGCCGAAGAGGTCAGGAGCTACTTCGAGGGGAAGATTGACGGTGTCCTTGACGGAGGACCGGTAGCGTTGGAGCAGGCCTCGACCGTCATCCGGATGAAACCAGGCGGCTTCGAGGTGCTCCGCGAAGGCTGCATCAGCGTTGAAGAGCTCGAGAGCGCTGCGAGAGGCGCCACCGTGCTCTTCGTCTGTACCGGCAATACCTGCCGCAGCCCGATGGCCGAGGCCCTGTTCAAGAAGCGCCTCGCGCGCAAGCTGGAGGTGGAGATCGAACAGCTCGAGGGTCTGGGCTACAGGATCCTCTCGGCCGGGACATCGGCCTTCGGCGGCAGCTGCGCAAGCGAAGAGTCCGTTGACGTGATGAAGGAGCGGAGCTGCGACATCGACTCCCATCAATCGAGCCCGCTGTCGCTGGAAATCCTCGAGGAGGCCGACCGGATCTACGCGCTCACCAGCTCCCACAAGATGGGCATCGCGGCCCTTGCGGCGAGCTGCGAGTTATCGGCGGAAGAGATGGAGCGAAAGCTCCTCCTGGTGGCCGAACGGGACATCAGCGATCCCATCGGCCTCGACATCAACGGCTACAGGAACTGCGCGGACGAGATCGATGCGGGTCTCGAAGAAATCATGCGGGAGTTCTGAACGGACGTACGGACCGCCTGGAGTCCTCAGCCCGCGCTGGGTTCGGCCGCGGCCGGAGTCGTCGACTCAGGTTGATCACAGGCGTCGCCAATCCCATCTCCATCGCTATCGTCCTGGCCCGGGTTCGCCGCGACCGGACAATTATCTTCTTCGTCTACGATCCCGTCATTGTCGTCATCTTTGTCGCAGGCGTCTCCTGCGCCATCGAGATCTGTATCGACCTGGCTTGGATTGGGCGTGAATTCGCAGTTATCGTAAGAATTGAAAACTCCATCCGCATCCTCATCGCCCGCGGCTTTCCAGAAAACGGCCAACTCTCCATCGAACTCATCCTTCTCCTTCACGCTCTTCAGGGCTCTGACGATGCGCGGACGGCTGGTCTCAAAATCAGCCGGATCAGGATTCTGCCGCGAAACATAGCGCACGATGAAGCAGGCGCTCTCCTTATTGTCGGAGGCGAAGGCGAGCCCCCCAGGCTCCTTCCCGTCCCTGGAGGGTTCCTCGGTAATAGTAAAAGCGGCGCTCACCAGGGCCGAGGAGGAGGGGTGGGACTCGTCGACGACCTTTCCATCATCATCTGCTTCGCCGGGAACCAGGACGGACCCATTACTGCGAAGAAAGGCTCCGCCGGAGTCCTCCTTTTCACCGAAGATGGACTTGAAGCTGGTCTCTTCATCAAAGGCGACCTCGATCTCGCTTCCGGCAAGAGCCGCGAATCCTTCCGGAGTGTCCTTGAGCGACTCAACCTTCTTTTCGCAGGCATCGGCGAGCAGCTCGACGACCTTCGATTTGTGAAGATCGGCGGTGACATCCTCGAGCGCATCCTCGTAGGTACGCTCCCCGGGCGACTTGATGTCGACATCGGAGAAGAAGGTAAAGCTCGCTATGTTGCGGCTCGTGCCACCCTCGATGTCCTCATAGATGTACTTTGCGCTCTTCAGGCTCCGCGTCTGGCTGGCCGCGATGGCGTAGTTGCCTGATTTCCGGCCTTCCCTGTTGGCGACGCCGAACCAGGAATCGATGGTGGTCTTGTTGGCTCCATTGTAGATGCCCTCGCCGTCTTCTCCCATGACCTCCTCCGCATCGGCCTGGATGACAAAGGGAATCTCCCCCGCCTCTACCTGCTCGTATTCCGCCGCCAGCACCTCGAAAGAGACCTGGGGCTTGTCGGGCTCGAGAACCTGCTCTCCAGCGGCCTTCCCGGGATAGAGACGCGATTTGATCTTGCTGGCGAACTCCCGGACCTTCCTAGATGCGGCCTTGCGTACATGGCGCTCGCGTACCTTGTCCTTCACCTCTTCATACGGTTTGTAAATCTGCTCGGCACGCGCCTTCATCTCCTCGGCATTGAGAAGCTGGAAAATGCCCTCGTCGGCCCGAATGCCGGGGCGGGCGTAGAAGCCCTTGTCGGCCTCGTAGGCGATGAGGAGGTCCTCTTCCTTTACCTCCTCCTCGAGCTCTTTCAGAAAACCCTCGATAGAGACGGTCAGGTATTTGAAGCTCAGGCGGGTGTCGGAATTATAAGAGGTCTTGTTCTCCTTGTAGTAGGTCTCGAGCTCTTCCTGGGTAATCGATTCCTTGACCTTCTTCGACAATTCTTCCGAAGCCGTCAGCTTGACCCAGTCGAACTTCCGGGTGTGCTGCAGCTTCTTGAATTCATCGTAGGCCTCTTTGCCGGAGACCTGGGCCCTGGAGCTGATAAGCTCATCGAGCCGGGCAATGAGAAGCAGGTCTCGAAGCTTATTATTGAACGCGCGAAGCGAGATGAGCTGTTCTCCCCTGCAGCTGCGGATCCACCGCGAGATGATGCTGCTGTCATTGGTCGCCTTCGCTCCAGCCAGGGCGCTCTGGAAGCTGGCCTTTGCAGACCTGAAGTCTCCCGCCTGAAAGTAGGATTTGCCGTTTTCGAAAGCGCTTGGAGGCCCCTCGTCACCCTCGACAAACTCGGGGTCCGGGACTCGCGGCGGGATTCCGCGGCCGGACAGGAGATCTGCGAAACGCCGCTGAAGGAAGTCGCGCATTTTATCAAACTTGTGTTTCTTGTTGAGCTCGGCGAGGAGTCTTTCCTTCTCAGCCTTCTGCGCCTGCAGGAACCTGAAATCCATCTGCCCTCCCTGGGGCAGAGAGATCCCTCTCCTTCCGAGATGATCCGGATCGTTAACCTTCTGCGTGGCATAGGTCTGCTTCCAGAGCTCGCCGCAGGCCGCATCAAACTCGGCATCGGAAACCTGGAGGCCCAGGTCTAAGGCCGCGCCGCGAAAGAGAAGAAACTCGCGGTAATTGAGAGCTCTCCTCCTAGGCTGCTGAGTCTGCTGCGTTGCGTCTGCTGCGGGCTTGGCCAGCGGGTAGATCGTCCAGTACTTCAACTGGGGCGGCATGGTCGGAAAGAACGGCTCGATCGTGAACAACGGGCTCGACATCCTGAGAGTATTCCTCAGGGCCTTGCTCTCGATATCGAACTCCAACCTGGAGATTTCCTGATCGTCACCAACCCTGACCCTTGGGCCGCTGGGGCCCATCACGCTCGCGATCTGCGTTCCGAAAGCGAAACTGAAACCTAAAAACGCCAGGAGCAACACCCAGAAGACCTTTTCATTCGCCTTGATGAAGGCCATGAAACGCTCAGCGGGGTTCATTTCTTCTTTGGGTTTAAACGAAGACATCTCAACCTCGAAAAATTTTCTTAAACGGGCCGGTACTCCAGCGGGCTGATGCCCGGCGCGGCCGCCACGACACATCTGACAGCCTCATACAAAGATACCAGCATTATGAGTAAAACCTAATCTCCGGTCATTCTCCAGCACCTTGGGCCAGATCATTGGTCCGGTAAAGTTTGTCAATGATACCCCAAGGAGCGGCCTCGATTAAGCAGAACCCGGGAAGCGGACTCTCCCTCTATTTCAGCTTGTCGAGCAAAACGGTAATACGCCCCTGGACGGCGCTGTCATGGGGAAAACGCTCCGCCACCATCTTCCAGATCAGGATGGCTTCCCGAGGCTTTCCCATTCCGGCGAGACAGCAGCCAAGCTGTTCGAAAATCTCCGGCTCCCAGGGTACCTCGTACCCCTTCCGCAGCAGGCCCTTGAGCTGCCCGGCAGCCTCCGAATAGCGCCCTTCTTCGACCAGCGTTCTCGCATGCAGAAAAATGGCCGAATCACGGACCGCCAGGCTCTCTCCAGTGCTCCCCAGAACGCCCAGGATCTCGCGTGAGCGGTCATAATGCCCCTTCTGAGCCTGCCTTAGAGCGTCCTTGAAAAGGCCCTCAGAGGGGCTTGAAATTCGCCTGGAGATCCGCCGTACAGAGTCCTGCAGCATGGCCTTTTCGAGTCCAGCCAGCCGTAGACCTGTGAGCTTCTCGAGCTCGGTCTTAAAAACTCCACCCTCCGCCAGGCGGGAGAGAAGCTCTCGGAACCCCGAGGTTCCCAGGCGCTGTTCAATCCAGAGAACCGACAGGTAGCCCTCCGCCGGATAGACTTGTCGTCCGGTCACTCCCGCCAGGAAATCAGCGGAAGAGCCTCCCTTCAGCAACGTAGCAGAAATCCGGTCATTGACTCTTTCCTGCCCTTCTCCCGAAACCAGCAGGGCTGTTCCCTCCCTGAACCAGGCCGGAACGGCCAGGTAGCCCTCGGCCGAACCGATCCTGGAGGCCATCACGGCGTGCACAGCCTCGTGAACGACCACCCGGCGAACCTTTGAAGGAAAGGCCAGGTACCTCCAGCCCGGTATCGTTACGACCACCTCCGTCTTCCCCACCTCGGTCCACCCGGCCTCGGCCTTCACGGCTGCAAGGCCTTCCCCCGCCCGGCGCAACCGGACAACCCAGCGAATGGACAGCTTCCCTGGAGCCAGCTCCAGCCTTACGCGGGTTTTCTCAAGCGCCAGCTCCCTGGAAGTCGAGAGCTCCCTGACCAGCGCGTCGAGCCGGGCTTCGGAGCCGCCGGTCTTACCGGAAAGCTCCCACCCGCCATCGGCCCGGGCAAGCAGGCAGCAGCAGAGGATGCAGGACACCGTCATCTTGACACTCCAGGGTTTGAATCGAAGCCTGTCTATCTTTCAGCCCGGGAGCCTACTGGGCAAGCTCAAAGCTGATCTGCCTGGAGGCGGAGTTGAGCTCGGTAAGCTTGACCCGCACACGCTGGCCGGGACGAAAGCTCGGAGCCTCTGAGCGTCCGCCTCTTCCCTGGCCCCGCGATCGACCCTTGCCGCCGGAGCGGCCGCGGCCTTTACCCTGACCCCTTGCCTTGCCCGCGGGCTCGAGGGTCTGGGTGGAGGGATCGAACTCGTAATAGGCCGAGAGCGTCGCCACCGGCACCAGCCCCTCGATCGGGAGCTCATCGAGCCGAACGAAAAAACCGAAGGCGTGAATCGAGATGATGCTTCCCCCCATCTCATCTCCGAGCCGCGGCGAGAGAAAACGGATCAGCGCCGCCGCCTGCATCGCCCTCTCCGCATCCTCCGCCCGGCGCTCGGCCTTGCAGGCATGGGGAGCGACCCCCTCAACCTTCTGCGACCAATGCGCCCTGCGCGCCGAGGTCATGCCCCGGCCTCCGTCAAGACCCTTGAGATGTTCCTCGAGTACCTGGTGGACCACCAGGTCGGGATAGCGGCGAATCGGAGAGGTGAAGTGACAATAGGCTGTGGTTGAGAGGGCGTAGTGGAGATCCGCCTTCGGCGTATACTCGGCATGGCCCATGGTTCGCAGCAGGCCGATCTGCACGGTGACGGCGAGGGGACCGCCGGCCACCTGGTCCACCAGCCGCTGCAGGTCGCCTACCTCGGGGCGGGCGCGAAGCTCAAAACCCAGGGCCCCGAGCAGCTCCCGGAAATCCGCGAGCTTCTCATCGGTAGGCGCGGGGTGCACCCGCGCTATGATCGCCAGGTCCTGGTCAATGAGGTAGCGGGCGACCGCCTCGTTGGCCGCCAGCATGAATTCTTCGATAAGAGAATGCGCCGGATCCCCCTGCTCCCTGTCGACGCCCTCGATCTCGCCATTCTCGCTCACCCGGATCTTCAACTGGGGCAGATCGAGAAAGAGAGCGCCCCGGCGAGTTCGGGCAGCCTTGAGGGAATCCCGCAGGAAGGCCATACGGGCGAGGATCTCCTCGTATTCCTCGCGGTCCGGCGGGAGCTCGGCGCTGTCAACCTCCTTGCCCTCGAGTGAGTCGAGGATCGCGAGCGCCTCGCCGTAGGTGAAGCGCCGATGGCTGCGGATGACGCTGCGGCAGATCTCGGTCTCGAGCAGCTCTCCCGAGCTTGAGAAGGTCAGGAAGGCCGTCTTGACCAGGCGGTCCTCGTCCGGGCGCAGGCTGCAGAGATCGTTCGCCAGGCGCTCCGGCAGCATCGGGATGACCCTGCCGGGAAGATAGATGGAGGTGCCGCGAAACTCGGCGCTCTGATCGATCAGCGAGGCGGGCTGAACATAGTGGGAGACATCCGCGATATGAACCCCGAGGCGCAGCTTGCCCCCATCGAGCAGCTCCAGGGAGACCGCGTCATCAAAATCCCGGGCATCCTGCGGGTCGATGGTAAAGGTCCGCAGCTGTCTCAGATCCCTGCGATCCGGCCAGGCCTCGCCATCCTTGACCGCGGGAAGGGCCGCCGCCTCCTCGACGACTCCCTTGCCATGCTCGACCGGCAGATCGAACTCCGCCCTGACGACCGCGAAATCAGCCTCCAGGCTGTCTTCATTGGTGAGCACCAGCGTCACCTCGCCAAAGGGGAACCTGCCGCGAGAGCCCGTGGTGAGCCGCACCAGGACCCTTTCGCCATCCTTCAGCCCCTTGATGTCATCCTGGGAAATAAAAACGTCCGAGGGCATGCGAGGATCATCGCAGGCGACCAGCCCGCCTTCCTTTCCCTTCCAGAAAGTCCCTCGCAGCAGCTTCCGGCCGCGCTCGATGACCTCCACGACCCGGCCTTCCCCAAGACGATCGCCGCGCGCGGCAGAGGTCAGCCGCAGAAGCACCAGGTCGCCGGGAAACGCGTCCTCGAGATGTGACGATCGAACGAAGATATCATCCTCGGATCTGTCCGCGGGCCGGAAGAAGCCTGAGCCCCGACGATCGAGCTGAAGCCGGCCGACCCGCAGGGGAGTTCTCTCGGGAAGCTCCCACTTGCCGCTCGATTCCGACGGCACCCGGACCAGGAGGCCCTCCTCCTGGAGAGTGTAGAGCCGACCCCTGAAGTCCTTGTAGTCGGCCGTTGCGACCCCGAGGCGTTTCGCCAATCGACGTGCTGTACCACTGCCCCCTTGGCGAAGCTCTTTGCAGATGAGCTCGCCGCCTGGAATGGGCGACCGATCCCCGGGCCGCGGCTCGGGGTTGTTGTTTCCTGGTTTACTTTTTTTTCTCTTCACTGGTTATTCCTGAGGATCGATATCATGGGCAGTATGAGCGAAATGACAAGAAAGCCGACAACAATTACCGCTCCCGTAATCGTCACGCCGATCGCGATCGGCCAGGTCATCCTCTCTCCCCGCCCGGTCCGAAAGAATGATTGCAGGCTCAATATCAGCAAAACCGGCGCCAGCGCCATCAAGGGTATGACCAGATACCAGTAAGGACTCATGTCGAGCAGCAGCTGTGTCGGCGCGGACAGCTCCCGATTGACCTCGACGAACAGCTCCTCGATCACCGGCATGAAGAAGCCGAGGAGGGCCGCCAACATCATCAGGGGAATAGCGCTGGTCGAGACCATGACGAAGACCGTGTACCCCAGGCGCCCCGGCGCAAAGACCTCGTCCGGAATCTCGATCCCGACTCTCGATGAGTTGCCCCGCCTTCTCGTCAACCGCTAGCCGATATTCTTGATGATCGAGACCAGTGGCAGGAAGAGGGAGATGACGATAAAACCGACCACCAATCCCATTCCGACAATCAGCAGCGGCTCGAGCAGACTCGACATTCCCTCTACGGCAACATCAACATCGGCCTCGTAGTTGTCGGCGATCTTCATGAGCATCTTGTCGAGCTCACCAGTTTCTTCCCCTACGTCGATCATGTTGACCAGGAGCTCGTCGAAAATTCCCGAGGCCCGCAGAGGGTCAGCGATGGTGTCGCCCTCGCGAATACTGCCGTGTACGTCTTCGATCGCGTTGGCGATAACGACATTGCCAACGGCATCCTTGACGATCCGCAGAGCCTCCAGGATCGGCACGCCCGAAGCGATCAGGGTACCGAGGGTACGACAGAACCTGGCTACGGAGGATTTCTTGATGATATTTCCGAAGACCGGCATCCGGAGCTTGAACGCATCGAACCACCTCTCACCCGCCTCGGTCCGGGCGATCATCTTCATGATTCCTGACAGGAAAATGGGAATCAGGGGAATCAGGTACCAGTAGGTCTGGATCGCCTGGCTCGTGCTCAGCAGCAGCTGGGTGGGAGCGGGCAGCGCCTGACCGATATCCGCGAACATTTTCTCAAACGCGGGAACCACGAAAAGCATGATGACCACGAGGATGAGAAGGGCTACGGTGATAACCGCGGCCGGATAGATCAGTGCGCCCTTGACCTGTTTACGCAGCTTCTGGGACTTCTCCATGAAGCCGGCCAGGCGCCTGAGGATGACGTCGAGTACTCCACCAGCCTCGCCGGCCTTCACCATACTGATGTAGAGCTTGTCAAAGCTCTTGGGATACTTGGCCATGGCTTCGGAGAGGGTGCTTCCCTGCTCGACCTCGCTGGAAACCTCCTCAAGCTGCTCCTTGAACCGGCCTGGTTTCTGCTGCTCTTCGAGGATCTTGAGACTTCGAACGATCGGCAGACCGGCATCCTGCAGGGTCGAGAGCTGGGTGGTGAAGGTGACGAGGTCCTTCGATGACACCCCGCGCGTGAACAGCCCGGCCTTTTTCCTGACTGGCGCCTTCTCGACGCCGGGAACGGACCGGCTCTTGGACTCTTCCTTCTGAGCCTTGATACTTGTCGGACGCAGCCCCTGGTCCTGGATCTTCCTGATCGCCTCGTCCTTGGATCCCGCAGTCACCTCGGACTTGACCTTCTGGCCATCGTCTTTTATTGCTTCAAACGCGAAGACGGGCATAAGCCCTCCTGTACCCCACCGTACTTACTTGATTGTCTTACTTATTTCTTACGGATAATGACCCGGCAGAACGGCAAACCCAAGTTGCGCTAGACCGAAAAGCCAGGAGCCGGAATGCTTTTATCGCTTTCCGAACGTGCAATGATAACTAAAAAATCTGAAAACACCAAAATCAGAAAGCTGAACGATTCAGACAATCTGAAGACGGAAGCAAAACCAAACGAACACCTCACAGCCACTGAGCAGGCCTCAGACCGTTGAAATGGTCTCCTTGACGATCTCCTCGATAGTGGAAATACCATCGTAAATGTGAAGCAATCCGCTATCCCTCAGCGTCCTCATGCCATCTTCCCTGGCAGCCGCGCGCAATTCGGCAGTCGAGGCGGCATTCATAATCAGATCCCTGAGACGATCGTTCACCATCATCATCTCAAAGAGAGCGACGCGCCCCCTGTAACCGGTTCCATTGCAGGCCTTGCAACCCTTGCCGAAAAAGAACTCCCGGCCCTGGGTTTCGGTAGCCGTCAGCTCCAACTCGTAAAGCTCCTGCTCAGTCGGATCGTAGGGAGCCTTGCACTGAACACAGGTCCTGCGCGCCAGCCGCTGGGCGATAACACCCTCCAGCGTGGCGGCGATGAGGAAGGGCTCCAGGCCAAGGTCCAGGATCCTGGTCACGGAGGAAGGAGCATCGTTGGTATGCAGCGTGCTGTAGACAATATGGCCGGTCAGAGAGGACTCGACCGCGATCTGGGCGGTCTCGATGTCACGAATCTCACCCACGAGAATCTTGTCGGGATCCTGGCGCAGAATACTGCGAAGACAATCGGCGAAGGTCAACCCGATCTCCTCCTGAACCTGGACCTGGACAACACCTTCAAGGTCGTATTCGACAGGATCCTCGGTCGTAATAATCTTCACGTCGACTGTATTCGCCTCCATGAGGACCGAATAAAGTGTCGTCGTCTTTCCAGAGCCGGTCGGACCGGTAACCAGGATAATCCCGTTTGGCTTCGCCACCAGGTTCCTGAAGGCTCCAAGCTCGTCAGGGCGAAATCCCAGCTTCTCGAGATCAAGGGCCAGGTTGGTCCGGTCAAGAATACGCATGACGACGCTCTCTCCGTACATTGTCGGCAGGGTGGAAACACGAAGGTCGATCGGGTTGCCGCCGACATTGAGCTCGATACGTCCATCCTGGGGCAGCCGGGTCTCGGCAATGTCGAGATTCGCCATAACCTTCACACGGGAAATCACCGAACGCGCCAGGTGAATCGGCGGCGGCATCATCTCGTAGAGGACGCCATCGATGCGATAGCGAACCTTGAATTCATGCTCAAAAGGCTCGAGGTGGATATCCGCGGCGCGATCACGAATCGCCTGCAGGAGGATCATGTTCAGAAGCTTGACGACCGGTCCGGCATTGGCATCGGCCTCCAGCTGGGCAAGGTCATTCGATTCACCTCCCTCCATGGTGGCCGTGCCGACACCCGCGAGCAGCTCATCCATATTGCTGTCGCCGTCCTGGTAGTAGGTCTCTATAGCCTTCTTGACCTGTTCCTCGTTCGCCACCTTGGCCTTGAAATTGGATACCTCGGGCAGGCTGAAGCGAAGATCATCCAGGACGCTGAGATTGTCCGCACGGCTGAGGGCCACCACCAGGGTGCTTCCATCAAACTCCACCGGCATGATCTGGAAGGTGTCGACCGTGGCGTGATCGACCAGCTCGATCACCTCGGGAGGGATCTCGACCTTTTCCAGGTCAATGAACTCAAGCCCCGCCTGCTCGGCGAGGGCGCGGCTGAGATCGACCTCTGTGACCTGTCCGGTACCCACCAGAATCTGCCCGATCGCCTCGCCCGTTTCCTTCTGCTTGGCAAGCGCCTGCTGGATATCGTACTCGGTCACCAGGCCCATCTCCTTGAAGATCTGGCCAATCATCTTTCCGTCCAATTTTTCTCTCCGATTTGTCTGTTTGCGGCTGTCAAGACGGACCCGAAGCCCGCCGAGCCTCTGTTAATTTTCGCGATGAGTGATTCTCAAGACTTCGTTAACGGTCGTCACTCCAGCGAGCACCTTCCTTACGGCGTCCTCCTGGAGGGTCACCATTCCCTCACTCCTGGCCTTCGCGCGCAGCTCGAGCGTTGGCTTGCACTGGAAGGCCATCTCCCTGATGTCATTGGACATCTCCATCAACTCGTAAACTCCCTGGCGTCCCTTGTAGCCCGAGTTGCGGCAAGCCGGGCAACCGACGGCATCATAGACCGTCGCCTCGGCCAGGCGCTGCTGCGTAAGGCCAATGGCTCTCAGGTTCGTCTCCGACACCTCGGCCTCCTGGCGGCACTCGGAACAGAGTCGCCTGATGAGGCGCTGCGCCATGATGGCCATGACCGCCGAGGCAACAAGGAAGGGCTTGACGCCCATATCGACCAGACGAGTCAGGGCGGAGGGGGCATCATTGGTATGCAGGGTGCTGAAGACAAGGTGGCCGGTGAGGGCCGCCTGGATGGCGATCTCCGCCGTCTCATGGTCACGAATCTCACCCACCAGGATAATGTTCGGGGCCTGTCGCATCATGGCTCGAAGAATGCGCTGGAAGGTCAGGCCGATCTCATGGCGCACCTCAGCCTGGTTGATACCCGTCAGGTTGTACTCAATCGGGTTCTCGGCGGTGATGATCTTCACATCCGGCTGGTTGAGATTCTTCAGCGCCGCGTAGAGCGTTGTCGTCTTTCCGGATCCGGTCGGCCCCGTCACCAGGAAGATGCCGTTGGGGCGCTTGATGATCTTATTGAAGCGCTGGTATTCCGATTCGTGGAAGCCCAGCTCCTCAAGGTCCACCAGGCCCTTCTCCTTGTCGAGGATACGCATGACGATGCTCTCGCCATGGCGGGCAGGCAGCGAACTCACACGAAGGTCGATCGCCCTGCCGTGCAGCTTGATCTTGATACGACCATCCTGCGTCCTGCGTTTCTCAGCCATATCCATACGGGACATAATCTTGATACGCGAGAGGATCGGTCCCTGCAGACGCTTGGGCGGATTCTCTTTCTCAATACAGACACCGTCAATACGATAACGAATCCGCACGCGCTTCTCGAAGGGCTCGATATGAATATCACTGGCCCGCTCCTTGAGAGCGTTCGCGATCAGCTGGGTGACATACTTGATAACCGGCGCATCGTCGGAATCTCCATCTTCACCGGCGTACTCGCCGCGGCCGACCTGTACGCTATCATCTCCATCTCCAATGACGTCGCTAAGATCCCCGGTGAGCCGGTAATAGTGATCGATCGATTCCTCGATGTCCTTGGGTGTCGAGATCGCCGCCTCAACCTGCTGGTTGAGTAGAAAGCGCAGGTTGTCGAGAACCATCAGGTCCATCGACTCCATCGCCACGATCAGGGTCCCGTTCTTGCGAGTGACGGGAACGATGTTGTTCTCGATCGCCACATCTTTGGGTACCAGCGAGATGATCTCTTTCTTGATCTCGGCCGTGGCGAGATTCGCATAGGGCAACCCCCAATGGGAAGCCAGCGCGCGGCTGACCTCCTCCTGGGAGCAGGCCTCGGTCTTCACGAGAGCCTCTCCAATCCGACAGCTTTCGTTCTTGGCGTACTCGACCGCCTTATTAATTTGAGCGTCGTTGACGACCCCTTTTGCCATGAGGATCTGACCGACAGACTTCTTGTTCAAGGGCAGCTCCAGGTAATTAACTTGCCTGAAATCCGCCGGAGGTTTCGGCTCCGCGAATCCCGGCTGACTTCACTTCTGATTGATTTTTCTTACGTTTCAAACCCACATAGAGACCACCCTGGCCGGAAGGCCAGGCCATGGAACGCGGGTAAAAAGGGTCTTCCCCGTTTTAACGGTAGACCCGCCATTGGAGCCTCCCAGGAGGCTCACTCAAAGTAATTTAAAAAGTTTTTACCTCGTGAAACGGCCACCAGCGAACGACGACTTTGCCCTTCAGACTTTCCTCGGACACGCCGCCGAAACGCCTTGAGTCATGGCTGTCATCACGATTGTCACCAAGGACATAGATCTGACCCAACCCAACCTCTTCATCGATCTCCGCATCGTAGAGGCCGTAATCCTTATCCTCGAGGTAACCTTCCTTAAGCACTTTTCCGTTTATTCTGACAATACCTTTCCTGATCTGAATCCGCTCTCCCGGCAAAGCGATGACTCTCTTAATGAGGTCCTTGCCAGGGTCACCCTGCGAGGAAAAGATAACGATATCGCCGCGCTGGATATCTCTGAACAGCTTCAGAACGACAACGCGCTGGCCATCATCAAAGGTCGGAACCATGCTGCGACCCTTGATTTCATAGGCCTCGACAACATAGGTCTTGGTCGTCATGGCCAGAGTAAACGCCAGCAGGACGAGTACCACGACCTCTGCAACCGCGCTCCTGTAGCATCTCTCCAGGATGCCTCTTTTTCTCGCGGGATCGGCTGGCGGGGTCATTGAGTCGACATCGACTGAATCCACATCCACTGCGGACTCGACCACTGCCGCAACCGGTTCCGTGCATTCACTCCCATTCCCGAACTTGTTTACAGACTCCGTACCTTTGATGTATCGGGTGTCCGGCCCGTCCCCTTCACCCGGAGGTTCGGGCTTGCCGTCAGGACGATCAGTGTTATCGGGGAGTTGATTACCGGGATTCATGCCTGGTTTCACTCTTCAAGTGCCTCAATTCAGCCTGGAAATGGCGTCCAACTGCTTTACGGAGAAAAGCCTCATTCAGCTGCCGGGGGCAGGCGGCTAAAGCTGGAACGCCGATCTACATGAATTTCGATATTACCAGACCAGCAAAGTATTTACAACCCGGGGCAAACAACGTTAGAGAGACCTCAGGATAAATGCCGGTAAAGAAACCGGAAGGCGCCTGGTGAACTGTAAAAAATCTGGACACCTCACTCATCCCTACTCTGGAGAATCCACATCCGTATTGTCCCTCAGATCGAGAAGGAGCCGGACGACATCATTCTGCTGATCACCCAGGCTCGCCATCAGAAGCGCGAGCTCAGCGAGATATTTCAGCAGGAGAAAAAGAACCCCACCCACCAGGATCCAACCAATCAGGACAATGCTGAGAATGACAATGGAACTGATCACGCCGGCAAACTTGAGATAGACCGTCAGGCCAATACCCGCGAGAGCCAGCATCAGAGCCACATAGGCGCCGATCAGAAGAAGATCCGCAAGGTACCTGAGATTCAGAAACCCGGGACCGGAACGCGGATCGTAATTACGCACGGGCCTGGTTCCTGTCTGGAACTTCTCGTAGTACGGCATCGACGCGCGGCGATCACGGTGCTTACGCTCCTCGCGCTCGATCAGCTCGATCCTCCGGTGATCCTCCAGCTGCTGCAGCTTCTCAGCCTCGAGATCAGCGGCCTCCCGGAGAGCCTGCTCCCGCGTCTTCAGGACGAAACGATGATCACACTTGGGACAATTTACCTTCTTGCCCGCGTAATCCTCGGGAGCAGAGAACGGCTTACCGCAACAGGGACAGGACGTCTTGAGAGCCAAGGCTTAATCAAATATCGCCATCGAGGTCGAGGTCGTCGCTGCCGGGGTCCTCAGCGGGAGCATCTTCTTCAGCTTCCGCTTCAGTCGCCTCGGCTTCCTCTGCCTCTTCGGCTTCTCCGCCAGCGGCGGCCTTGCTCTGGATCAACGCGAGATGGTCCTCCGCGCTCGCGCCCGAACGCCCAAAGGCGATCCAGGCAGCCTGGCGAATGGCCGAATCGTTCTCAGCGCAACCCTCCTTGATGATCAGCAACACATCGTCGGTGGCTTTCTGAGAAGCGGAGAGCGCCTTGCCTATGGCAAGCATGGCCGCCTTGCGAACCGCCGCTGAATTGTCCAGGTTAGCAAAGACCTGGCCAACCTGGGCCAGGAGCCCAGTCACTCTCATGTTACCGAGGGCTTCCAGGCAGGGTATCCTGACGCTGTCAGGCCTATTGGTGAGAACCTGGCCAAGCGCGTTGGAGGCCTGGGCGACGGGCATATCCGTACGTACCGAAGAGAGGTACGAAAGCGCCTGGGCGGATTCTGAAGCGAGTCGCGTCGCGAGGGTCTTGGAATCATCTTTGCCTTCGAAGATCGGCTCAACAACCCCCTTCTGAAGCGCGACGGCTCCAATGTTGGAAACGACGACCCAGACCTTCCGCTCGTCGCTCTCATAGGCCTCCTTGGCCTTCTCCTCTCGGCCGGGCTCGACGACCACGACCACCGGCACATCGACGGTTCTGTAGTCTTTCCGCAGCTCGTTGACGATCGTGTTGATAGGAGAGGTGGCTCGCTCAACGGTGGCGTAGCCGATCTCCTCATCAACGAGAACGAGATCCGGGGGAGACTTCCTGAGAGTGTGAAGAAGCTCTTCAACATTTGTCTCGTGAAGATAGCTCTCCATATTGAGCTTGCTGCGCAGAAGCGCATCGAATCGATTGGCCAGGGGCTTGTTGCCCATGCCCTTGACCACGGTCCTGATACCGCTCTGGACGACCGCGTTCGAAAGAATCGAGATCACCTGCTCGCCGGCGTCGAAGCTGGATTCGGGGTTCCAATAGGCCAGGGTGATCGCGGCGGCGATCCGTACAAGGCGAGAGTTCTCGTCCTCGAGGGCCTCAACCAGGGCAGCCGGAACTTCCTCGCGGAAGCCGATCGTGTGGGCGGAACGAATCAACTTGCGGGCGACCTCGCCACGGCCATCAAGGGCCGCCTGCCTGATCGCGGCATAGAGAACGGGCGCAGGGGAGGAGAGCAGACGGTTTCTCTCCACCTGGTCGGTATAAGACTGCTGGCCCGAGAGGACAGCCTTGATATCTTCAAAGCCCTCCTGGGCGGAATACCAGCCGGCATTCTCATCGTATTCGACAATCCTGGCCGCATCGTTACAGAGATTGAGAACGCGGGCGGCCGTATAGTTTGGATCAAGCTTGATCGACTCAAGAAGGCACTGCGAGGCCATCTGCTCACTCACCTGGAAACCGACGAGCTTGGTCCCGACAACCTGGGAACCCACAAGCTCATAGACCATGGGCGAATACTTCCGGTTGTCGAAAGGATTGCGGTAGGGCTTGAGATAGAAATCTCGTGCGGTCTGGAGGAAATAGGCCTTGGCATCATCAATCGTTCCGGATCCATCGAGGTCCGCGAGTATGGCGTTCAGCGAGGAGGAGGCCTCGTCGCGAACTTCCTTGAGCTCATCGGTCTCGACCAAGGCTTTGAGATACCCGAGTGAATAGGGGTGTCTCAGCGACCTGGCGCCCAGCAGAGCGGCGACATTGGTTCGAACTCTTCCATCCGGATGCCTCCAGGCAGCCACCAGCGGAGGCAGTGCATCCATACCGATGCGAGCGATCCAGTTCATCACCAGGGCGCGCACTGCGATCTCTCCATCACCAAGATAGGGAATCAGGAGGGGTACGAGGTTGCGGCCAAGCTGGTAGGCGTACTGGATCTTGTACCTGAGCTGCTGTTCATTCTCACTCTGCAGGACCGTGTCGACCGCGGTCTTGAGGACCTCGCTGTCCTCGCCGCGCTGAGAGATCACCAGGGTGGAGATCCTCAGAAGCTCGACTCCGATACCCGACACGCGGGGGTTCTCGCTGCGGACCATGCGATAGATCTTGGCAACCGAGGCCTGCTCGACAAAATCGGCGACCTGGTCATTGGTAGGATTCTCCGCGAAAGCTTTTTCGAATTCAGAAATGGCGGCATCGATGTCGCCTTCCTGGAACTTGGAGAAGCCCTGCTTCAACAGGCCATCCGAGCCAGCCTCATCCTGGGCGATCGCGCCGGAGAGAGGAGCAAGTAGCAGTGCGGTGATGAACAGGCTTCTTACAGCCACCGGAACCTTAGGCCCCCAAGAGTTCAGCTTCTTACACGACATAGCCGTGAAAACCTTTCTTCT
>CAUZHA010000007.1:0-73347 GCA_963579555.1 Planctomycetes bacterium UBA1146
GGTAGAATCTCCCACTTCCGCTGTATTCACAGGGAGTCGGTTCGTATACCGGGCCGCCTGATTGTGAGCAGCGGAGAGAAGATTATTCGATGACGTGATATTTACGGAATGCCCACGGGGCATCCCGCCAGAGAGGACGACAAATGCCTAAGCAGAAAACACATCGGGGCGCCGCCAAGCGCTTCAAGATAACCGGCAAGGGCAAGGTGAAACGTTGGAAGGCCGGAAGACGTCACCTCCTCGAATGCAAGACCACCAAGCGCCTTCGCAACCTTAGAAATGGTGTGATGTGCGCGCCTGAAGACGCCAAGAGAATTCGTAAGCTTCTCTGCCAGGATTAGTTTTCCGGTCGAGAGTTTGAATGCAGGAGTACTGAGATATGCCACGAGCCAGATTTGGGGTAGCCCGGCTGCGCAAGAAGAACAAGCTCTTCCGTAGAGTGAAAGGCTTTCGTGGAGGCCGTGGAAAGCTCCTGCGTACGGCCAAGGAGGCTCGCACAAGGGCTGAAGCTTACGCTACCCGTCATCGCCGAAAGAAAAAAGGCGATTGGCGGCGACTCTGGATCGTCAGGATTAACGCCGCCTGCAGGGCGCGTGGAATGCGCTACAGTGAGTTCATCTACGGACTCAAGCGTGCCGAGGTCGATCTGAACCGCAAGGTGCTTGCCGACCTCGCTGTCAGGGACCCGGTGGTTTTCGACGGCCTCGTCGAGACGGCCCGCAGCGCCTGATGGATCCCTTTTCCGGGGCGTTTTCACTTTGTCGGTGGCCGTGACCGGATCCGCCGGACAGGTGCTTGATGACGCGGTTTCTGTCGCTTCAGCTGAGCGCTCGATAAAGATTTATGTCTTTGTTTCGTGTTTCTCCATGCTAAAATTCGCGCCAAGTTCAGGAGTCAGGCCGCCTGTAGCTGTGAAGAAGAGAAGACATTCGTCATTGGATAGAGC
The DNA here is from genome assembly GCA_963579555.1 of Planctomycetes bacterium UBA1146. Classification (GTDB taxonomy): domain Bacteria; phylum Planctomycetota; class UBA8108; order UBA8108; family UBA8108; genus UBA8108. The sequence goes on from CAUZHA010000007.1 coordinate 947, forward strand.
CTGAGAGAAGAAGAGATGCATTTTCCGGGAGCCATTCCCGTGAAGAAGGAGAGAATCACAACCAGTTCCGCAGGCAGGGTCTTTTGAGACCTGGGGCGGAATACAGAGGAGGTTCATTGTGAAAGCTTGGATGGGTATGTTGCTGGCGGCTGTGGTGGGCGCTGGAGTCGCGGTTGCGGGAATTCAATTTCTGCAGAGGGATGGGTTGTCTCTCGCTCCGCAGGGAGATCCGGCGGAGCAGGCGGCGGGCACTCAGAAGCTCACCACTCTCAACCCGGCACCAAAGGCCGCGCCGGCGTCTCTGCCCATTCCCAGGAAGCCGATCTTCCTGCGCAGGGGAGCCGCGTTGCCAAGGCCTGTAGCTCCCAGGCAAAAGGTCTCTCCTGTCCCCGATGCCGAGATCCAGGGGTTCCTCGCTGAGGCGGATCGCTTTTTCGCCAGGGGAGAGGAGAGCCAGGGATTGCGGCTCTACAGGGCAGCCTTCGCCAAGGCCAACCAGCGCAAAGACATCAATCTCTCGACCCAGGTCATGAAATTGCTCGCGGCCGATGATGTCGCCCTCTGGCGCGAGAAATACATCAGCTATCTCGTCGACCGAGGAGAGGGCGACAAGGCCTTTGAGAGCCAGTTCAGCAGGGGTAACTCGATCCTCCTGCAGGGCAAGGAGTCCTTGTTGCTGGAGGGATGGACGGAACTTTCCCAGGCTCACCGGCTGGCTACGAATGAGATCCTTCGAACACGGGTCTATGATATCCTCAATCCGATGCTGAAGAAGAATGTCTTCTCTCTCCGGATGTCGCCGCTGGTTGAACGGTACAATGTTCAGCCCGGCGATAATCTCACCCGCATTGCCAAGCAGTACCAGACCACATCGGATGCCATTACGCGCCTGAGCGGCCTGAAGTCTGAGGTGATTCAGCCGCGCAGCCGCCTGCGGATTCTCGGCGGCAAGGTCAAGATCTTCGTAGATAAGAGCGACTTCCTTCTCTGGGTCACACTGGATGACAGACTGCTCTACCAGGCGCGTGTCGGCCTGGGAAGGGACAATACAACGCCCGTGGGCCAGTTCAGCATCGCGGTTCGCCAGAAGAACCCCACCTGGTTCCGCCCCGGCTCTGAGCCTATCAGTCCTGGAGATCCTCGCAATGTCCTCGGTTCGCGTTGGCTCGGATTTCGAGATACGGAGAAGATCTCCGGAATCGGAATCCACGGGACGGTGGATTCCGATTCCATCGGCCGCGAATCTTCGGCCGGCTGTATCCGGATGCTGAAGGAAGATGTCGAGATGGTGTTCGACCTGGTGCCGCGGAGAACGACGGTGGTGATCGCTCCCTGAGCGGCGTCCGGACCCCGCCCTGTCGTGGGGCCGGGTCGGCCGTGACCCTTCCTTTCGGCCTTGACCTTTCGTGGCTCGCCGCAGGTACGAGCGGTTACAATGGCCGCATGGATAACCTGGGAAGCTCGGACGGAATCTACCTTGATCATGCCGCCACCACGGAGGTGGACCCGGCTGTGCTCGCCGTAATGGATGCCTGCTACCGCGAGAATTCAGGCAATCCGAGCTCTTCTCATCGAGCCGGGCGCAAGGCCAGGGAGGAGCTGGAGGCCTCCAGGGAGAGCATCCTGGAGGTCCTGGGGGCTGCCTCATACGATCTTGTCTTCACTTCAGGCGGTACGGAGGCCGACAACCTTGCGGTCGCCGGGGCTATTCTCCCCGGCAGGACAGGCATCACCCGGGTTCTTGCGGGTTTGACCGAACATCCCGCGGTTCTCGGCAGCGCGGATCTCGTGGAGAGGCTCGGAGGCAGCTTCTCCACCATCCCGGTTGATTCCGATGGCAGGATAGGAGAGAGAGAGCTCTCTTCGCTTGAGCTCGGCAAGACGACCCTGGTCTCCGTCATGATGGCGAATAATGAGACCGGCACCCTGCAGCCGGTGGAGAGGATCTGCTCCCTTGTTCGCGAAGCGGGGGGATTGTTTCACACTGACGCGGTCCAGGCGGTAGGGAAGATACCCTTGCGGCTGGATTCATTTAAGCCAGACCTTGTCTCGCTCACGGCCCACAAAATCTATGGTCCCAAGGGAGTCGGAGCCCTGCTCGTGCGCCGGGGAGTCCCCCTCTTTCCGCTGACCAGGGGAGGTGGGCAGGAGAATGGGCTCCGATCCGGAACCGAGAATGTTTCCCTCGCCGCGGGTTTTGCCCACGCAGTGAAGCTGGCGGTCGAGCTGCAGTCCCGGGAGGCTCAGCGACTCCGGGAATTGCGTGATGCATTGGCAGGCGAGATCTCTTCAAGGTTCAGCGAAGTCACCCGCAACACTCCGCTGGAGGACACCTTGCCGAACATCCTGAACATCTCCTTTGGCGGCGTTGAAGGGAGCTCACTTGCGAAGCTTCTTGATGAGATGGATGTGGCTGTTTCCACGGCCAGCGCCTGTCACTCCGGTAGCGGAAAGGGCTCACATGTACTGGAGGCGATGGGGCTGGAGCCCGCCCTGATTCGCGGCGCGATCAGGTTCTCTCTTGGACACTCGAACTCGATCTCCCAGTTGCCGGAGCTCCTCACCTGCCTGGGAAAAGGTGTCGAAAGATTGAGGCAGCTCGCCGGTACGGAGTGATGTCTCGTTCGGCCGAGGGGCCGTCAAGGACGCCTGGCCCCGGAGCTGGTCCCTGGTCCCTTCAGCTCTTTCTGAAGCTTCCTGGCGCAGCGTTCTGAGTCGACGTAGACCACGCCGTTCTCGGTGAACACCCGGCCCATTTTTTCGGTTTCCCCCCGGGTTCCGCAGATGGGACAGGTTGAGAAGGTGGGGACATCGACAATCTTCTCGGCGCCCCCGGGTAATTCGAAGAGAGCAGTGGGTGTCTTTTCGCTCTTCAGCTGGCGTGTATTCACAGAGATGGTATAGCGGGGAAGATCGGTAATGACGGTCAGCTCAGCTTTCAGTGGGATGCCCTGGATTCCGCGGATCTTGTCGAGCACCTCTTCAGAGAAGACTCCAAGTCGGCGATACATCTCGAAATAGCTGCCCGAAGTCTCTGCCAGCTTTCCAGGGAGGGTGGAGGTGAGCACTGCATCGATAATGACGGTACCATTTTCGATAACGGTGAGGCGCCTGCAGGAAAAACCGAGGTGGTCGGCCGCCTCCTTCCACTCCAGCTTGACGTCCCTCTTTCCACCTTCACGGAGGCCGAGTTTTTTCATCGCAAGCTTACGCTCTCTCGCGGAGTAGGCGCGCAGGATGCGCAATTGTTCCAGCTCGTGAATCCTTCGATTCCGCTGGTTCTCGTTCAGGTCTCCACTGTGTTCACGGTATTTCTTTCCACCGCCGGGGAGGGTGAAGATGGAGGTCTCTTTTTCTTTTCCGCAGTGCAATAGGAAGACGGTGTCCAGCACATTGTCTTTTTCCGGAGTGTATTGCTCCAGGCGCAGGCGCCGGCTCTCCCCATCGATCCAGAGAACCTGGCGAACGGAGAGAGTCTTTCCAGATTTCCCCCCGGGAAGTCCGCTCGTAACCTGCTCTATTCGGATGGCGTCGATCTTCTCCGCCTCCACTGGCTCCGCGCGGACAGGCGCCGTGAGAAGAAAGACCAGCAGAAAGCCGGGGTGGAAGATTTTCGATAGTCTATCGGATTGCATTTTCAGCCCTGGTCAGAGACTGGAGCTCGTTGATTTCCCATTCCCTCGCCCTGGTGTAGAGGGGGTAGGTCTTTTCCCTGGCCTGTAATTCGGCCGGATGCCTGATCCAGCGTCCCTGTGAGCGGTGGATGGAAAAGAGATCATGGAGAAGCTCGTGGTAGACGTTGTATTCCAGGTAGTAGGCCGGTACGCGTTCATCATCCAGGAGCCTGTTGATGATGATGACGTTTCGTTCTCCCGGAGAAGTCTCGATCCATTTCCCCATGAGCTTGATTGTCGGGCGCTTGGACCAGCCGATAGCAGGTCGGCTGCTGATCAGTCGACGTTCGGGAACATATTTGCTGATCACTCTTCGCAGGGTCTTTTCCAGGTCGTAGATCTTTCCCTTGGGGGAGCAGGGCCCGGGCTCGGACATTGTCGCTATGGTCTGGTGCCGGTTCTCGCCAACGTAATCAAGGATCCGGGCTCTCAGATTTTTTGTCTCGACCTGGTTCCTGCGGGCAAAGCAGAAGCGAATAACGTCTTCGAGGATTGAATCGGGCGCCATGCTGAAGAGGACATGGAGTCTCAGTGTTCCCGAATCCTGCTGCTGGCTCAGGGAGACGGGGGTATTCGAACTCCTGGTGAAGATGATATCGAGATTGCCGGCGAGGACGAACTCCGGCTGGTAGCGCCAGAGCAGGGAGCGGATTTTCTCCTCGGCGTTCGCCTCTCTGTCGGCCTGGGGTTTCCGCCGGGAAGGCAGGGCAATGGCTCCAGGCTCTCTTTCTCTTCTTTCCATACAGAAATCTTAGGGCGAATCAGTAGCCACCGCAAGAGATCGTGCAAGGGTTCAGCCGGCGAGGACTATAGCTCGAGCTTCTTGTCGAACTCGACATTCGCCTTGATGCGAAGAAGTATCTTGACCGCGGCCTCCGGCTCCAGCGGTCCCAGACTTTTTGAGACGACCTTCTTGGAGTTAACCTCGGTTACGTAGCGGTAGGTCTCGCCGCTGGGCAGGAAGAAACCTACGGGGGTCTTCATGTTCTTGATGCTGTAGACAAAGTAGCTCCCCTCGTTCTCGCCTTCGAGCCTGCGGTGTTCTACAAATCCGGTGGCGGTTCGTTTGACGTCACTTTCCTCGATGACGGTCTCGTAGACCTTGATCCACGCTGAGAGGACCTCGGTCCTCTCTGTTGCCGGGGCTGCTGCTGGTTTCGGCCCAGGGTTGCTTCCGCAGCTGGCAAGAAGAATCGTCGTCACAGCCATTCCAAGCCATCCACTTATCGTTGTTTTCATTTTAATCTTTCTGCTCGGCAGGGTCGCTGGGCTCGATGGCAAAGAGCCGCTCGAGTTTTTTTCGTACAGATGGATCGGGAGGGACCTGCCTGCAATACGCCGAAACGGCATCTCTGACCAGCAGTCTTCCATCCGCTCCATATTTTTCCAAACATTGATCTACCCATTCTTCCACTTCACCAGCCGACTTTCCAGCAGTGAGTTCAGAGACCAGCTTCGGCAGCACCTCCTGCGAAAAGTCCCGTTTCCATTCCAGCGGAACGAGATCGGATATCTCCAGCGCCCAGCGTGGAACGCTGATTCCGATTCGGTCGAGCCATTCGACGCAGAGGCCGAGAGCGAGCTCTCTGGCAAGGGAGTCCGTCTCGGCTTTGCAGGAGTGGAGGTCTGCAAGTGATCCTCCAGTTCCGATGGGAGGCGCTGAGACCTCTGCGTAGATCTTATGCTTCGGCTCGGTTCCGCTGGGCCGGGCGATGAGGCGGGCTCCATCGGCGAGTCTGAATTCGAGAATGTTTCTGGCGGCGCGGTCGGAATCGCAGAGAATCGGGCCGAACGCCCCCTCCTCGTCTCTGTAATCAACCAGGTCTTCTACGGTTGTATCGTTGATCTGTCCGGGAGGTCTCTTCCTGAGGCTCTTCTGCGCAGCCCGGATGTTGAGGTGCCCCCCGGCTCCGAGCATTACGGTCGAGACGTGTTGCGTCGATGTGTAGCCAAACTCCAGGTAGAGCTCGTCAAGGTAGGCGAGCAGGTTGCTGCCGCGGTCCTTGAGCGTAGATGAGAGCTCGGCGAGCAGTAGGGACGCGCCGGCAGCGTCCTTGTCGCGGATGTCGTTCGTGACGAGATAGCCATGCGATTCTTCCGTTCCGAGCAGGAAGTCGTCCAGCGTCCCCTTGATCTTGTCGAGATAGTGTCCCCGGGATTCAATGGCCGCGAGTACCTTGCAGATGTATTTAAAGCCGGTTGGGAGATTGGCTACCGATTGCGCTCCGCGCTGGCGAACCAGCCTGTCCAGCAGCGAACTCGTAACCGTGGTGGAGACGCAGAATTTCCTGTGGATATCTTCGTCTGGACAGGAGTCCAGCAGGTAGGCGGCCAGGAGGAGGCCGATCTGGTTTCCATCTAGGAAGCTCCAGCGGTTTTCAGCGTCGGGAGCCGTGACTCCAAGGCGGTCCGCATCCGGGTCGGTGGCCAGCGCGAGGTCAAGCTCGCCATCCCTGGCGAAGCCGGTAACGAGCTCCATCGATTCAGGCACCTCCGGGTTCGCCGTACGGAACGGAACCGTGGGGAAGGCGCCATCCGGAGCAGCCTGTTCAGGGAGGCAGCTGACCTCGAAGCCGGCCTGGTCCAGCACCCGCTCTACCGAACTGCTCCCGGTCCCATGCAGCGGGGTGAAGGCCACCCTGGCGGAGCGCGAAGATGGGTCAATGGAAGCCTGGAGGTTTGCCTGGATGTACCGCTCGTGGATCTCCGGGGGGATGGTCTCCACCAGCCCATCCCGGACCGCGGCCTTCCAGGGGATGCTGGAGCTCTCGGTCGTGTTTTCTACGATCTCCGCCAGCTCCTGGTCCAGGGGAGGGACCTCCTGGGCTCCGGCCGCGTTGTAGATCTTGGCCCCGTTGTCATCCGGATGGTTGTGGGATGCGCTGATGTTGAGGCCGCCCTGGGCCTCCAGTGACCTGATGGCAAAGGAGAGCTCCGGTGTCGTTACGTACCCGTCTTCTCCGCCTGGTGGGAACCAGGCCTTGATTCCGTTGGCCGCGTAGATCCTGGCTGCGATCCTGGCGAAATTTTTCGATAGCATCCCGAGCAAGGGATTATCGATGCCCGGCTTGTAGACTTTCCGCAGATCGTTGAAGACTCTTACGTCGTAGGCGATGACCACGGAGGGCGGGGCGGCGTCCTGGCGGAGCTTGAGGAAGTCGCAGTGGCCCTGGATGGAGGTGCCGAGGGTGAACGGGTTGAACCTGTTCGATCCGAAGCCGACGGGACCCCGCCGGCCGCTGGTGCCGAAGGGGAGATGTTGGAAGAACGCATCAAAGAGCTGGTCGTATGATCCCGTCTGCAGCAGGTGATCCAGTTGGGGAAGGGAATCCGCAAATCTGCCATCCAGGAGCCAGCTTTCGAGGTTTTCGATGGCAGTCGCTCTGACTGTCGCAGGCACATCGATGAGGCTGAAGCCGGCGCTGGTTTTGTCGATGAAATCAGGTACTGACATGGTTCTCAATCGTGCAGGCTGTGACGATCCGCTCCGAGAAGAAAACTCCGGACCCGTAATTCCTGCAAGCATCTTGTCGTATTTTATTTGGTCGAGGCGGTCGGGAGGGGTGAGAGACCGGGTTTTCAGCGGTTTCTCCGGTTCGGTCGGGCGCTGGGCAGCCGTCCGAGTCGGCCACGGGAGCGCTGTTATAGTCACCTTGCCGGGGAGTCATCGTCCATCGGTGTTCTGGTAAGGTTATGTTGCATAAATGTTTTGAGAAAAAAAAGGCTCCTGAATATACTGCTTCACAAGCAGATCGGGAAAAGCACGCAGTTTCCGCATTCGCGGACTGTTGGGGAGATGGAAGGGTTTCCCTCTCAGGAGATAGCTGTGGTTTGCTTTGCTGGCAGTACCTGCCAGGAAAGCAAGCAGGTGGGCCCCGGAGCAGTTGATAGCTGAGTAAGCGGGTTGGCTTCTCGGCGGCTGCCTTGCCTGCTTTGCCGGAAAATGAATGAAGAGTGATTGCTGGGAGGTTGCGTGGAGTAGTGTCTGCGAAAGGGCGTTGACCTGAAAGAATTTGGCAGGCTCTGGCCTTACGCGGTGGTAATGAGGACGGAAGAAGGCTTCTGTCCAGGTGGAATCACGTCAGGATTAGCTAAAGAAGTAAAGAGGATATGTTATCAAGAGTTAACGAAAAGAAGGTCGAGGAACTGACAGTCAGAGAACTGGAAGAGCTCCTCCAGCGGAAGAAGGGAAACGACACGATCGCTGAGCTCATGAAGGAGCGCGACCGTCTGCGCCTGGAGATTCGGCGAATCGATGACCAGATTGAGCTCATCGAGCGATCTGATTCTGCTGGGGGCGTGAAGCCCAGGCAGGGAGCTCCCCAGATGGAGGAATCCTTCAACGCCTCCATCTCTGCGCGAGGAGTTGCCGAGGAAGGAGCGGCCCCTAGCTTCCTGGCCGGCAAGCGAAAGAATAACCTGAAGGATTATATCGCCCAGGTCCTCCTGCAGGCCCGAGGGCCGCTCTCCGCTTCCGAGATTCAGCGAGAGCTGCCGGGAGTCGGCTATATGTCCAGCTCGACCAATCCTAGATCTTTCTACAACACCGTTTTCCAGGCACTGCAGCGTTACGATATTTTCGTCAAGGAGAGAAAGAAATATCGTCTCAGCGATGAGGCTCTTCGGGAGAACGGGGTGCGGGAGATCCTTCCCAAGAAGAAGACCAGGCTTAAAGACTATATCACCGATATCCTGGGGAAATCTTCGACTCCCCTCAAGGCCTCTGAGATCGCCAGCAGGGTGGTGATCGCCGGCTATGATACCGACCTCGAGATGGAGGAGTTGAATCAGCGGGTAGCCGGAACACTCAAGAAATATCTGAATAAGGACTTCGACTGGGACAGCCAGAGGTACCGTCTCGCAGAGCGTTTCTGATTGTCGAGGTTTAGGAGGTCTCTCTCGGTGGATCGTGTAGTAAAATGCAGTCTGCTTGAGACTGGAATTACGGTTTGACAAGCAGGCGCCAACAAGTTAAAGAATCTGACTGTGAAACTTGTGGGGACGTAGCTCAATTTGGTTAGAGTACCGGACTGTCGATCCGGTGGTTGAGGGTTCGAGTCCCTTCGTCCTCGCCAGTTTTCAGAGCCCTTGCGACATAGGTCGCGGGGGCTCTTTTTTTTGCCCGGATTTAATCTCAGGGCCGCGCTTTTCAGCGCAATTTGACCCGCGGGAAGAACTCCGGGATCATGAATCTCCAGATCCATACGTTGCGCTGCTTGCGCGGAATGAGATGGCATGGATTGATGCTCAGGGTTTTTGTCGCTCCGCGTCCGGTGTCGTCGTCCGTCAGCAGGAGACTGAGTCCGAAATTGAATCCGACGGGCGGGGGGGAGCCGTTCTTGAACAGGGGGAAGGAGGTCCAGGGAAGAGCCACCTCGTAGATAGCTCCGCTCGAGTCGGGCTTCTTCTTGACGGAAAAGAGCCCCTGGGGCTCATTGTCTTCTTCTTCTTCGTTCTCTTCGTCGAGCCCTCCTTCCTGCTCGCCTTCCGCGCGCTCCTGTTCCTTGGCCTCCTTGCGGCGCTTGGGGATGGTCAGGCCGAGCGTCATCAGCTGGTCATCGCTGCCCTGGCGGTACCCTCCATCCCCGTCAGGGTCGAGGCCGATCAGGAGACAGTCGCCTTTCCAGTTCTCCGCCTCTCGATCGTAGGCCCTGAGGATGTCATCTTCGACGTCCAGGGCGAAATAGAAGTACGATTCATCCCAGCCGGTGTAGAGGATGGCCGACAGATCCTCTTCCCCTTCCCACTGGCGGTTGAGTCCGGGGGCCGGGATCAGGTTGAGGTTGCGGGGCGCGGTCAGCAGTACCCTGTGGGCGTAGCTCCAGGAGTCCTCCAGCCGGCCATCGATGACAGGAGGCAGCTGGAGCCGGCGAGCGGTGATCTCCCGCGGCTGGGTATGCTTCATGGCCTCCTGCTTGATTCCCTCGAGAAGGTAGGCGATGTCCTCACGGCCCTTCGTGTTGTCCGAGCTGAGGAGAGCCTCGGATTTCAGCGTCCGGTCGAGCAGGGTTACTGCCGAAGGATAGTCGCCCGCCTGGAAGTACGCCAGGGCAAGGTCGATAACAGCTTTCGGTTCCGTACGGTCTTTGAGATATACGCTGAGCAGTCCCATTCGCTTCCTGGCGGCGTTGGGCTGGTCCGGGAAAGCGGCGCCGGTCATCCCGCAGCCTCCTCCGTCGGTCAGGAGCACGAGGTGGCCGGACGCCACGGCGCTGCGATAGGATCTCTTCTCGGTCAGGAAGCTGCTGAGCGGGTTGGGTTCGACAGCTCGCAGGAGCGTTCCCTTCACCCTGTCGTAGATGGAGATCGTCTGGCCGGGGTCGGGAAAGATGATCGCGTTCTCCAGGATGTGAAGGTGCCGGCTTCGCATTCGGCCAAGGTAGGTCCCGAGGTGGATCTCCTTCTGGGGCCAGAGGGAGGAGACGTTCATGCCCCGAGTCCCCGGGATGCGGCGGACCTCCAGCGCCAGGAGCTTCAGCCTGTCGCTGCCGTGAATGACGAAGAGCTGGCGTCCATCGCGGAAGATGGAAAAGTAAGAGGGCTCCTTGCCGAATTTTTCATAGATCCATTCGCGCCTTCCGTTTTCGATGGAGAGTCCGGCCAGTGCGGGCGTCCCCCCATCCCTCGCCAGCACGGCGATCACCTCATCGGGCGCCTCTGCGGAGTGGGCGATCTGCTCGATGGTTCCTTCTGAGGGCTCAAAGCCCCATAGCACCGTCCTGTGGGCCAGGTCGAGCAGGAGCACGGCGCTGGTGAGAGGAAGGAGGCAGAGTCCATTGCCAAGCTGGACGGGATCACCAACCCTCCTGGAGCTGTCGTAGGCCAGGGGCAGCTGGAAGCTCTTTCTCCGGGCGCCGTCTTTTGCCGCAAGGGCGCCGTAGCCGAGGTCGCGCTGGTTGAGCACGAAGACCTCACCGCCGGCGAGCGCGGGCCTGGCCTGGGCCGGGTCGAATTTCAGCTCCTTCCTCCAGAGCTCAGCTCCGTCATGGCCGAAGCAATAGAGCTGCCGGTGGCTGCTGCTTACGTAGACCCTGTCGGCTGTAACCAGGCAACCCCTGATTCTCTCGCTGAGCTGCCTGAAGACAGGCTGCTCAGCGCGCGGCAGCTTCTTCGTGTTCCCTCCGAGTGGAATGGACCAGCGGACCTTGCCTTGCTGGTGGTCCACGGCGAAGAGGTTGCGATGGTCATGAAGGATCAGCAGCTTGCCGGCGAAGACGCCCCGGAGTTCCTTGTCGCCGCTCCTGGCAAAGCGAAAATTCCTGTACTGGATGGGGTCGATGATGTACCCGGGGATCATGGACAGGTTGATGGTCCAGGAGGGTATCCCTGTGCTGACGTCTCTGCATTCAAGGATCTCGCTGGCCTGGGTGAAGAAGCTGTTCTTGCAGCTTTCCGGGCGTTCGCCTTCCGGCTCCAGGAAGATCTTTTCAGGCGAAAGCAGGTCGGCGGGGGAGCGCCAGGTCATCCTCAGCGGCGTGTGCAGCAGCTGGTTGTCGCCTGGCCTGAGCTCAACCAGGCCGGGGTCAGCAAGACGCCGACGGATGTAGGACCCTACAGTATCGGAGGCATCCATGCCGGGAATCGGCTCCACCCGCTTGTCGGGATGCGTCGCCAACAGCTCCTCGTAGAGCGCGCGGGTCTTCGCCCGCTTGCCGGCCCCGTAAAACATCTGGGCGGCGCGCAAGGCTGTCCGGACTGTGTCAAATCGCAGAGGGTAGTCATCCACGTAGCCCAGAAGTGTCCTGGCTGCCCGGATCGAGTTGCCCCGGTCCAGATACGAGATGGCCAGCTTCTTGTAGGCTGCCGCGGCGGCCTCGGTGAAGGGATAGAGACGGATGGTCTCCTGGAGGCCATAGATCTCCCCGGATTTCCTGGCTGCTCTGAGCTGGACGGCGGCCTTCGATTCGGTTTCCTGGAAGACCTCCCCGGGTTTCGGAACCGATTTTCGCAGGGAACGGATTTCAGACCGGATGAATTCTTCCGCAGGTATCTGAAGGAAACCATCGACCCTGTAAACAGACTTGTTTCCGGGTATACCGGGCAGACGGGATTTATCCGTTGCGGGGCGCTCGACATCGAAGCTGAGCGCATCGTGGAAGGCGGCGAGGGAGCCCTTTGATTTTCCATTTTTTTTGAGGAAGAGGCCAAGGCCGATATTCGCGCTGACCTTTCGCGCCGGATTGTTTTCAACTCGAGTACGAATCTTCAGGAGCTCTTCAGCCCGGCCGGGCTCGGCTTCTCGAGCCAGCTGTTCCAAGGTCTCGGCGGTGGCCAGCTGGATCCTGTCGAGCTCGGAATTGGCCGGAGGCGGACTGGGCTTCGTCGCTGTCCAGGATTTCAGGGTGTCGATTCCCGCCTCCAGGTCGCCTGACCGTAACCTCAGCCGGGCGAGTTCCAGCAGGTCGCGGGAGTCTCTCTTCTCTTTTTTCTCGAGCCGATCAAGATCGCTCCGCAGGTCGCTGTAGGCTACGAATCCCCCGGGGTGGATCACCACGAGGCGATTTTCAGCCAGCAGCATATTTCCGCCGGCCTCGGGGAAATCCCAGAGATCGCGTGATAGCAGTTTTCCGTCGAGAGCTGAGAGCTGCAGCAGCGAGCGTCTGCTGCTCAGCAGAATCCTGCCGCCGACAAGGAGGCCTCGTCCCTGGGGGTGGGTGCTCGGGTCAAGCTCGAAGCTCCAGAGGGTCTTTCCACGAACGGCATCCGAAAGCCCGACAGCGCTGACCCTGGATCCTGCGAGAAAACAGGCGGTATGGTTTCGGCCGATGAGGCTTGAGTGTTCTTCCCGCGAACAGCTCCAGATGGTCGTTCCATCGGAGGCGCGAATTGAAAGGAGCCGGGTGGAGTCCTGCGGCGCCGCGATGACATCGCCGTTTCCGGCCGGGATGAGAGCGTTCGGATGCCAGCGGTTCTCATCTCGAATCGACTCCTTGAGACCGCTGGGGGAGAGAGTGTCGTATTCCTTAATCCAGGCGATCGTTCCGTCCTCAGCGTCTACGCTGGAGATAAATCCATGGTTGGCCAGGTAGAGAACGTTTTGTTCGATGACCAGGGGAGGCGAGGGGGTTGATCCCAGTCCCAGGAAGTCAGCGTTATCTTTGCTTCCGAGGTAGGTTTTCCACAGCAGCTCGCCTTCTCCATCCATCCGCACCAGGTAGCAGAGGATCTGTTTTTCAGCCCTGACGTTGATCGGGAGGATGAGTCCGCCTCGATGGGGCGTACCCGCGGCGGGAGCTATGCCCCGGGCCGCCTTCTTGTCGTCACCTCCGGCTTCTCGAAGAGCGCCTGTCGACAGGGTGAGCTCCTGCGTCTCAGGTTCGTAGATGAATTCGCGTCTCCATACGAGCTCTCCCGTTTCGAGAGCCAGGGCCTGGAGGGTGTTTCCATGAACGGCAAAGCAGGTCTCCCGGTTGCTTACGGGCGCGCCCGGCTGGAGGTAGCCAGTAGTCCGCGGCCCCAGCGCCGCCTGCCAGCGAGGTTTTCCTGAGGAGAGGTCTAAGGCGGTCAGCTGCCGTTCATGTTGCAGCAGAGCCATTCCGGATGCGAGGGTCGGATGGTAGGGGATCGGGATATCGATTCCACCCTGGTCAGCTCCATCTCGGGCCGTTCTTCGCTCGCCTACGAACCGTTGGAAGTCCTCTTCGCTTGACTGTTGCCGCCACAGGACCCCACCAGGCCTGAAGCTCTCCTGTGGAGAGCGAATACCGCGGCTGTAGGAGACCGGATCGAGGAATGGACTGAGGGTCGGGCCGGGCGTGCGGGAGGGCTGTCCGATGGATGCGGGGGATATTTTCAGCAGGCCGGCAATGGCGGTTTCGAGCTGCGGGGCTCGAGCTTCGGCGGGGTTCGCGGCCAGGATTTCCTTCAGCTGTTCCTGGTGGCGGGAGAAGGCGGTTGCATCAGCGAGCGCCAGGTCCGCCTGCAGGGCTGATATGAGGCCCCTGGCTTTTTCCTGTGGAGAGAGCCCTGTGATTCCTCCCGCTCCAGGCCGGAGCAGGCGCCTGCTCCAGCGGCTTGCGGCAGGCCAGTCTCCCTGAAGTATTCTGTAGCCGATCTCTTCCCGCAGGACCACGTCCGCGGTCTTCGATTCGGGGAAATCTCTCAGGATCCGGTGTCGCAGCAATGCACGGGAACGATCTGTTAGAATCTCCTCGGTGTCCTCCGAATAGAGGCTCCAGAGTCCCTTCAGGGCGGCGTCAACGCGTTTCCCCAGCCGCTGCCGCCATTGCGTCGGAAGGAGGTGCCTGAAACGTTCAAGGGCCTTTCTGACACCCAGCGAGACACCCGCATCGTTTGATACCACCAGGTTGATGGAGGGCTTGTCGAGCAGTCCAATCCAGGTTTCGAGTCCTTCGGTAACACTCTTCCAATCTTTCTCGGCCGAGCGTTCCTGCAGCTCTTGCCAGAGCACCTGGAAGTCCTGCGAGGTGGGTGGAAAGAGCCCCGATGATTCGTCCTGCTGCGACTTGAGCAGACCGCCGGGAGCGAAGGCCAGAAGCGCCGCGCAAAGCGTCAGGGCTGAATTGCTGGGTACTCGCATGAATCCCGGGGGCTTCCTGGTAAAAGTGGCCGATTTGCGGCTTCAAACCGAATCAGAACGCACATTTTTTATAGGGAGCGTTGTCCCGGCCGTCAAGTCCTGCCTGTGGATCAGGAATATGTTTCCCGGAAGTCTCAGGTGCTGAGGTCAACGTCCAGGGAGTGCGAGACGGCATTGTCGACGACCGTCTGCCGTTCTCGGCGGGGACTGTTGTAGACATGACTGAATACGGCTGAGAGGGTCTCGACGGGCTGGTTTCCTTTTCCCGGGAGCGACAGGTCTTTGTAGAAGAGCATTAGAACGAGGTCTTCACCCGGCTCTCCGTTGAAGGGGATATTCAGCACGCCGGACCAGCCCGCGCCCGGCGCCCGCGGCGATCGGTCCTGTGCGTCGGAGCGCCAGAGGCTGCGGGGGGCTTCCATATCGATGGATCCCCAGCTCTGGAGGCATTGCCAGGCGCCGCCGTCCATTTTACGGCTGACCAGAGCCGCATTCGCTCCGAAACCCCGCTCAAGGGTTTTCCAGGCAAGCTCCTGGCCTTCCTGTGATCGCAATCGGCTGCCGGCGAGACCGGCAAGTGTTTCGAGGAGCTCGCTCCGGGACAGCTCTCTTCGGTCGGGCCTTTCGGGCTTTGATTCTTCAGGCGCTGCGCAGGCGGGAGGTGCCTTGCCGCCGCCAGCGGCCATTACCGAGTTGACTGTTTTCAGCAGGTCCTCTTCAAAGTCGAGGATGGGCTTGGTTATGTAGTCCATCGCGCCAAGGCGAAGAGCCTCGAAGGCGTTGTCCATGCTGTTGCAGCCGGTCGCTATAATGACCTGGACGGCCGGGTCGACCCTCTTCAGCTCACGGAGGACTTCGAGTCCATGCATTCCGGGCATGACGAGGTCCAACAGTACGAGGTCGATGTCATCGCCCTGCCGCGCGAATATATTCAGGGCCTCGCCGCCGCTCGCAGCGGCGGAAACCTCAAAACCGTTGCTCTCAAAGTAGAGTCCCAGGGCGTCCCGGATAAAGGCCTCATCATCGACCAGGAGAATGTGGGGCAGCCTTCCATCACCATTCACCGCGCTTTTCCCCGGTCTCCGTTTCATGCCTCTACCGCCATGTTGAGGATTGTCGAGAGGTCGTCGAGCTTGAATGGCTTGAGCAGGTGGGAGTGGCAGCTTTCGAGGATCTCTTCGGGGAGGCTCTCCGCCAGATTGCCTGTACAAAGGATGATCCTGGCCCGGGGGGCCACCTGCTTGAGCTGGCGGAAGGTGTCGATTCCGTCGCTGGAGTTTTTCATGCAGATGTCGAGGATGATGAAGTCGAAGTCCCGGGTACGGCAGATCTCGATGGCCTCTTCGCCCGTGGATCGGCAGACGACATTGTCGGTTCCGAGGAAGTCGCTGAGCATCTCCCTGATCTGCTCTTCATCGTCGATGACCAGGATTCGGTGGTTCCCCTCACGGTTTTCCAGCGCGGCCGGGTCGCCGGAAGCCGCTGGAACGGCTCCGCCGGCCGCCTGCTCGAAGACCGGCAACGTGATCGAGAAGGTCGTGCCCATGCCTGGAGCGCTATCCACGGTGATCCGGCCGCCCCGCGACTGGATGATGTTGTAGCAGACCGACAGTCCGAGCCCGGTGCCTTCCTGCCGCCCGCCTCCGAGCGCTCCCTTCGTGGTGAAGAAGGGGTCGAAGATCCTGTTCAGGTTCTCTTTAGGGATGCCGGAGCCCGTATCGCCAACGGTGATCTCTATCATCTTTTCAGGCCCGGATCTTTTTACGGACAGTGTGATTTCCCCCCGGGCCTCAATCGCATGGATTCCATTGATGAGGAGATTCAGGATGACCTCCTGCAGCTGTCCGGAGCCGATGGCGGCGGTGGGGACCTCCTGGATATCGAGTGAGATCTCGATGCCATTGGATTCGGCCTCTTTCTTGATGAGGCAGAGAGCGCCGTGGATGACATCCTGGACATCGCAGGCGGGGTTTTCTTCTCCTCTGCGGTTGTAGGATGAGAGACTTCCGGTCAACTCCTGCGCCCTCTGGGCCTGGGTGAGAGCCACCTCTACCAGCTGCGGCATATACTTGGGGTTCTTCTTGGCGAGCTGGGCGTACCCTGAGATTCCGGCCATGATGTTGTTAAACTCATGGGCGATTCCCGATGCGAGGAGTCCGATGGTGGCGATCTTCTCGGTTCGTACCAGCTCGTACTGTGATTCGACCAGCTGGCGGTTGCGCTCGGTGAGCTCATCTGTGGCGCTCTTCAGGCGCAGTGAGGAGCGGATCCTCGCCAGCAGTTCGGGGTGCTTGAACGGTTTCGGGATGAAGTCGTCGGCGCCGGCGTCGAGGCCTTCGATCCGGTTGTCGACCGAGCCCTGCCCAGTCACCAGGAGAATCATTATTCCCCGAGTGGCCGCGTCGCTTTTCAGTTTCCTGCAGACCTCGATCCCATCCACTCCGGGCAGAATCCAGTCGAGCAGGATGAGGTCCGGTTTTTTCAGGCGAGCGATCTCCAGGGCATCCTCTCCGCTCATCGCGGTCAGTGTTGAGTAGCCCTGCAGCTCGAGGAGACGGGAGATCGCTCCGAGGAGTTCTTCGTTGTCGTCAACGATCAGGATCGTTCCCGGCTCGGCGGCCTGGTTTTCTTTTACAGTTTCGGTCATGCGCTTTCATCTCCGGCCGGCTGGGCTTCTGTCTCTTCACGGCTGAAGTTCAGATTCGAGTCCAGGGTCTCCAGCAGCACGTTGGCATTGGTGATGACGTGCTCTACGTCCTTGCGGACAGCAGCCGTCAGGTGCTCGTCCATCAGGATCAACTCGGCGTAGCAGAAGACCGCGTTGAGGGGATTTTTCAGGCTGTGGGCAAGGCTCCTCATGCTCTCGCGGTGACGGAGCTCCTGGTGCGAGGGATCAAGCAGGATAGACTGCCATCTCGTCATCGCCCGGATGCGGCAGTCCAGCTCCTCCCGTCTTCCCGGGAGTACGACAAAATCCGTGGCTCCGTTTTCAATCCAGAGCCTGCCCTCTTTCTTGTCGCTTACCACGGCCAGGGTCAAGGGGGGAAGCCCGTCTCTTTCAAGGAGGCTATCCAGGTCTCCAATCCTGACAAGGTCTGCATCGAGCACGATGCAGAGCGAGGAGGATGCTTGCCGGCGACTTCCCAGCAGGCTTTCGATGCTGCTGTATTCGTGTACCTGCAGCGAGCGAAGCAGACTGCTGGCCGATCGTAGCCGGCCGGCCGGATCGATCAGGGCTAGTATTCTATCCTTCATGACTTTTTCCCCTGTATGTCAATGCACACAAAGAAGATAGCGGTTTTGACAGAAGCTCCCCCGGGACCGGTCGACCCACCCGATTTCCCTGCAGAGAAGATTACGATGCAGAGAATATCGGGGCAAAAGGGGGCCTGTAGGGCTTGAGCAGGGCTCCAGGGGCGGTTTACCGGCCCCTCGATCGCTCACTCAGAGCAGTGCCTGGAAGTCTGGCGGCAGAGGAGCGGCCAATTTGATGTCCTGTTTCAGGCGCGGATGCCAGAAACGGATGGATTCAGAGTGCAGCAGGTAGCGAAGAGGCCAGTCCCGGCGTTCCGGTCGCTCCCCTGGAGAATCGCCTCCGTAGCGCTCGTCTCCCGCGATCGGATGACCCACAGCCGCCAGGTGGACGCGGATCTGGTTCTGTCGTCCCGTGCAGGGAACACAGCGAAGCAGGGTGTGATCCTCATAGCTAGCGAGCACGGTAACGAGTGTCCGAGAGTCTTTCAGGGGTTCCTGCTCGAGGGCGGATTTCAGGCAGCGGCCCTCACCGATCGGTATGTCAATCTCGTTGCGGTCGGGCGGGAAGAGCCCATTGGCAAGAGCCAGGTAGCTCTTTGACACGGACCGTTTTTCAAACTGCTGCTGTACGTTCCGGTGGACATAGTTTTTTTTCCCGACGACAACCACTCCCGTGGTGTCCCGGTCCAGCCGGTGACAGAGCTTTGGAATCACCTCTTCTTTACCGGCATCGGTGGAGTGATAGCGGTGATGGAGATAGTTGATCAAGGTGTCGTAGACATGGCGGCCAACCGGATGTACGAGCATTCCAGACGGCTTGTTGACCACCACGAGCCATTCGTCTTCGTAGATGATGTCGAGCTTGCGCTCAGAATAGTCATCAGGCAGTCCGAGGCCGCTCGACAGGCGTATCTCGACCACATCATCAAAATGTACGCGTCGGCTGGCCTTGGTCTTTTCACCGTTTACAGTCACCCGGCCATCCTTGATGAGACCCTGGAGACGGCTGCGTGATTTCCAGGCGAGGTTGCTGACAAGAAAGCTGTCGAGGCGCTGGGGCTCTCCTGTCTTGACCACCATCGCGAGGTGGTTTCTCTCCTCTGAGAGGTTTCTTCCTCGGCCGATCAAGAACTCTTCTCCAGGGAAGGTCTGCCGACACTTTCGCCTGAGGGAGATGGTCGCTCCGGAAGACACGCGTTCAATTCAGTTCTGGTCACGTTAGGTCCGAAGGGCAAGAACAAAGGGTTTGTAACTGTAGGGAATACCGTATCGTTTCGCCAACTCCCTGATCTCAGCATGGTATTTCTCGTAGATTGCCTGCAATTGCTCCGCGAAGTTTCCATCGCAAAAATAGGTACGGCAGCCGAGCGGCCTCCTCTCCCGCTCTACGCAGCGGCCATCTTCCCAGAAGGGGCAGAGTGCATTGTTGGGAGGGAAAGTCTCGGGATGTTTTTCCCTGACGTATTCAAGCTCCAGGCTGGAGGCGAAGAGAGTGTGGTCGACTTTCTCAAAATCACAGCAATCTCCGCGCAGCCAGCACTCGACTCCGCTCTCGCTGATCTCTTTGTCTACACGCCGATAGAGCTTTTCGAGAGCATCGAAAGCTTCGGCAGGCGGTAGGGCTTTCGGTTCTTCCTGTTGGTTCGGATGGCTCGATTTTTGAGTCATAAACCTGATTATGTGCTTTTTCGCCAACCTATGAAAGAAGGAGTCATTAAATGAATAGTGTTGGATGTCAGGATATCTGACAGGTGACCGGGCGATGCCGCTTCTGCTCCTGTAGCACTATCTCCATTCAATACAAAGGTTTAGGGATAATAATTGAGAGATGGAACAGTGGTTGCATATTTGTTTCTATCGAGCCCTAGGCCTTATTCAGCCAGGATGGGTTCCAGCACCCGACAGATTTCGGGATTTACCTATTTCTATTTAAGTTATCGGCTCATTTATTCCGAAAATATATAGAGTGTAGCAGTCTTTTTTGCCGCGATGGCTCAATTGGTTGGAGGAGTCCTTGATAGGGCAACGATCATCGCTGAGGAGAAAGCTTTATTGTTTCTTACAGTGCATCACCTGCACTGTTTGCTGTTGGTGCATCATCGTGCAAGCCTCCCCCTGGCAGGGGTTCGAGCGCGAGGGTGTTTCCATAATGCGGGGAGCAACCGAGGCGTATGGCAAAGCTTACGACTGCTGGTCAGAGATAGAGAGTCTGGCTGTAAAACTCGCAGAGCCGAGCTTGAAGCAGGCCTCGAGGGCTCGTCGCCTTAATCTGGCGGTCAGTATGCTTGATTCGAATGAATTCAGCGTCCTGGCTAAGGGTGGCGACGACCCTCGGAGGGCTCCTGTTCTGGTTACCAGGGCCGGGCGGGAGATCGATGGGAAGGAGCTGGGAGAGATCATCAGGATCCTCTCGCTCGTTCGCCAGCGTTATCCTCTCCAGCACAATGCCGAGGCCCGGGATCTCCCACTGGTCTACGAGGCACTGGCGGTATTGCACGGTATTCACGGTGACAGCATCCAGCAGCGGGCGGATGCGCGTTTTCGAAAAGCCCTCGCCGCCATCGAGGCGAGCTCGCGGTCTTCCCCCGAAGGAATCGCCGCGGCGATCAGGCTCCGATTCATGCTGCGTGATTTCAAGGGGGCGTGGAATTATTCGAATCTTCATCAAGGCCTTCTTGAAAAGGCAGACCGGGGTACCCGCCTTCGTACTCTCGGTCTGCTGGCCCGGGCCGTGGAGTTTCTCGGCTACGGCGACAGGCTCCTCTCCATCAGGGAGCAGATTACAGCCCTGGGGGGCAAGGCGGAGCAGGCACCAAGGCCGCGTTCCCGTTTTGCCGGGCTCGCGGTCGGCTCGCGCGCTGAGCTGACCCTGGTCACCAGCGGGCTGGTCCGCCTGCTCGCCTCCTGTGAATTACGAAAGAGGGACAGGGCTCTCCTGGCCTTTATCGCCTCCCTGCCCGCTCTCGAGTTGGGAGAGTACGCGTTGGCCAGGGAGCTGCTTGAAGTTGATCTCGAGGGGATTGGATATCCCTGGCTGGAGGCCGCGGTCACTTCCCGAGCGGGTATGGCCTGCGAACTGCTGGGTGATT
The DNA here is from genome assembly GCA_963579555.1 of Planctomycetes bacterium UBA1146. GTDB lineage: Bacteria > Planctomycetota > UBA8108 > UBA8108 > UBA8108 > UBA8108. The sequence continues at coordinate 21,505 of CAUZHA010000007.1, forward strand.
TTGAGGGGGCGCTCCATTCGCTGAAGCGAGCCCGCGCGCTGGCTGTCGCCGCCGGGGCAGCAGCCTTTGTCGCGCGGCTTGACCTGAACGAGGCCGCGGTGCTCATGGCGCTGGGAAAGCCGGTCGATGCGGGTGAGCGGGCCCGGGGGCTGGTGAGAAGCCCCGCTGCTTCCCTCGAGGTCAGGATCAGGGCGCGCATACTGATGGGAGCGGCGCTGTATGAGCGGGGAAGAAGTGAGCCGGAACGTCTGGCCCAGGCCCTGAGGGTCTTCCTGACCGTGGATCGTGAGCTGAACGCCGATGCGGCGAGAAAGCTGCCGGGGAAGCTGGAGCTGGAGCTGACCAACTCGATCTACAAGGCCAACATCCTGCGCAAGCAGGCCCAGGCCCTTGGTGGCAAAGAAAAGACCGACAGGTATCGCAAGGCGATCAGCCTGCAGGACGATGCCATGCGGCGCGCCGGAGAGGCCGGGAATACCAGGCTTTCGGCTATCGCCGGCTCCAATCTCGGGGAGCTTTACCTCGAGTCAGGATCTTATGAAAGCGCGGAGAAGTTTACCCGGTGGGCGCTCGACAGGGCGGTTGATTCCGGGCAGTTTGAGACCCAGTGGAGATGCCACTGGTATCTCGCCCGCATAGCCGAGAAGATGGGGCGAAGAGGTGAGGCTGAAAAGGCCCTGGGCGAGGCGGTTCGGATTGTGGAATCCTACCGTGCGAGGATCCTGGACGTGGAGTCAAAGACAGGCTTCATGACCGACAAGATGGATATGTACCGCTATCTCGTTCGTCGTGAAATGAACGGAGGGCGAGCTGCCCGCGCCCTGGAGTTCGCGGAGCGTTCACGAGCTCGCGCCCTGGTCGAATCCATGGGCTGGAGGTTCGTCACGCTGGCTGAACCCAACGGCAGCAGGCTCTATCGCCAGTATGTTTCACTCAACGGCAGGGCAAACCTTTCCGGGGGCGGTGGAGCGATGAGCCTGCTCGGGGTCAGGGGGGCGCGTGAAGATTTCAATGCCCTGCGCGAGCGTCTGGCGGCAGTCAAGCAGAGGCTCCAGCTCGCGGCGCTCAAGCAGCCTCTGCTCGGGATGCTGGTAGATGGGGCACCCGCTACGGCGGCCGAGATCATGGCGGAATTGCCTGCGGATACAGCCTTGCTGGAATACTTCTCGCTGGGCGATTCCCTGGTTGTCTTCCTGGTCCAGGATGGGGAGGTGGCCGTGGCCGAGTTGAAGGTGAGTCCTCTCGATCTGGCGGATACAGTTCGGCGTTATCTTGCCGGTTCTGCCGCGGACCAGGCGCTCTCCAGCCAGCTCTACAAGGAGCTCCTGTCTCCCATCGCGGCGCGGGTGAAGAAATCACGCGTCCTGATCATTCCCCATGGCGTTCTTCACAGGCTGCCGTTTGAAACCCTTACGGGGCCGGAGGGTCTCCAGGTTGAGAGATGGACCATCTCGTATCTCCAGAGCGCGAGCCTGCTGAGGTATCTTCGTTTGAACTCGGTGCGAGGCGGAGCCGGGGGGCCCAGCGTTGGGCGGAAGCCGCTCAAGCTGCTCGCCCTTGCTGATCCGGACACCGATTACGACCGGGACGGAAAGCCGAATAAGGTGAGCCTGGTACACGCCCGCAATGAGGTCGCGGCTTTTTCTCCCGGCTTCCGTGAGAGTGTCGTGTTGAGCGGCATCCAGGCCAAGGAGAGCGTCATTGCAGCGCTGTCGAGGGGGCAGGATGTTATTCACTTCGCCTGCCACGGCGAGTTCTATCCCGCCAGGCCATGGGAGTCGACCCTGTTTCTCGCTCCGGGCGGGGAGGGCGCGAGGACCAGCTCGCAAGATGGCAGGTTGAAGGCCTGGGAGATCTACGCGATGGATCTGAAGGGAAACCGGCTGGTGACTCTCTCCGGCTGCGAGACGGGCCGAAATGAAATCCAGGGAGGAGATGATCCAGTCGGGCTTGCTGCCGCTTTTCTGCATTGCGGAGCCGGGGCCCTGCTGGTGAGCCTCTGGAAGGTGGAGGATGAGGCAACTGCTGAGTTGATGAGCTTGTTTTACGATCATTGGATTCGCCATGGCAGGGATCGTGTCGATGCATTGCGACAGGCGAAGCTCGCGATGTTGAAGGGAAAATACAGTCACCCGCGTCAGTGGGCGGCCTTCGTATTCGTCGGAGACCGTTGATCATGTGTTTGAAGGCCGCCTGCGGGTGAAAGGAATATGAAAGTGAAGAGAGCCAAGGAACTTAGAATGGACACCAGAGGAACGAATTCTCCAGGCTGGTTCGGAGTGTTTTTTCTGCTTTGCGCGATAGCGGGCGGAATCGTAGTCAGCTGCAAAACTACCGAGCCTCCAGCCGGAGCGCAGAAAGATGAAAGCACCGCGCTCCAGCGGTCATCCGAAAAGCCGGTCGTTGGGGAAGCACCCATTGAGCCGAGGGCTGTTGTCGAAACAGGTCAAGGGGAGGGCGAGGCGCCGCCCGCCATTGAGGACGGGCTGATTGTCGAGCAAGCTCCGGTCCCTCCGTCAGCGATCGAGAAGGAGGCGGCTCCAGGGCCAGCTCCGGCCGCTCCGCCGGTCGCTGAGGTCAGCGAGGTCGCTGATGTTCCCACCGCAACCGGACCGGAAATCGTCGACACGGCTGACTCGCCGCTGGCGGATAGCCGCGCCCTGGCGCTCCTGGATGAGCTGAATCTTCATCGACCGGCTGTTTTACCCGGCAAGCCTGCTGCCTCGCCGCCGCGGAAAAAAAAGAGCGAGCCTGCTGAGGGCCCGTCCGCAGCGAACGAAGCTGCCGAAGCGGTCAAGGTGCCGGCGCCGGTTGTCGAGTCTCCCAGGCCAGAGCCCCCGGCTGGGAACGAGGTGGAGATTCCGGAGATCAACAAAGATGTCCTGGATGCGCTGAACAGGCTGAAGGCTGCGCGGGGGAAGGCTGCTTCAGATCCCGAGAGCGCGGCGGTGCCGGGAGTTTCACCCGAGGAGAAGAAGGCGCCTCCCGTTTCCGAGCCGGCCCCGGCGGCAGGGGAGCGGAAGGAAGAGCCGGTTCTCCGCGGCGGCGAGCCCGCGCCCAAACCCGCCCCGGTCCCTGTGAAGGCTGAGCCCGCGCCCGAGCCTGCTCCTCGCCCCCAGGGCTATATCACCTTCAAGACCCTCTTTCACAAGGGCGCCACCGAGGCGATCAGTTTTGTTGAGAACGTCAAGCCGGACTGGATCGAGAAAGGCCACCTGAGCAAGGTCGAGGGAAAGACACACTCTCTGGTGATCTTCGGAGAGACAGATGCTCCCACAGATCCGCTTACCCTTAAGATCGTGGATATGCTCGATCGCTATGACCAGCTCGACCTTGAAATCAAACGTGAGGTTCTGCGGCCGAAGTATGTAGGCGCCCGCCTGGCGATGGACGCCCTGCTGATGTCGGGCATCTGCAATGTGTGGCAGCTTACTCCATCAAGCGACGCTCTGACCTGGAAGGAAGGGACCAAGCAGAGGACCTTGTCGCGCACGACCGAGATGTATGTAGAGAAGGGCGGCGGTAGCGCCAATTCGCCATTGTCCGCGGCTCCGAAGATCCCGTTCGTCTACGACATGCCGAGCAAGGACGCGGTCACAATGCCCACAGGCTATGGAGGTGACAGCAACAATGGATCGCTGGTGATGACCTTCGACAAGGCCTCATCTACGGAGATGCGTGGAGGGATGATGACGGTCGGTACAGCTGAAGATCTCGCGAAGATCAGGGCTTTCGTTGAGACCATCGATGTGCCGGCCCGAAGGATCATGATCGAGGTGCAGCTGATCGAGCTCGAGGCGAATAAGCTCACCGATTTAGGTATCGATTCCGCCCAGTTCGGCGGTGGTCACATCCTCGGCTCCGCGGGTCTGCCGCTGCCCGGCGAGACTATCGTCCAGCCGGGAATTTCTGGCGCGAGCGCTGAGGGTTCCTTTGTACCCGATGTGATGAACGAGGGTCTGAAACTGCTCTTTGATGATACCAGCCTGGATATCCAGGGGAGGTTTATGGCTGCTCTGCATATGCTGGTTCGGGAGGGCGAGGCCAAGGTCCGGGCCCGGCCGAAGATCCTGACTCTCGATGACCGTGTCAGCGCTCTGCATCTCGGCCGTAATGTTCCGACCTTCAATTCGACGGGAGTCACTCGGGATACGACCAACGGTAACCTGATCAACGAGGTCCAGAGCGTGGGTACCGTCTACTCCGGTATTACGCTTCACATTCGGCCGCGGATAACCGGCGGGAAAGATGATCGCATTGCCCTCCAGCTCGAGATCATGGACAACCAGATCGTCGGACGCCAGAGAGTTTTTGAGACGGACCTCGCAGGAATCCCTGAGGTGATCAAACGCCAGTACATCGGCGAGTGCGTAGCTCACAATCACCGTCCGATCATTCTTGGCGGGCTGATCCAGGAGCAGGAGATCGATACGGTCAACAAGATCCCCTTCCTCTCCGATATACCCTACCTCGGGGACCTGTTCCGTCGAACAGTGACCCAAAAGGAGAGGCGGGAGGTCATCATCGTCGTGACCCCTCATATTCTCAGCGAGGAGGGGATCGATGCTTCTGCCACACCGAAAGAGAGCATGCACTTCGACACCTTCGACAGCGTTCTCTTCAATGACCGGCATATTCTCAAGGGAGGAGATGTTCTCGGGCTTGATCCCATTAACGGCGTTCCAGCCATCGGTCCTGACGGCAAGCGTTTTACCGAGATGGACGTGGTGGACCTGACCCTCCTGAATATCGTCAAAAGAAGACAACTGGTGACCAAGCTCGAGTTGCTGAAGGATTATCTCGGTGGTGAGGAGTTGTCGAAGCTCTCCTGGATGCAGCGAAAGTGGCCGGAGGGAACCGTTCAGGACTGGCCCGAGGAAGACAAGCCGCTTTTCTTCAAGGTTGCGGCGATCTGTATCGAAAACCTGAAGGAACTGAATCCGACCATCAGCTTCGCTGAGCTGAGTCTTCCCCGCAGAGAGATCGTGCTGCCGAACTCTCCGTATAACATCAGCCTGTCTTACGACAAGGTCCAGCGTATACAGAGCCTTGGGCTGCAACAGGTGTTCAGGGGCGGGAGGGTCGAACTCGAGGAGGCTCATATCGAGCTGGTGCGCCGGGCCAGTGGGCACAGCATGAGGGCCTTCGGTGTTTTCCTTGAGCGCCAGAAGCGCAAAGACGGGGCCACCGGTCGCGAGGCCGAGGACCACGGTATCTTTAAAGATGAGTTGCTTCGTCTCCACAGCGGACTGGGCAAGGATTCCTCCGCTTTGAAGGAGCTTCCCTACACGGAACTCTTCAGCGCGATAGAGAAGGAGAACCTGTCCTTTGACAGTATCGCGACCTTTCTCGAGACGAATATGAAGGAGCGCTACGACATAGAGGGAGCTCCGGATGTGGGTGCGTTCCCGGCCGATCTGGAGGCCTTTCTGAAAACCACCGTCAGCCTGAAGAGCCGTGCGAAGAAGCTGCAGGACCTCGAAGATCGCTGGATCCTGGTGAACACCGACGAGGAGGACGAGTAATGGTCCGTTTCCGGACGCTATGGCCGGCACTCCTTGCGATCACTGTGCTGGGCGGCTGCTCCTCGACGCCTGAAGAAAAGCTGACTCCTACCGATTGGTTGCGGGAGAACTCAAGTGTGCTGCGAGATCTCGAGAGCTTCGAGAAGGGGCGTCAACAGCGGGCGGTAGTCCGTCTCAAAAGCCTCGGGGCTGATCGAGGCGGCGCCGTGGTGGTCGCCTTGCTGGCGGATTCCCAGATTGACTACCGAGGCGAGGTGCTCCTGGCCCGTCTTCTCGCCGATTGGAGGGACAAAAGGGGTACCAGGTACCTGTTGAAGTACCTGATGCACCAGGACCAGGGCGCTGTGGAGATTGCCAGCGAGGGGCTCCTGGCTTTTGATGGCGACCCCTTGGTTATCCGGGCCCTGCTTGAGATGCTGCAAAATCCATCAGTCCAGCAGCGGCTGGCGGCTGTGGGGGTGCTCTCTGGGATGGAGAGCGATGAGCTGATGGAGCGTTTCCCTGAGCTCTACCGAAAGGAGGGCGAGAAGCTGGTGCGGGGGGTTCTGGTGAGAACAGTCCTCCAGGGGAAGCATCCCCGCCGGGATGAGTTTCTTCTTGAGGCCTTGCTCGATGCCGACCTGGCTATCAGGGAGATGGCCTGGGGGGCATTGAAGAAGCGGGCCCGGTTGCCGGAGGTCAAATATGAACCGTCCGGGGGCGAGGCCGCCAGGGCGAAAGCCGTCAGCAGCCTGAAGCGCTGGCTTGCAGGGGACAGCTGAGAGGGTGGCCCCCTGGTCCAGTGGCAGGATCTATTGCTGCGTTGTTTCTTTTCAATAATCATCTATACTTACCATTCAGGTAGTGGCTGTGGTTTATGTCTGTCCGGTTTCATTGTGGTTGAGAGATCGGATGCTTCTGGATGTCCAGGAGAGGGATTTCTATGAGTAACGAGGTATGGAAAGAGTTCGCGGCGCACGAGGTGACGCACAGCGTTGCGCACTATCTCACCACCATCCAGGGACTCAGGCAGTTGAAGGGCTACGCCATACTGAAGGATGTGGCGAATGGTCTGCAGGTGACCAAGGGATCCGCGTCTGTGCAGATCAAGAATCTCAAGGAACGAGGCCTCGTTACAGAGATCGATCGTCATCATCTCTGCCTTACCGAAGATGGCGAGAAGGTTGCCATGCAGGTGGTTTACAATCGTGGGGTGATCACGAGTTTTTTCCACAAGGTGCTTGGTCTCAATTCCGAAAGCGCTGAAATTGATGCCTGCAAAATCGAGCATCTCCTGAGTCATGAGGCCAGCGAACGACTTCTCGGCCTGGTTCAATTACTTTCCCAGGATGACCCTGTTGTGGCTGGTTTCCTGAAGAAGTTCAAGTCTTTCAAGGTTATCTGCCCAGAGCACGAAAACTGCAACGTTTGTGAAGACGTTTGCCTGGAGGGGTAGTAAATCGATTCTAAGGGTTTGCCTCTGCCCAAATGACCGTAGCTTCGTATTGCATAACATTATGCGGTATAAAGGCATGCGGCCTCTCTGAGAGCCCTTGAGAAAGGGTTCTCAGGCTCTTCAGGCAGCTGGTTTGAGCTACAGATCAGTAGTTTGGCTTGCAGATCTTCAGTTAGGACACACAAACCCTTTAAATATAAGGGTTTATATCAATTAAGTGTTGAAAAGTAGCGTTCCTGGTCGAATAATACATTTGGTGTGGTAATTGACAGGCATCCAGCCTGCTGATATGAGTTCCGCCTAATCAACACTATGAGAATCACGGAGAAGAGAGAATGGATAAAGTAATCGAGTTTCTGAACAAGGCGTTGAGCATCGAATATTCAGCCGTCATCCAGTATTGCCAGCACAGCGCCCTGGTGCAGGGTATCGACCGGGCTGTTTATGAGGAATTCTTCAACGAATCAAGTGAAGAGGCCCGGGGGCATGCAAAGCTGGTCTCTGACTGGATCGTTTCTCTCGGGGGAGTGCCGACGATAGAGGCTGCGAATATCAAGCAGGCCACCTCGGTGGTGGATATGCTCCAACAGGACCTGGAAACGGAAATGGAAGCTCTCGATACCTATCGCAGCGCGCATGCGGCGGTTGCGGATAACGAGCCGATCAAGTTTATGCTCGAAGAGCAGATCATGCAGGAACAGAAGGACGTCTGGGAGATCGAGAAGTTCCTCTCGATGCACAAGATCGAGGTCAAGAGCAAGAATATCAATCTTGCCGCCAACGACTGAGGAGCGAAGGCGCTCTATCCGGGACGGGACCGGTCTTTCCGCGTAGGGCCGCGGGACCGGTCTTTCCGCATAGGGCCGCGGGACCGGTCTTTCCGCATAGGGCCGCGGGACCGGTCTTTCCGCGTAGGGCCGATCGTCCAGCCAGGGCGCTCAGCTGGTTTCCAGATCGAGGAAATCGGCCAATTGGAGAATCTGGTGAGCCGTGTCCGTGGAAATATTATCCGCGGAATGACCGGCTTTCCGGTTCTTTCGGGTGCTGTTTCCCATTCGCCGGGATTCCTGCCTGGCACAGGACAAGGCGCCCAGGAGGGTCTCGAGCTGTTCCGGGTCGAGCCGGATGGTTTTCTGGGCGTACCAGCCGATTCCCGGTCCGTAGCTCAGGTCCTGGATGATGATCTGCTGATGCCCGCCATCGTCGAGCTCAACCCGGACGTCGATCCGGCGCTGTTCATCGATCGAGCCGGGTTGGGGTTGATCGTATTTCCTGGCGTTGTCGGCGTCCATGAAGACTCTGCTCTTGTTGAGAGGGGATACCAAAGGTTTGTTAGGTAAACCAACTATTAGTTTGTATAGCCGAACTATGGTTCGGTGGCAACTACTCAGATAGCTTTTTATGGAAAATTATCAGGCCACTTTTTTCCGGGCGTTCGGGGGGGTGGTCTTGCGATCTTCAGTTCTCTGCGAGAGAATACACGGCCTCATTGCAGGATGGGCGTGTAACTCAATTGGCTAGAGTGCCACCCTTACAAGGTGGAAGTTCCCAGTTCGAGTCTGGGCACGCCCACCATTTTTTCTCCAGGCCCTGCCTTCGAGCCGAACTCAGAGACTGTAGCCGGTCTCGGCGTGCTCGGCGAGGTCGAGGCCCTGTTCCTCGTCCTCGTCGCTGACGCGCAGGCCGACCAGCTTGTCGATCACCCAGAACACCGCGATCGAGGCGGCCAGGGTGTAGACGACGGTGACGCCGCCGCCGATCAACTGAGCCTTGAGCTGGCCGCCCATTCCAGCGTCAGCTCCGAGGCCGTAGCCGCCGCCGCCGAGAGACTCCGAGGCGAAGACGGCGACCATGACCACTCCGATGAAGCCGCCGACGCCGTGGACGCCCACCACGTCGAGCGAGTCATCGTAGGCGAAGCGTTTCTTTACGGCGGTCGAGGCGAAATAGCACAGGGCGCCGGAGGTGAAGCCGATCGCCAGTCCGCCCTCGGGACCGATGAAGCCCGAGGCGGGGGTGACCGCCGCGAGCCCGGCGATGGCGCCGGTGGCGGCGCCAAGGACGCTGGGCTTGCCGTTGGCTTTCCATTCGATGAGCATCCAGGTGAGCGTCGCTGTCGCCGCGGAGAGGTGGGTGACCAGGAGAGCCATGGCGGCATTCCCGTTGGCGGCCAGGGCGCTGCCGGCGTTGAAGCCGAACCAGCCGACCCAGAGCATGGCGGCGCCGATGACCGTATAGGTCAGGTTGTGGGGGATCATCTGCGTATCGGGATAGCCCTTACGCTTACCGACCATGATGCAGGCAACGAGAGCCGCTACCCCGGCGGTGATGTGAACGACGATTCCGCCGGCGAAATCCATGACACCCTGGGAGGCAAACCAGCCGCCGCCCCATTGCATGTGGCAGATCGGCAGGTAGACCACGATGAGCCAGAGAGCGGAGAAGAGCATCACCGCGATGAATTTCATGCGCTCGACAAAGGCGCCGATCACCAGTGCCGGGGTGATGATGGCAAACGTCATCTGGAAGGCGCAGAAGAGGGTCTCGGGGATGGTCGTACCGGGATAAAGCTGTTCTCTCGCCCCGCCGCCGAGCAGGGCTTTCGACAGGCCGCCGAAGAACTGGTTTCCTTCATCGAAGGCCACGCTGTAGCCGAAGACCACCCAGAGCACCGAGATCAGCGCAGTCATCGCGAAGCAGTGCATGAGCACCGACAGCACGTTCTTGGTCCGCACCAGTCCGCCGTAGAAGAGCGCCAGGGCCGGGATCGTCATGAAGAGTACCAGCGCCGTCGAGACCAGGATCCAGGCGGTGTCTCCGCTGTCAGCTTCCGCGACAGGGACGGGGTCGGCTGCCGACAGGGGGCTTGCCAGCAGGGTCGCCAGCAACAAGGCGAGAAGCGGCAGGACTGAAAGAGACGAAACAGACGGTCCGAATGGTTTTCTGCTCAGCATTTTTACTCCGCGGCTTTGGGGATGAAGCTGCAGAGATTATCTGAAAACCGTCCGGTTAAGTCCAGAGGGCTCACCTGAATAGATGAACGCGTTGAGTGCCGCCTCGGCGGTCAGGTGGTGCGTTCTTTTTTCTTAGCCTTTTTCTTCAGGGCCTTCTCGAACTTGAAGAGCCGGTCCTCCATTTCCTCGCGCTGGGTTTCAGGGGCGAGCTTGATGGCCTTGCGCTGGGTCTCGACGGCTTCCTTGAGCTTGCCGCTTCGGAAGAGACACTCTCCGAGGGTGTCGAGGATGAAGGCCGCCTCGGGTTGGAGCCTGGCCGCCTTCCTGGCCAGCTCGAGAGCTCTCCCGAGCTTCTCATCGTGGATCGCCAGGAACCAGGCGTAGTTGTTGAGAAGGGTGGCGTCAGTTTCACCGACATGCCTGATGAGGTATTCGCCCACGGCGACCACCTTGGCGACCTCATCTCCATCCTGGTAGGCCCGCATGAGCAGCCTGGCATGGTCGACAACCCCGGCCTTGTCCTTCTTCTTGTCGAAGTAGGCCTGGAGCCCGGCGATGTCCCTGCTGCGGCTTTTCATGAAGCTCAGCAGGGCCATGCGTCCTTCGGCGACCTCTCGAATGGCCGAGCCCGCGTCCTTCGCGTCGAGAACTTTTTTGTACAGGGCTTCGGCCTTGGCGTACTGCCGTCGCTCTTCTTCTTTTTTCCCGAGCTCGACCGCGACCTCCAGGTTCTTCGGCTCCTGCTCTGCCTTCTTCTTGAGCGCGCCGTAGGATTTTCCGGCGAGGATCGGCTTGATGGCGCTGATGAATTGGTCGGGAGGGCGGAAGCCGGTGATGCGGTCGAGCTCTTCACCCTTGGCATCGACCACGAGGAGGGTGGGGAAGCCGCGGACGCCGTAGCGCTTGACGATATCCTTTCCCTCGCCCTTCTCGGCGTTGATCTTGATCGAGACGAAATTCTTGTTCAGCAGGGCGGCGACGTCTTTGTTCGGATAGGTCTCACGGACCAGTACTTTGCACCATCCTCACCAGTCGGTGTAGAAATCGATGTAGACCAGCTTCTTGCTCTCAGCGGCCTTCTTCAGGGCACTGTCAAAGGAACCATCGGTCCATTTGACACCTTCAGCGGGAGCGGAGAGGAGCACGGTAGAGAGCAGCAGCGCCAGCGACATGGTTCACCTCACAGGCTATAGTTTCCGATTGACGGTCGGAGCTCGACCGCTTTGATGATCAGCTTACCTGGCCTGATCCTACCGCCACGGACACGCAGAGGCAATCCATCGCGTGTTTTCGTTGGCTTGTTTTTCCAGTTGCCCAACGGCCTCAGCGTTTTCATCAGGGATCGCAGGCGGCGGGGCAGCCCTCGATGCCCACGCAATTCGGGCCGAGGGCGTGGGGGCGGCCTCCCTGGAAGAGATAGGCCAGGGAGGTGATTCCATCGGAAATATCTATCCGGCCATCCCCGTTGGAGTCCATGCCTGCGGGGCAGCCCGGCGGAACCTGGCCAAGGAAGAGGTAGCCGAAGAGCCCGATGGAGTCGCTGATATCGACATTCGCATCCTGGTTGAAGTCTCCCGGAACCTGTCCGCCGCCACCGGCTTCAGCCGCTTCGGCCGTGGCTGGGGCTGAAGGCGCCGACTCGTTTCCAGCCAGGTCGACCGCGGTTACGGTGTATTGGTAGGAGATTCCGTTCTCCACGTTGGTGTCGGAGAACAGGAACTCGGTGATCTCTGTCGCGAGTAGCTTTCCATCCCGGTAGATGTTGAAGGTCGCCAGGTCCTCGACGAGCTCCATCTCCCAGGTCAGCTCGATGGAGCCCGCCTGGGCGAAGGCCTCGAGAGCCGTGGGCGGCGGGGGAGGTAGGTCGCCGGCGTTTTCAGCCGTCACCCGCAAGACGAAGTTCCCGACGTTGGCGTTGTAGCCGTGAACCAGGATGAAATAGACCTGGTCGTCGAGAACCTCCCAGGTGACGCCGGACTGCAACCCGCAGAAGTCGTCGTTGGACCCTGTGCAAAGCGGCGCATCGCAGTCGCCTTCAAAGATGCTCAGGCGTGTGTCGTAGTCGCTGCCGCAGGTTTCTGCGGTCAAGGTGAATCCATTGAGGCCCTCGACCGTGTACCAGAGCCCCGGGGCGCTGCTGGCGCCGCAGTTGCTGTTTTCCGCGTCGGGGCGAGCCTCGCTGAAAGTCTGCCCGGTGATCTCGACGATCCCGTTGATGAGCTCCAATTCGAGCGCTCCCGAACAGAGGTCGTTCTCCTGCATGTCGCAGGCATCGCCGATGCCATCTCCATCGCGGTCCGACTGGTCGACGTTCGCTTCCGTGGGGCAGTTGTCCTCTTCATCCGGGATTCCATCATTGTCCTGGTCGCCTTCAGCGGGGGGCAGCTGGGCGGTGACGGCCAGGAGATAGCTGCCCGCGCTGCTTCCGTAGCCATGAACCAGCACGAAGTAGCTGAGTCCCTTCTCGGTGTTCCAGTTGACCATGGACTGCAGGCCGCAGGCATCGTCGTTCTGGGTTACGCAAAGGGGCGCGTCGCAGTCTCCATCGAAGATGCTCAGGCGGGTATCGTAGTTGCTGCCGCAGGTCTCGGCCCGCATCGGCTGGCCGTTGCCGATGATCTCAAACCAGACTCCCGCCGCGGTGCTGGCGCCGCATTCAGCGGTCTCGGGATCGGCCGTGCCGGTGGTTGTCGTTCCGGAAACGGTCGCTGTCAGGACAGCTCCACCATTGGCGTCAATGGCCTCGGCGAAATCCAGCAGGGTCGAGTCAAGACAGAGGTCATTGGGAGGTACGTCGCAGGCATCTCCAATGCCATCCCCGTCTTCATCCTCCTGCCCGGGATTGGCTGTGTTTGGACAATTGTCATCGTCGTTTGCTAACCCGTCGATGTCCGGATCCCGTCCATCTTCAAAGAAAACCCTCAGTGAATAGACCCCAGCCTCAACCGCGTTGAGGCCGTGAACGAGAATGAAGTAGGTCACCCCATCAGCGGCCTCGAAGCGGACCCGGGCGTCATCTCCACAGAGATCATCGTTGCTTACCACGCAGCTCAGTTTTTCGCAGTCGCCTCTGAAGATGCTCAGGCGCGAATCAAAAATGCTGCCGCAGGTCTGGGCGTATACCGGCCGGCCGATTCCCCGCAGGCTGTACCAGACCCCGGGCGAGTCACTCGGTCCGCAGTCGGCATCCTCGGCGCCATCGGTTGCTCCGTTCGCGGTGTCGCCCTGGGCGGCGAACGGAATCCCGGATTCAAGGACGATGAGCTCGGCATTCTGGCAGAGATCATTCTCCGGTTGCGCGTCGAGGACCCCTGGCGAGATACAGCAGGCGAACAGGGCGCAGATAAGTGGAAGGCTCGGTAAAGCTCGAATACCCATTACAGGCTCCTTCGCTGGGAAATGGATTTGTTTCAGCAGGAGCCCCTATTTTACCAAGTGATTTTTCCGTCTGCACTCTTGTTGGAGATGCGGAGCATAAAAAAAGAGAGGCCCGGATCCCTTGGGATCCGGGCCTCTCAGGTGACAAGGAGCGCTCTCGCGTTCCCCGTTACAGCGAGCTGTTACTCAGCACAGGTCGCCGTGTCACACCCTTGCGAAACGTCGCCGACGTCCGTGGTGCGACCACAGGTCGCGGGAGCCGGGTGGTCAGCACCACCGAGGAACAGCCACCTCAGGGTGTAGCTGGGGTCGGAGATGTTGACGCTTCCGTCCTGGTTGGCGTCGGCAGCCGCCAGGCATGGCGGGTCGCCGCCACCGAGGAACAGCCAGTTCAGCGTGGCGCTCGGGTCGGAGATGTTCACAGTTCCATCTCCATTGGAGTCGCCGCGGGCGAACGGACCGATACCCGGATCGAAAGGCGTAGCTTCTGCCGCGCTCGAAGCATCCGACTCGTTACAGGAGTCAGAGGCCGTGACGGTGTAGCTGTAGGTGGTGTCGTTAACGGCGGTGTCGTCAACATAGGAACTCTCGGTGAGTCCCGAAGCCAACTCGGCGCCATCTCTGCTGACGGTGTAGCTGGCCAGATCAGCCGCACCGCTGTCATCCCAGTCGAGGCTGACCTGGTTGTCGCCCTCAACGGCCGCGAGGCCGGAAGGAGCGCCAGGAGCTTCGACATCGGAGCTGACACTGTAGCTGGTCGAACCAAGGCTCGGCCTGTAGGTCTGGCCTCTCCAGGTGACAACCGACTGTACCGGACGACCGCCTCCGACAAGGCCGTTGACGACATCGAGGCTGACGGTTGCGGCATCAGCGCCATCAGGATTGGTGCTTTCGACAGTCACCGTAGCGACTGAGGAGCTGCCATCCGCGGCCAGCGAAACAGGCTGAGTGAAGGAAATGATGACGGCCGTAATGGCTCCATCATTTCCAGCTCCCGAGGTGAGCTCGGAGAGCTCGAAGCCACCGTCGATCAGGCCGCCGGCATCGGTGCCATCGGTCGAGATCGCGGTGATCGAACCGCCGCTTGCGGTAACGCCCAGTGAGTAGCTCTGGGCTCCCTCGTCGGAGGGGTTGTCGCTGGTCACGAGGACGACATCGACATTAGCCGAGCTGGTAGCTCCCGCACAACCGCCACTTTGGTCGGCAGCGCCGGAGAACTCGTAAGCGAAGGTCGGGTTCGGAGCCACTCCGGCACCGAGCTCGTACAGGGTGATGTTGGCGACTTCCTGGTCGGCCGTGGCGCCACCGGTTCCGCCGGTGAAACCAATGATCAGGTCGCCGGTGAGCGGCACCACATGGCTGTCGACCACCACCAGCTCATCGTTGAGCGTGACAGTGACGTGCCCGTTGGGCGCGTACTTGACGGCTACGTGGACGCCATCCTCGGTGAAGAGGCTCGGCAGGTCGCCGGCTCCGACTCCGAGGTCCATGTTCGTCGCGACATGCGCGTTGACCATGGTGTTGGCAAGAAGTCCGACGTGGTAGCTGCAGTCGTTGTTCGGCGAACCGCCGGTGGCCGGATCAAATCCGCCCACCCAGTTGTCGAACTCGACCGAGAAGCTACCGTGGCCTTCGGTGCGCTGCAGGAGCGCGTTGCCCCACAGGCCCTCAGCGCCGCCGCCGTCTCCACGCAGGGAGTCGAGGGCGAGGTCGGCCGGGAAGGCGCCCATCGGGTCGCCGGTTCCGCCAGCCTCGATCATCGTGACGGTGAAACCATCAGCGGGGTTCGGGTCGGCACCGGGGTCACAGCCGACCGGTCCCATGAACGCGTCGAACTCGAGCACGAAGCCCGAGCTCAGGTCCAGGGGCTGGGGCAGCCAGACCGCGTTGGCCGAGCCGCCGACGGCGTTCGAAGTGATACGGAGGTGACCGTTGTCGAGCACCTCGGGACGGTATCCACCGCCCTGGACGACAACCAGGCCGCTGTCGGCGGGGTCGCCGGCGGCGAGGTCGAGGGGGCCGATCTCGTCGCCGCGAACACTCTCGTCGGCGCCGGGATCATAGGCCTCGATCGAGACCTGGTCGAAGACCGCACTGCCGACATCGCCGGAGTGGTTGGTCAGGGCGAGTCCGACGAGCAGGGTGTCGGGACGATCCGGATGGGAGTCGCCGCCAATCGTCTGCCACTGGATCGGGTCGCCATTCTCATCCTCGAACGCGAGCTGCGTCTGGATGAGGGCTCCGACACGGTACATACGCATCCAGGTGGGACGGCGGTTGACCCGCTGTCCGGCGTCCGGATCAAAGCCCGCGAGGGCTCCGTCGTCGACCTGGTAGTTGTCGCTGCTCGATCCGTTCTCCCCTTGGTTCTGCCGCCATGAGTGGCGGGGAAGATCAATCTCAGCTTCGTTAACTCCGGAGAGATTGGTCTGGATCATCGAGTAGCGGGCGTTGGAGTGACAGGTCTGGCGGGCCATAAGGCCGTGCTTACCCCAGCGTCCACTCGCTCCATCGATACGGTCGGCAATGTGGGCCGTCGCGACGAAGTTACCCGTGACCGCCTTGTAGGCGAACGCGAAGTGATCTCCGCCGTTCCAGATGTCGGAACCGTTGGCTTCGACGGTGTAGCTGTCGCTGTCAGCGTCGTAGGTGACTCCGCCCTGGTTCGCATCTCCAATGAGGTGCGAGTTGTCGAAGTCGCCGATCGGACCCGTCGCGTCGGCCGCGAAGGGAACGCCGCTGATACCGTCAACGGGAGTCGGTCCGCCACCGAGGTCGAAGGTACCGCTGGCGCTCGAAGAGCCGCTGTCGGAATAGGCGAGCGTATAGCTCAGTCCCGCGTTCACGTCCGCGACGGTGGTTTCCCACACGATGCTCACGCTGGTGGTGACCTCTTCATCTGTGGGTGAGAAGATCTCAACCTCGGCGAGGCTCAGGAACGCCTCTGGAATCGAGACGCGGACAATCTGTCCATCAGCGTCAACATCGGGAACAGTAAAGTTCACGGCGCTGTTGGCGTTGAGGCCGGCGCTCTCGAAGACCACGTTGCGGTCGATATCGAGGACCTGGACCGTGAAGTTGGCCAGCCGCTCGCTGCAGCAGTCCAGACGGTTCCAGAGCCTGATCGATTCGATGTAGTAGGAGGCCTGGAGGTCAACTTCCCACCAGGAGTCCATACCGTCCGTATGCGTGACGGAGCCGCCGCCCCACTGGCCATCGGTGTTGCCGTCGATCGCGCGCCCGGGAGCGCCTCCAAAACCCTCGGAGGACTGGGTGGCGACACCGTTGGGCCCGACGTTGAGCGAGGCGAGGCCCTGGGTCGACTCGATCGTTCCGCCGTTGGAGATGTCGGTGATCGTATAGGCGTCGAGGGCGGCCACGGGGCCGAAGCTCTCGACTACGGTTATCGCGTCGCCGGCCACTCCGCCACCGTTACCGGTGATCTGGAAGGGCACGGAAGCCTGCGGGCAGGCGTTGGGGGAGAGGGTAGCCGTACGGGCCACACAGAGGGTCGGCTGCCCGACGGTGTCGGCATCGCCGGCGCCGAGAAGAGTGATCTCGGGGATGCCGCCGCCCCGGATCGGCAGGCTGTTGACCTTCGCGCCGTTGTACTCGACAGCGACGCGCATGTTCCAGCCGCCTCCGCCTTCCCATACCAGCGCGGAGAGCTTATTGACTCCCGGCAGGAGAACCGCTGGGCGGCGCTCCTGGCAGTCCCCGGCGCTTCCGCGGCAGGCGCTCACGTTGGTGATGATGTTGCAGTTGAGCATAGTGAGGACCGAGTCGTCACTTGCCGTACAGATGTCGACCGCCAGTGGAGAATCAGTATTATTCTGCACGTAGGTCGTGGCGATGCTCATGACGTTGTCATTGGGAATCCCTCCGCCGATCCCGGCGTTCTGGAGGGTCACGGCGATGCCCTGGAAATCGACCAGGTCGCCGTCGGGAAGCTCAACGCCGAGGTTGTCGGCGACAAAGGCGTGGGTCACCCAGATCGGACCATCGCTGAGACCTCCGTTGTTGAAGCCGTTGGAGGGAGAGGCACCAAAGTCGATGTCCCACTCGTCGCCGGCCTTGGGGTCTTCGGTTCCCAGATCGTAGGGAGGAACCCAGTTCGAGCCCATGACTCCCTGGCCGCCGCCGCCGCAACCGAGGGGGTTGAGCAAGGGGGCCATCCAGTTCCAGCCGCTGGCCTGGATCCAGCCGTTGCGGGCGATTCCGAAGTCGATATCGCAGCCCGCGACACCTCCAGCCTGGCCCTCGAGATCTCCACCGCCTGAGCCGTGGAATACGATTCCGAGATCGTTGGCATCGTTGATCACCTGGTCGGTCAGGGTCCGGAGTCCGAAGCGCATGTTGAAGCCACCGCCGCCTTCCCAGACGTGGGTGGTGATCTTGTTCATACCGGGAAGCAGGGTCGCGCAGTTGCGCTCCTGGCAGTTGCCGGCGCTGCCGCGGCAGGCGCTGGCGTTGGTGATGAGGTTCTCGTTCAGGTCCGCGCGAATCGAGTCATCACTCGAGGTGCAGAAGTTGACCCAGATCGACTCATCCGTGGTGTTTTCGACGTAGGTCGTCGAGATCGCCACGAGGTTGTCGGTGTTGGCACCGAGAGCGCCTACGTAGGCGTCGAAGTTCACCAGGTCGTCCTGGCCGTTGACTGCAACGCCGTTGTCGTTGAGGAAGGCAGTGGTGGCCCAGGTGGGCAACTCCGCCACGGCCGTCAGGGTCCAGCCTCTGGACTCTACCGCGCCGAAATCGATGTCCCACTGGTCACCGGCTTGCGGTTCCTCGTCGAACAAGTTGAAGCCTGTCCAGTCGCCGGCCATGCGGCCCACGCCGCCGCCGCCGCAACCACCGTCCTGGTCAAGGATCAGCATGTTCCAGGCCTCGGCCTGGATCCAGCCGTTGGGGTTGACCGGCATGGCGCCGGGCTCGCCGAGGCTGACGTCGAGCTGGTAGGGGCCGCTGTCGCTGCCCCAGCCGTGCACGAGAATGTAGTAGGTCACGTCCTCTTCTGTTTCCCAACTGATGGAGGACAGGCAACATTGTCCGGGCCTGACACAGGCATCGTCGTTGTTGAGGATAGCTGTGAGCCCAGCGACTGCGGTTCCAGAGCCGCCGCCGACATCGTTGCCGACGAACGCGTTGATCTCGTTGAAATCGTCGTTGAGAGAGAGGTAGGTCACCGTCTGCGGGATAGCTCCATCGGAGTTGTGGTCACTGTTGGCGAAACCGACAAAGACGGTCTCGGGCATCGTGCCGCGATCCTCGGCATGTCCGGCAGTCCAGGAGGCATCGTCACGCGGGTCGGCAGGGGCCTCGGCGGACCACCACGACTGGAATACGTTGCCGCGACGGGTCAGACGAGTGTACACGGGGCGCGCTCCTGCGCCGTCCATGAGGATCTCGTACATGCCACCACCGGCGACGCCGTGCTCACGGCGACCGGCCTGGCGGGACACGTCATCGTTGGAGGGCCCGTGGAACTGGGTCTGCATGAACTCAGATTCGCGGGTCAGCTCGCGGCGGGCCATGAGGCCCATCTTGCCCCAGCGCCCGGCGTTGGTGTCGTGCGAGTAGTCGACCATCTCGATGGCAACATCGAAGTCGCCGGTTATCTCGGTGTAGTCAAACTGGAAGTCATCGCCACCGGTCCAGATATCGCCACCAGAGGTGCTGGTGTTGGCGGTCGCAGGGGCGCAACTGCCGGTGAAGACGCTCAGGGCCGTGTCGTAGGCAGAGCCTTCACCACAGGTGCCTACCGTGGCTACTCCGCGGTTACCGACGATCGTGTACCAGACGCCAGGGGCGTTTGGAAACAGGGCGCCTGCATCGGGCGTCGCATCGGCGGTAGATCCAGTTGCGGAATCTCCACTCTCCAGAGCGATCGCGCCACAAGGCTCATCGTTCTCTTGCGAGAATACGGTCGAGCCAGTCGAGGCCAGGAGTCCGAAGACCGCCAGCAAAACAATAAATCTCTTACACATAACTGTGTAACCTCCAATTAGGGGTAATAAACCGATTTGTTTGATGAATGTATTTAGGAACTCACAACCCGGACAGTGATGGAGTGGCTGTAATCACTACAGCCCCATCTGTTCCAAACGATTCGTTCCAAATACGACCCTACTAAATCACCGCTGCCTGATGGGACAGACAGCGCAGACAGTAAATTTTCCTTTCGTACCCAAACGTACCGGCAATTACTGCCGCTACGCGCTCCTGAGTATATCAATACTTGATTCGCTGAAAAAGCACTTTATTACAGGGTTTTCAGCCGATGAGGATGGATTGTTTCAGGGTTGAGGATGGATACATCAGTTCTGTTGAGTTCCAAGCAGGCGTTGCCAGGCAATGGTTCTGTGAAGTAAATAAAATATGTAGTCATGCTAGCGAATGGGGTGAATCCTGAGGTAGGTGGGGGAGTTAGGATTCGCCTGCCTTAGTCAAGGGGGACTGAGCGACAGCCCTCGTTGCTCTCTTAAAACAGTCTATTACCCGTAAAGTATTACTGTGTAATGACTAATAGTTTTTCAGGTAGCCGGAGGCCTGGGGTACGCTACCGAAAAGCTGAAAGACCGAGGGAGAAAGAGGTGGTTCACTCTAGCCAACCCAATATAGAGAACTGGGTTGAGTAGTTATCGATCTCCAGCAGAGTCGATTTGATCAGCTGGAGTCTCATTTGCAGCCTGATGACGGCCAGTCGAGAGGGCCGTTATGAGCAGCGCGGCGCCTGCGATCAGGAGGAATAAACCAAAGAGCAGAGTCGCAATGGATGTTTACCCTAAAGTGTTGCATTTATTGGTGTTCGGGCGGTGATGATCGCTGGCGGAATGCATCATTCTTTAAGCAGATGCTCTCTATTCGCCTCGAGATTTTCAAAAGTGGATGAGTTCCCTCCGGGCCAGCGAATGATGACCTTTTCAGCCTTCTTTGAGCCTGCCAGGCCAAAGTGAAGCCTGAGATCGTTCTGGCAGACATAGCTGCCCCCGCTTCGCACCTCGGCCACCTGGGTTTGGCCAGACGCTGTGACGCTCGCCCGGGCTCCCAGCGCGTAGGGATCTTTCTTTCCCTTGAGCTTCAGTGAGAGCCAGGTGTTTTTATTCGGCGTCTCGTTGATGAGAAGAGACGGACGCTCGCGGGAATTGCAGATGACGATGTCGATGTCCCCATCATTGTCGATGTCTCCGAAGGCGGCGCCGCGGCTGGAGAGTTTCTCTCTCAGGCCGCTCCCGCCGCCTTTGGTGATCTCGGTGAACCGCTTGTTCTCTCCTCGATAGAGCTGGTTCCGCTGACGATATTCAGAGGATTGGTCGTATCTGTCGATCTGGTCCTCGAGGTGACCGTTGGCGATAAACAGGTCCAGTTGTCCATCATTGTCGTAATCAAGCAGCCGAGTTCCCCAGCTGACCATTGGCAAGGTTGAATCTCCAAGGCCCCGGCTCAGCGCCTGATCGGAGAAACCGAACTTGCCCTCGTTGCGGTAGAGAGCGTTCAGCTGTTTGTGGTAGTTGGTGACGACCAGGTCGAAGCTCCCATCTCCATCGAAGTCGCCCGCATCGACCCCCATGCTTCCCTGCTCGGCTCCATCGAGTCCGACCGCGGCCATCGCCTCCGTGGCGATGTTCTTGAAGGTTCCGTCTTTCTGGTTTTCGAAGAGAAAGTTGTCACTGACATCGTTGGCCAGGTAGATGTCCGGCCAGCCATCGTTGTTGAAGTCGCAGACGGCGATGCCCATTCCCCATTTGGGGCCGGGCTCCGGGTCGCGAGCTATGCCGGAGCGCTTGCTGACATCTTCAAATGTGCCGTCGCCGTTGTTTCTGAACAGGGAGTCGTGTACCGGTGTGTACTGTCCGGGGGCGCAATAGCCGGGAGTGTTGTTGTTGAAGCAGGGCTTGCTCGAGGCGAAGTCGACCTCACAGTAATTGCTGACGTAGAGATCGAGGTGTCCATCCCGGTCATAGTCGAGAAAGCAGGCGCCGGCGCTGAAGCGCGTGTCATCGACTCCGGCCTCGGAGGTCACCTCCGTAAAGGAGAAGCCTTCTTTTGCGCCGTTGTTACGGTAGAGATAGTTTCGTCCGAAGCCCGCGACATAGATGTCAAGGTCTCCATCTGAGTCGTAATCACCCGCTCCGCAGCCGATGGAAAACCCCCGGGCTTCAAGGCCTTTCTGCCTGGTCACGTCCTCGAAGGTTCCGTCCCCCCGATTACGGTAGAGTGCGTTGGGAGGGCAGGATGCTAGGTCTTCAGGTGGGGGCAGGGGGCAGCCGTTGAGGAAGTAGATGTCGAGGTGTCCATCATTGTTGAAGTCGATGAGTCCCACTCCTGAGGCCAGCGTCTCGACGATGTAGTATTCGCCCGTGCTTCCGTCGGTGTGTTGGAAGGTGATTCCGGCCTCCGCGGATTTTTCGAGGAACCGGGCAGAGGAGGCGTCCTTGCCGCGGACGGTCTTGTTGGTATCTTCCTTGCAGCCTGTTGTAGAGAGCAGCAGCAGTACAGCCAGGGAGGCCTTGAAGGTCTGAACGCAGCCGGATTGTGGAGGTCGGTTTCCAGTCATCATGGAGGTGCGGGATCCGCTAATTATTTCCGGGTAGTCTCTGTTTCAATTGGGCCAATTTTTTTTGCAGGTCTTCCCTGCCGACCCTGTCTTGTGCCGGCAGTCTTCGAATACCTTCTTCCAGGGTTTCCCTGGCCTCTTCAAGAAGTCCCGCTTCGAAGTAGGTTCTCGCCAGTAGATTGTACGCGGTGGCGTTTGGAATCTTGCTGTAGTTGACCGCGTTTTTCGCGTACGTGAGAATCTTCCCCAGGGTGCTGGCGTCCTTGGAGCCGAAGTTGATGAGGATTTCAGCCAGTAGTCCATTGGCCTCAGCGTGTTCTGGTGACAGCGTGAGGGTTTTCCTGGCGGCCTTCTGCGCGGCGACGGCATGAATGCTCTGATTGCCTTTTCCAGACGCCAGCGCCCTGAGATGGGCCTCGGCCAGCTTTAAGGAGAAGAAAGGATTGTCTGGCATTGAGCTGGCCGCCTGGCTGGTCGCGGTGATCAGCTCGGCTGCAGTCCCGTACTTGGAGACAAGATCCATTCGCTTGATATGCGCAGTGCGGTTTGCCGGGTCCAATTGCAGGGTCTCCTCGACCGCATCCCCTGCGAGGCTGCGGAATCTCGCCTGGCGCTGGTTATTGTCCGCGGCACGATTGTGTTCTTTCGTAAACAGCTCGGCAGCATCCAGCCAGGTGAGCGCCGCATCTTTCTTCTGCCGCTCCCGGCCACCGTTGTCAGCATTCTTGCGGTTGGCGAGAGCCTTCTCCTCCTGGCCCTTCTTGACGGTTTTCCAGCGTTCCAGGTAGGAGTCCGCCTCTTCTCCTTTGTCCAGTCGGCGCAGTGCTTCCGCGAGGCCATAGAGCGCTTCGCGACTGTCGGGCTCCAACTCGATTGCGGCTCGGTAGGCGGCGGCGGCCTCTTTCCAGAGCCCGAGGGCCTTGCAGGTGATACCGAGATTGGCATGGGTCCAGGCATCGCTGGTTTCGCGGCGAATTTCAGTCCGGAAGGCCTCGATGGCTTCTTCATGTTTCTGCATATGTGAAAGCACCTGTCCAATGCGAGTCCAGGCGCCCTTCGCTGCCGGGTCGTATCGCAGGGCCATGTGGCAGGCATTGATCGCTTCGGAGCCTCGGTTCGTCAGTGAGTAGATCTCGGCAAGTGACAAATAGACGTCGACCGTGACCGGGTTGACCTTGAGCCCTTGACGAAAGAGCGCCACGGCCTTCTCGTTCATCCCAAAGCGTTCGTGGACGGAACCGATGTTGAACAGCGCCCGCGCTCTCTCCTGCGGGACCAGGGACCGCGCGCGCCTGGCAACGGCGATGGAGTATTCGTAGAGGTTCTTTTTCGATGGCAGGGAGAGATCTTCCTGCGGTTTCTCGCTGCAGGCCGGGACGAAGAACAGGAGCGCTGTCAGCCCGAGAGCGGCCGGCCGCATGGGGGAAGCTCGCCTCATTTCATTCATGCCGGAGCCTCCTTCGCGCCATCAGGGGCGGGTCCATCGCCGGGTTGTCCGGAAGGGTCTTCACCCCCTGTTTCGCTAGCGCCAGGCTGCCTGAAGAAGAGGTAGGCGCAGATACTCGTAAGGATAAAGATTCCAGCCGCCACGGGGAAGAAGGTGTCAAAACCGAATGCGATCGGGAGAAAGAACGCCGTCATCGATCCAAGCCCGGCACCTACCGCGTCCATGGCAAAGACGGCCAGGGGGTTGTGAGATGCCTGCTCAAAGAGTACGGGGAAATAGCTCCCCGTGACAAAGGCGACAGGCGCGAGCAGGAGGATGGTGGCGGTCGGCGACAGCTCTGGCTGAAGGAAGAGCAGGAGGATGCAGAAGATCGAGCCGGTTAATTGAAAGATGGGCAGGAGGCGAATCGAGCTGAAGATGCTGCCGAGCCCGGAGAGAATGAGGAAGCTGATGGCTCCCAGGACCAGCGCGTCGTGAAAGACATAGAGTTTTTTGAAGAGCGCGAGGATCAGGTAGTGCTCCAGGATGAGGAAGTTGGCTCCAATGAGGAAGCTGATCAGGATGACCTGCAGGTAGCTGCGTCCTTCGATTTTCGGGTCGCCTCGTTTTCGCAAGGCGAAGACAAGGACGACTCCAATACAGCACAACAGGCCCGCTGTTATCGCGAAGAGCTTGCTGACCTGCGCCAGTGAAAAAATATGGCTTACGTTTCCTGCCAGGAAAGGCTGGTCATCGCTGATGGCGGAGAAACCTTCCTCGTCGATGACGGTGTAGGGGCCGCAGCGTGCCGACGGATTCGGGGGCAGCCTGATCCCGTAATCCTCAGCCAGGAGGAACTTGTCGACCTCATCGAGGTCAAGGAACGGGGCATCCTTGTTCCGCCCCGCCAGGATGAGGAATTCCTGTGAGTTGAAATAGGCCTTGACGACAAGGTTGACCTTCTCGCTGCGCAGGGTCTGCACATACTGGTTGGTCAGGATCCCCTTGGGATCAAGCCCTGTGGGATACCAGATCGCAAGGAGCCCTTTTTCGCTGAGACGGTCGCGCAACGTGACGTAGGCATCAACGGTGCGGATCATATTGCCCGGCTCCAGCATCATCTGGGGATAGCCGCCTACGCTCGGCAGGTAGATCAGGTCGAATTTCCGGTCCGAGCTTTCCATGAACCCCCTGGCCTCATGCCGGATGGGGCTGACTTCCTCGCCCTCGTAGACCCTGGAAAACTTCTCCTTCAACTCTTCGCCACGGACAGCCTTGAGTACGGCCGGCTCGAGCTCTAAAGCGACGATTTCCTTGAAGTCGAATCTCGGCTGACGAGCCCAGCGGACCTGGCGCCCTCCGCCTGATCCGATGATGACGATGCTGCCGCCCCTGGGGGCGTAGTTGATGGGCAGCATTCCGAGTGACCGCTCGGTAAATCCGTATTGGGGCGAAAACTCCCACTGCATCAGGTCGTTGTAGAACCCGGTAAATTTCGGGCCGGGATCGCCCTCTTTGTGCGCCTTGTTTTCCATGATCTCGGTGAGGCTGTAGTCGCCCCATTCCTGGAAGGCGAAGTCGAAGCCCTTATCGGTATAGGCCGCAGTGGATTGCGGGCTGTCTCCCTTGTAGAGGCGGAGGAAGCCTTCCTCGATCGGGTTGTAGGGGACCATCGCGGCGCAGAGAAGGATGGCCGTCTCGATGACGAGAAATTTTCTTCCCGGTCCTCGTTTCGCTATGAGGACAGAGGCGAGGGTTACGAGAAAAATAGACATGCAGATAATACGGGCGATTCCGAGGGCGGGGAGGGCGAACTGGATGAAGATGTATGCGAATGCGGCTCCGAATAGATAGAGTCCGTAGACCAGGGGCATCCGTCCGCGCAGGCGCTCTCGCCCCACCTGGTAGCCGAGGTATTCGCTCAGGCCGTAGGCGCAGAAGAAAGGTACGAAGAGGCCCGTAAAGGTTCCCATCTGGATCAGCAGCTTATAGAGGTCGACCTCAAAGAGGTGGGCTCTGAGGTAGTCGAAATGTTTGCACGAGAGAGCCGCCGCGACCGACAGGAACATCACAGCCTGTACGATCCAGAGTGTTTTGCTGAAGGCTTCAAGGTTGATCTTGAAGAAGCGTACGCCAATGAAGGCGCCGAGGGGAAAACCGATAAAGAGCAGGTCGAAGAACAGCGAGGGCATGATGAAGAAGCTGAGCAGCTTGAAGAGCGCCAGCGTGAACAGCACTGTTGCGGTGGAGAGGAGGAACAGGGCCGTCGCCAGCCTTGTTGAGGAAAGTTGGATATCACTGCCCTGACGGTCTTTGGTTGTTTCCTGTACGCTTTCCATATCAAAAAAAAACTATCTGAAGCTCAAAATCATGCAAGGAGTTTCCCATCTTTTAGATTTTTTTATTTTCACAAATCCTTGTGGAATAAACATATATGATACCGTTAGCGTAAATTTTGGGGATGCTGCCATCCGCCTCCATACCCAAGCGGTAAAATCGGTATTGTGTTTGAGTGAGGAGGTCTCCAAGGCTCCTTGCGCCCTTTCAGTTCCGACCCTTTGGGCAAGTTGTTCTTTAACTCTCACCGGCCGGAACCGGTCTCTCCCGAGGCTCTAATTGGGTCATTTGGATATGATGAGAATCGAAGCTAAGAGGAATGCAACTGCGAGCCAGGGCCTTTTGCCCTGTTTTCAGCATCTGCTGCATGCATTGAGCCTGCAGGCCGTGGTGCTGTTTGCCGTTCTGTTGATTTCAACTACAGCTTCCCAGGCCCAGGTCGGCCCCGGGGGCGGAGGAGCTTCCTTCTTCGTGGGCTCTAACCAGCGCGGCGAGGGCGGTTCTCCCCTGGCAGTCAGAGGCTTTCCGAGCCAGAGAGCGGAGGTCTTCTTCTACTACAATTCGCCGGAAGATGGCATTCCCGGCCCGGCGCAGAACGACCATCTCCAGGGCTTCTCGATGGTCTTCTGCTATGATTGCCGACTGAACTGTATCGAGGAGTCGTTCAGGATTCCGCCTGAGGCGATCACCTCCGTGATCGCAGCTGACTTTGTCGAATTTCAATGCGACAACGATCCCGGCGATGGCGACGGTTGTGAGATGCTGCTGGCCGTTCTTGTTGAGACATTGCCCCCATTCAGGGGTGACACGCTGCCGCCCACCTCGCAGCCGCTGATGGTGGGTAGCGTTCAGTTCGAGATCGACTCCAGGGTGAGTTGTGGTGAGGAGCTTCCGATCGAATTCTGCGATGGCGCCAATGTACGCGGCCGGGTTCCGCTGCAGAATGTCTACTCGGCAGCGAACCAGTCCCTCAGCGCAAGGACGGTCAATAGCGGGGTGGTCATCGACTCGGCCAGGCTCTTCCAGAGGGGTGACTGCAACTTCGACAACAGGGTCACTATCAGCGATCCGATATCGGTGCTCATGGCTACGGTTCTGGCGCAGGAATTTGACTTCGTGCCCAGTTGCGAGGACGCCTGCGATGGAAACGATGATGGCGTGCTCGACATCGGGGACGCGGTTTACCTGCTTCGCTGGATGTTCCGTTCCGGTTTGCTGCCGCCCGCTCCGGGTCCTTATATTTTCGGGCTGGATCCGACCGAGGATGCTCTCGAATGCACGATGCCATGTGAATAGAGAGTGGTCCGGCGCTCCGGGCTCTCCCCGGGAGGCGTCACTCTCCAGTGGTTACGCGAACCTTATAGGCTCCAGTCGCAGTGTAGTTCATGCGGAAGGGGATCACGCCCAATTGCAGGGTGCCCTCTGCCCTGGTGATGGTCTTGTAGTTGGCGCCGATGAGGAACGGGGTTCCCTTTCGACCGATCTTTCCTACGAGCGACAGCATCGGGAAGTTTTTATAGGTATTGCCGGTGTAGCGAGTGGTCCCCTGGGGGCCGCTGTTGAGGTTGTAGTTCTTGACCAGCAGGTTTCCGGAGGCTCGGATCCTCAGGGTCGTCCCAGGCGCGACAAAGAGCTTCGTGTCGGCCCAGTTTCCCGGAACGACCTGCTTGCCGGAGATGGAAACCGTCTCCTGTATATTCCCTGTGGAGCGGAAATCCACTCCGAGGATGTCGGCAATCTTGATGTCGAGGATGCCGTAGCGGCTCTTGATTTTGAAGCTGCTGTCCTGGATGGATCCACGGATCTTGAACCGCTTGGTGATGATCTCATCCGAGCCTCCGATCAGGGCGGGAAACTCATCTCCATGCTTGTTGCTCTCCTTGGCTCTCGACTTGATCTCTCCAATGAGCAGTGAGCATCGGTTTCGCAGCTCTTCGTCAGCGGAGCTCGTTAATTTTTCGAGATAAGGAAGAGCCCTGGAGCCGAACTCGCGCAGGGCATCCATGGCGGTTTCCCGCTCCTCGAATTCAGGTTCCCCCAGCCGCTGGATCTCGAGCTCGATAAGCTCGTCGGGATCATCCTCTATTCGCAGGGTCAGCCGAAGTCGGACGAGGTCGGAGGAGGGGACCTTCAGGACACCGTAGCGGGTTTTTACCTGCAGAGAATCGAAACCGGGAACACCCGTTATCCTGCTTCCATCCCTGAGAAAGAAGATAGGCGGAGGCAGCGCGGATTTTTCAGCCGGCGTGGCCTTCGGGGAGCTTTTTCCCTGGGCGCTCAAGCCGGCGGCTCCCCAGAGGATGCTGATGACCACCAGCCAGGTTGGGTGTCGAGACCAGAGTTCGTGGGGTGAAATCATTCGCTGCTCGTTTTGGATGGCCTGCGGGAATTTCTCAGTGAGTCTCCGGGGATGCCGATCCAGATCATCACCGGTCTTTTATCGTATAACAGTTACGCGAGTCGGACCAAGGTGAATGCCGGAATGGTACCGATAACCGCCAAGGCACTTCTGGCAAGAGTCCTGGCAGGCCTCATGCTATAAGGTAAGGCTGTCGAACTGAGTCCATATTCTTGACCAAAGGCAAATGGAAGCCTTAGAATCAGGTTGGACGGGGACTCGGTATCAGGCTGAAAACGGTTTTAAAACAACAGCCGGCATGTACAGCCCATCAGTTTTGAGGAATTATTGAAGAATTGAGTACGGGTAGATTGAGTACAGGTAGATTGAGTACAGGTAGATTGAGTACAGGTAGATTGAGTACAGGTAATTGAGCACAGGTTACTGTCCATGCGAAAAATACTTACCACCGCGTTAACGGTCCTTTTTCTTTTCACGTCTTCCCTCGGCTACGCTGATCCCCTCAAGGATTCGCTCGACAAGGGAGTCAAGTTCCTGGCGAAGAACCAGAACCCCGATGGAGGCTATGGCCCGTTTGGCAGTGAGTCACGGGTAAAGGACGTTTCCGATGTCGGAATCACAGCCTTCATAGTTTATACCTGCGCCATCCACCCGCGGAAATACACGGTTGTTGACGGGCCGTTCATGTCCAAGGCGGTAGCCTATCTCCTCGCGCATCAGCAGCCCGATGGAGGGTTCTACCATTCAAAGGATCCGGTGCTGAAGAATTATCGTACCTCGGTCGCCTTGATGGCGCTGGTCAAGCTCGACAGGGTCGCCTACTCCGAGCCCATCAGGAGGGCGCGGGCGTTTATCGTTACCCAGCAGAGAGACGAGCGTACGAATTACTCCAAGGATGAACACCTCAGCTTCGGGTCGGTAGGCCAGAGCGGCTCCCTTCGCGGTGATCTTTCCAATGCGGCTTACGCCGCCGAGGCGATGCGCGAGGCGGGCTTTTCCGCCAGTGAACCCTTCTGGAAAAAGCTGCAGCTCTTCGTTTCACGCTGCCAGAACAGCCCCGCGGGTGACGCGCTCCTGGGCAAGTCAGGTATCGGGTCCACGAAGGATTGGGGGTTTCGGTATGCTCCGAATGATACGAGGGGTCCCAGCGAGTCTCTTGATGATGGGAGCACCGCCTATTCTTCTTACGGAAGCATGACCTACCAGGGCTTGAAGAGCCTCCTCTATGCCAATACCGACAAGAAGGACCCCAGGGTGCAGGGCGCCTTCAAGTGGATCTCGGCCAACTTCAGCCTGGCGGAGAATCCAGGCATGCGGACGCCGGCGAATCCCAAGGCCGGCCTCCAGGGACTTTATTATTACTATCACACCATGGCCAAGACCCTCTCGGTCTATGGCGAGCCCATCCTTGTCGACTCCAAGGGAGTGAAGCATAGCTGGGCCGCGGAGCTTTCTGATCATCTTATGAAGCTGCAGGGCCCGGACGGGCACTGGCAAAATACCAGCGGCAGATGGTGGGAAAACCTTCCTACGCTTGATACCGCTTATGCGATGATCGCATTGTCGCTTTGCCGCGATGATCTTGCCCGCCAGGCGGCCAGCAAGGCTGGCTCTGAGAAATAAGATTGGCTCGGCTCTCCGGCTCGCTGGTTTTCGGGAAACCGGCTGAGGAAAACCCGGGGAGCCTGAAGAAGACAGGGACTTGATTCATGGATATAGCTCCATTCAGGGGCTTGAGGTTCGACCTCGGTAAGGTTGCCGAAAAGGTCGGCCAGGACGCGCCCGTGGTGACCGCGCCGCCCTACGATGTTCTCTCGCCTGAAGCCCACCAGGCCATCCTGGATGCTTCCCCGTGTAATATCGTTCAGTTGACTCTCGGTGACAGGCCCGGGGAGGTCCCTTCTTATGAGGGACGCGCGCAATTGCTCCAGGGCTGGATTGAATCGGGTGTCCTGGCGTATGAGGACAGTCCCGTTTATTACGTCTGTACGGTCGAATATACCGTTCCCGGGACCGACACCCGGGCCCGGATGGTTTCCTTCGTTGCCCTGGGACGGCTTCATGAATTCGATGAGAGGATTGTCCAGCCTCATGAGCAGACCTTTCCAAAGGTGGTCCGGGATCGCCAGAGCCTGCTGGAGGCGACGCGCTGCAATCTCGAGAGCATCCTGCTCCTTTACAATGATGCCGCCGGCGAGATCGATTCTCTTCTCGATGAGGTTTCCAATGGCGAGCCGGTCATGGCGGTCGAGGCGTCATCCGGAGAGGTCCACGCCCTCTACCCTGTTACCGACCCCGCCAGCACACTGAGGTTGACGGAGCTCATGGGTGAGCAGCGGCCGATTATCGCCGATGGGCATCATCGTTACACCACGGGTCTTCTCTACAGGAAGGCCCTGGAGGAATCCGGGCAGCAGGTGCCCGGGACCGATTGGAAGATGATGACCTTCGCGAATCTCCGGAGCGAGGGGGTCTCGATCCTCGCGACTCATCGTCTTCTCAAACTGCGCGATTCGGGCGACGTTCCCCGGGCGCTCGCGCTATTGGATGAATGGCTCGACCCTGCAGGAGAAGATGACTGGGAGATAAGGGTGGAGACGGCTGATGCGGCGAGGTGCTATCGCCTTGGCGAGAAAGCTCTCACCGGCAAGAGCGGAGCAGCCGCCACCAGCTACGGAATCGTACAGGATGAGATCATCGGGTCCTGGCTTGCGCCTCTCGCGGACGAAGAGCCGGAGGTCTCCTTCTACAAGGATGGGACGGGAGAGGATGAAGCTCTACGGGCCGGCCGCGGAGACCTGCTCTTTCGAATGCGCCCGGTGGGCCGGGGCGAATTCCAGGAGGTCATCGATGGAGAGGAGGTCTTCCCTCATAAGACCACGTATTTTTACCCCAAGCTGTGGAGCGGATTGGTGCTCTGGCGCCTTGAAGATGTGGAATCTCCAGCAGGAGACTGATTTACGCCTGGTCATCCGGGAGAGATCTCTATCGCCGCGCGCGGTCCACCAGCCATCTCTTCCACTCGCTGACCTCCTCGTTTCTTTTCGAGGTGGGAGCGGAGGTCCAGAAAGCCGGGCTGACGATGGTCGGCTTGGAGGCCATTTTCGAGAGCGCTGACGCTGCCGCCGCACGCACGATGGGGCGGGAGTCTTCGAGTGTGTCGACCAGCAGGGGGATCCAGTCGTTCCTGAGAGCGCGGTGGCGCTCGAGATTGCCTACAAGACGGGCTCTCAGCAGGGGGCTGGCCTCGCTGTCTGCGATGATGGCCTGGAGACGGGTAAGCGCCTTCGCCGTCTGTTCAGGCTCGAGGAAGGGAGCCTGGGGATTGCTCGACAGCAGCCTCAGGAAAGAAATATAGGCATCCTCCCGCGTTTGCGGGAAGGGAGCTTCGAAGAGCTTCACCAGCGTTCCCAGGGAGCGCCTGACATCGGTCCCGCGGACCTTGCAGAGCTCATTGATAGCCCACGCCGAGGTCATCTTCTTTTCGGGGAGGGCAAGGCGGGCGAGCCGGCTGAGCTCAGTGACGAGGTCAAGCCCCAGGACGCTCGTTCTCCAGCTACTCTCCAGGGCCGAGATCTCGGTTTTGTCCATGGCGTGAACCCTGTTGATTCTCTCCTTGAGAGACAGCGCCGTTGGGAGCTCCCTGGTGAGCAGGTGGTAGACGATGGACCAGGAGAGTGCGTAGTTCATCTCGCGGGTCTCTTCGTCATGGAAATCTTTCCAGTCGCTTTGCAGCAGCTCTGCCAGCAGCGGCCGGTCCTTTTTTTTCGTGATTTCGCGCTGGGCAATCTTGAGCAGAACGGGATTGAGCAGGGGGAACTCCGCCCGGTCCTTTTCGATGACTCCAACCTCGAGGTTTCCGGCAAGTCCTTCGTTGAGCCAGCACTTGCCGGAGATCCCCGGCAGCTCGTTGACGAGAAAGTGGTGGGCTATCTCGTGCAGGAGCACCTGGTCGAGGTCGGAGACCAGGTTGGAGGCGGCGGCCCGGCTGTCGATCCGAATCATCTGCAGGAAGGGTACGTAGTATCCCAGCAGGTCGGGGTTGTAGGAATAGTCGAGGACTCCTTCGGCCTGTCCATCGAGAAAGATTCTCGTGGTCCAGGGGAAGGGTTTGGAGATCTCAAAGACCTCCGCGAGAGAATCATAGATGGTTTCGATCTGGTCGCCGGTCTTCTCGAGGAAGCCTTGCCCATCGTTTGTATAGACGACAAAACCATCCCGGCTGAGACGGTTCTTGTAGGCGAGACCGCACCCGCAGGAGACCAGGCAGAGGGTGATAACGGCTGCGAACCTGGTTGCGTGAAGGACAGGGTCCATGATTCGGGATGGCATGATCGGCGAGGGTCCGTTCAGTAATAGATATAGGTTCTCGATTTGAGGGAGAGCTTCAGCCTCTCCTCGTCTTCACAGCCGGCCAGCGAGGTCGAGATCTTGACCCTGGCGACTCGTCCAGGCGCGTCGCCGCCTTTTCCGGATACGAAAAATTCGCAGAA
Organism: Planctomycetes bacterium UBA1146; assembly: GCA_963579555.1. Lineage (GTDB taxonomy): Bacteria > Planctomycetota > UBA8108 > UBA8108 > UBA8108 > UBA8108. The sequence goes on from CAUZHA010000007.1 coordinate 53,969, forward strand.
GACCTCATGCACCGGATGGTTTGTGGGGGATGGGGCGCTGAAGAATCTCATCGCCTCGACTGTCGCGATCCGCCTGTATTCCTCCAGGTTCAGCTTCTTCGAGAGACTGATGGAAGCCACCACGACATCCTTCTGAGGCCACGATGTACGTCGTGGATACGAGGCGACGGCTTGACAGCCTGCTATGCAGGATGTGGCAACCAGGAGGATGGGGAGGCCGCAGAGCCGGGAGGAAGCTCGCATGAATAACTCGATCAGGTTGGAAGTCTCGGCCAGGAACTTTCGCGAGCAGCGTGCCGCTCCCGAATCCGTGAAGCCGAGCTTGAGTTTTTTTCAGTGTCGGGCGCCGCTTGGGCGGGCCATACACCGATTGTACCAGCCAGGCCCTCAAACCCTGTGGCCGTCTTGTCGCGGGCTTCCCGATGACGGGGGGATGTTAGGTTCCTGGAGGTGGCAGGTCAGGGATGAGGAGCTGCCGCCCGGCGCGAGCGCAGTCGTGCTCAGGCGTTGATCAGCATACCTTCACGCAGGGCATCCGCGGTTTGCTGGTCCTTCAGCTGGGCGACCAGGCTCAGCGAAAAATCCAGTGAAGTTCCAGGTCCGCGGCTGGTCGTGATGTTCCCGTCGACTACCACCCTCTCCTCGGAGCATTCGGCTCCATCTAACCCGTTCTCGAAGCCCGGATAGCAGGTGGCCCGGCGTTCCTGGAGGACCCCGGCGCGTCCGAGTACGATCGGGGCGGCGCAGATGGCCGCCAGCATCCCTCCCCTTGAGTGGGTCGACCGGATGAGCTCGATCACCCGGGGATTGTCACGCAGGTTGGTCGCTCCGGGAAGACCGCCGGGCAGCACGATGGCAGCCCAGTCTTCTTCCTGCCCTTCGGCAAGCGATTGGTCTGCAGCCACCTGGAGACCGTGCGCGCCGCGGATGGTGTCGCCATCGACTCCCAGGATGATGACATCGAGCTCAGCGCGACGCAGCACATCGATGATGGTGACAGCCTCGATCTCCTCAAATCCCGTGGCCAGCAAGACTCCAATCCTGGACATAAGCTCTACTCCGTGTCTCCGATCTGCGGTGGATAGCGCCGTTTTACTGAAACTTGCCCGAGCCTTCCACCACCCTGATGATAAAAAAATCCGGACATCAGTCGAGTCGGCCTCTTATCGTCTCAATGCTCGCGGCCTCGACAAGCTCGAGCACCTCCTTCTCGGTGTCGAGAGACTTCTCGGCGGCTTCCAATTGTTCCGGGGTCGATCTTGTCGCGGGTTTCGGAGGCATCAGGAATGAACAGCAATCGTCGTGTGGCTCGATCGAGGTATCGAAGCTTCCCATCCGCCTGGCGTCCTCGATGATTTCCGCCTTGTGCATGCCGACCAGCGGCCTGAGGATCGGCATGGTGGCGACGCTGTCGATGGTGTGCAGGTTCTCAAGGGTCTGGCTGGCCACCTGCCCGAGGCTGTCGCCGGTTACCAGGGCCAGGGCGTCTTCCTTCCTGGCGATGGCCTCGGCGGCCCGCACCATGTAGCGGCGGTAGAGGATGACTCTCAGCCTCGAGGGACATTCGGTGATGATCCGGTTCTGGGTGCCGGCGAAGGGAACCATGTAGAGCCTGGCGCTCCGGCCGGGCGGGAGGATGCGCTCGGCCAGTTTCCTGACCTTGTCCTGGCTGGCTATGCTGGTATGGGGGTAGCTGTGAAAGTGGATGAAGAGAGCGTCCGCTCCTCGCCTCATGATTCTCGCGGAGGAGACGGGTGAGTCAATCCCCCCCGAGAGCAGGCAGGCCACTCTCCCTGTGCTTCCTGTCGGCAGGCCGCCGAGCCCGGGGAGCCGGTCGAGGGCGAGGAAGCAGTCGTTGTTGACGAAGAAGAGGTAGAGGGAGAGTTGAGGTTTTTTGAGCCGCACCTTCCAGCCAGTCCGCCCTTGCACGTGGGCGCCGATGGTCGCGTTGGCATCTGTGGAGGTAAAGGGCAGCTCCTTGTTGGCCCGGCGGGAGACAACGGCGAAGCTCTCCGGCTGTTCGCCGCGGGCAAGCAATTGGTCGATGATGGAATCCATCGCTGCCCTGACGCTGTCGAGGTCCGCCGAGGTGGAAATACAGGGCGAATAAACCGCGATTCCAGGTATTCGTGAGAGCCGCCCGCAGACCTTGTCGAGGGGAGTCTCGCTTGAGAGCCTGAGCAGGAAGCGGCCGAAGCGGGGCTGCAGATGAGATCCGCCGAGATCCTTGATCGCGGCGCGGATGTTTTTCAGCAGCCGGGATTCAAAGTGTCGCCGGTTGCCTCGCTTGAGGGCGATCTCGTCGTAGTTGACCAGCAGGTTTCGAGCCTCCAGCCGATGGTATGAAGATCCAGTGGTTTTGTTTTCAGATGGAGGCACGGTCGCTATTCAATCAGCAGGCGCTGGAGGGCCTTTCGCCGCAGGAAAAAAGAAGCTGCACGGTTTGGAATGGAAAAAAGAGTCGATTTAGGTTTTCTTTCGAGGCCATGAGTGAAACATCAGAAGGTGCCTTCTCCGAGTCGGCCCAAGAACATTCTAACCCGCCGTCCTATTCAGTTCCTACGCTGGAACTGAAAGGGGAGAAGACTCTCAACGCCCATCCGTGGATTTTCCGCCGCATGTTCAAGTTTTTCCCATCGGGTCTTTCCGATGGAGATGAGGTGGCCGTGCAGGCCTCCGATGGTGAGCCGGTCGGCAGAGGCTTCTACCATGGCAGATCCCAGATCGCGGTGCGGATCATGACGCCTGATGCAGAGTGCCAGCTTGATGACGATTTTCTTCGGAAGAAGTTGGAGGTCGCGCGCGATCTGCGGCTGGAGATTCTCCGGCTCGACAAGGTTACAGATTCCTGGAGGGTGGTTCATGGGGAAGGGGACGGACTGGGCGGACTGGTGATCGACAAGTTCAACGACCTGCTCGTTGTGCAGCCATACAGCTACGCCTTCTACCGCCGCAGGGCGGAGCTCGGAGCGATCCTGGAGGAGATGTTTCCCGGCTCTCGCCAGGTGCTCAAGCCGCCTAGCGTGGCCGCTCAGCGTGAGGGTGTTCCGGAGTACCAGCCGCCCGGCGCAGGCGAGGAGCAGGAGGTGGAGATCACAGAGGGCAAGGTGAGGTTGCTTGTAAGTCCCTCGGGTCATAAGACGGGTTTCTTTCTCGATCAGCGGGAGAACAGGGCCAGGCTGGCCACCATGGTGCGGGGGAAAAAGGTGCTCGATGGGTGCTGCTATACCGGGGCCATGGCGATCGCCGCCCGTACTCTTGGAAAAGCCGGTCGCGTGGTGGGGGTGGATCTAGATGAAGAAGCCCTGGCGATGGCCAGGCGAAATGAGAAGCTCAATCGAGCCAGCATCGAGTGGGTGCATGAGGACATCTTTCATTACCTGAAGCGGCAGCGGCACGCGGTTGAGCCTTTCGAGGTCATCATCATCGATCCTCCAAAATGGGCGCGAGAGAGGGATCGGTTTGAAGAAGCGGAGCGGCGCTATCTTGATATCAACAAATTGGCAATGCAGGCTATCGCTCCAGGGGGAATCCTTCTGACCTGTTCCTGCTCCGGCCTGGTTTCCCAGGAGCACTTCCTGCGGATCCTGCAGCATGCGGCTGAGCTTTCCGGCCGGGATTTCCGCATCTTCCACCATGGGGGCGCGTCATCGGATCATCCTGTTTCTGCTCATTGTCCGGAGTCGCGCTACCTCAAGGCGGTTTTTGGCAGGGTCTTTTAGGATGGTTCCTGCAGGGGCAGGTGGAAGCCGAAAAGTGTCAGATAATCTGTCACTTGGCAAAACAGTCTCAGGGTTATCCATAACCTGGCATTGGGAAATATAGACTTATGACAACATATGCCTCTTTTTCCGAATGGCATGACGATTGCATTTACAGGGGTAGAGACCCAAAACCCAACACCCTACGTTCCTCCTTAACAGGAGCCCGCCAAATAAAGGGCCGTGTGGTGGGGACTTAACCAAGTCCTCTCCACGCGGTCCTCCTCACATCCGGGGGGAATCGGGGACCCGATGGGCTCAAGCCGCGCTGGACAGGTTTGCGCAGGTGAATGCAAGCCCGGAGGCCGCGACCTGGAGGGTGAAATTATCCGTTCCGTGGGGTGAGAGTCCTTCAACGAGCGTTGCTCCCGTTGCGATTACAGCAGCCGGAAGCAGGCTGTCGGTGAGGGAAAGCGGCGGTAGTGGGTTGAGGGTGGTGGCTTGGATGAGCACAGCGATCGCGAAGGAGACGACGAATACAGCCAGGCTTCCTTCCAGTGAGCGTTGGGAAGCTTCACAGCCGGGAAGATTCCAGCTGCGGTAGCGATGCCGACCGAGCCGAATCCCCACTGGTTCGGCTATAGCGTCGGCGATTCCACAGATTGCGAATCCGAAGAGAGCGTGCTCTCCAAACAGCGAGAGTGAGCAGATGCCGCCGGCCGCAGTGGCCAGGAAGGGGATGAGGATGTGAAGAGATCTTCGCGGGTGGTCGGATTCCCGGGCCATGGCCTCGTAGAGCGGGTTGCCATCGCCGCGCAACAGGCAATAGCCGATATAGATTGCCGCGAGGCAGCCCAGCAGGTTGACGCCCGCCGGTCCGTAGCTGGCGTGGACATAAATGGCGAGAAAGAAGATTGAGAAATGGAAGAGCTTGCGGGTGTCTCCCGTTCTCAGGCCCTGGCGCAGCTTGAGCCAGCCGGCGATCCCTCCGGATCCCAGGATCCACATCGTCAGGAAGGGTACCAGGAACGCGGTGACGAGCAGGCCGGGCAGCTCGGGTTTCCAGATTTCAATGCTGATCTCGGAATCTCCAGTGTGAGAACCGCCTGCCTGGGGGGTCACTCAGTCTCGCTGATCCTTGCGCCGCAGCTTTGCGTTCAGGACACGCTTTCTGAGCCGGTAGCTTTTCGGGGTGATTTCGAGAAGCTCATCATCCTCGATATACTCGAGAGCTTCTTCGATCGACATGATCCGCGGGGGACTCAGGAGAATGTTCTTGTCACTGCCGGAGGCGCGGACATTGGTCATCTTCTTCTCGCGGCACAGGTTGACCGTGATGTCGTCCTCCTTGCAATGCTCACCAACGATCATTCCTTCGTAGATCGGGTCGCCTGGGGCGACGAACATGGGGCCGCGGTCTTTCAGATTGAACAGCGCGTAGCCGACGGCTTTGCCTCTTTCGCTGGAGACCATGACGCCAGCTGCGCGGCCCGGTATCGAACCCTTGTGAGGTTCGTATCCATCGAAATTGTGGCAGACGATCGCCTCGCCCGCGGTGAGGCTCATCAGGCGCGAGCTCACACCGATCAATCCCCGGGCGGGAACCTTGAACTGCATGAGAATTCGCTCACCCTGGAGCTCATACCTGGTCATTTCTCCCCTGCGCGCACCGACCAGCTCGATCACCTTGCCAGAGCTTTCTTCTGAGGTCTGTACGTGGAGCAGCTCCATCGGTTCTTTCCTCTGCCCATCTTCTTCGATGAAGATGGGCCGCGGCTTGCCCACCTGGAATTCATAGTCCTCTCGTCTCATATTTTCGATGAGGATTCCGAGATGGAGAGTTCCTCTGCCCGAGACTTCGAAGGATCCGCCCAGTGGCAGATCCTCAACACGAAGCGCGACATTGGATTCGAGCTCTTTATAGAGCCGCTGGCGGAGCTGCCTCGAGGTCACGAATTTTCCTTCTGTTCCGGCGAAGGGGCTGTTGTTGACCTGGAAGACCATCGAGATGGTCGGCAGGTCGATGTCGATGCGCGGAAGGGGATCGGGGCTCTCCGGGTCGGTGATGGTGTCACCAATCTCGACTTCACCGATTCCTGTTACCGCACAGATGTCGCCGGCGGTGACCTTGTTGATCGGCGCTCGACCAAGTTTGTCGAAGATGAAGAGGTCGGTTACGCTCTCTTCCCTGCTCTCTTCCCGTCCGCAGACCATGATCCTGTCCCCGGTTTCGATTGTGCCCTTGGTGACCCGTCCGATGCCAATACGCCCGACATAGTCGTTGTAGTCGATGGTGGTGATCTGGAGCTGTAGAGGGGATTCCTGCTCGACGATTGGAGGAGGAATCTGGTCGATCATCATGTCGAGCAGCGGGGTTACGTTATCATTTTCATCTTCCGGGCTGAGCCGAGCGTAGCCGCCTGTTGCCGAGGCGTAGACGATCGGGAAATCAAGGACGTCCTCGCCGCCGAAATCGCTGACTGTGTCGAGCTCGAGCTCTTCAGCCAATTCAAGGAAGAGCTCGCCGATCTCATCGACAACCTCGCTGAGCCGGCTGTCGGGCCGGTCGATCTTGTTGATGACGACCAGCGGGCGCAGCCGATGGCCAAAGGCCTTCTTGAGGACGAAGCGCGTCTGGGGCATGGGGCCCTCCGCGGCATCCACCAGCAGCAGGACTCCGTCAGCCATCTGCAGGACTCGTTCCACCTCGCCGCCGAAGTCGGCGTGACCTGGAGTGTCGATCAGGTTGATCTTGACGCCCCTGTAGGGCAGAGAGATGTTCTTGGCAAGGATGGTGATTCCGCGCTCCCGCTCGAGATCGTTGGAGTCGAGGATGCATTCACCCAGGTCCTGGTGGCTGGGGAGCGAGTCCGTTTCCTTGAGCAGCTTGTCGACCAGGGTCGTTTTTCCGTGGTCAACGTGAGCGATTACCGCGATATTGCGGATACTTTCGATAGGCTTGAGTTTTGTACTTTCAGTCATTTCCCGAGGCGGTTCCGGCTATTTTAGACCCTGTTAACATGAGGGGGAAACCCGGTATTATATCGACACATCTTGGGGTGGCAAATGATCACCATCAGGTTTTTTCTTCTTTCCGGGGAGTGTGCCCATTGGATCGTACCCAGGTCGTCAAGACCCTGCATTTCATGGCTGATTTGCTCGATCTGGAGTCCGATAATCCGTTTCGATCGCGGTCTTTCCGTAGTGGAGCGAGGGCTCTGGAGGGCCTGGAAGATGACCTGGTGAAGCTTGTGGAGGCCGGGGAGCTGACCTCGGTGAAGGGCGTAGGGGAATCTATCGCCGGGATCATAGCCGACCTGGTGACCACAGGAGAGACAGCTAGGCTTGCGGAATTGCACGTGGCGGTCCCGGCTGGGGTTCGGGCCATGCTCGATGTACCCGGTCTCGGACCGAAGAAGATTCGCGTGATCTGGAAAGATATGGGGCTCGATGACCTCGATTCCCTGACCGAGGCCTGCAGCGAAGGCCGCCTTGCCAGCTTCAAGGGTTTTGGCTCCAAGACAGAGAAGAAGATCCTTCAGGGGATCGATTACATCCAGTCCGTGTCGGGTATGTATCTGAGAGCTGAATGCGAGCAGGTGGTTGCGGAATTGCTCGAATACATGACGGGGTGCGCGGTTGTCAGTCGGGTGGAAATCGCCGGCAGCTACCGGCGGGCAAAGGAGGTGATGAAGGATCTCGACCTCGTGGTTTCGACGGCGGACCCTGCCGCGGTCGTTGACCACATCTGTGCCTGGAACGAGGAGGCCGAGATCATAGCCAGGGGGGAGTCCAAGACCAGCCTGCGCTGCCCAGGCGGACTCGGGGTCGACTTTCGGATGGTCGAGGAGTCTCAGCTTCCTTTCGCGCTCTGTCATTTCACCGGCTCGAAGGAACACAATACGGCGCTGCGCGCCCTGGCGAAGAAGCAGGGCCTCAAGCTCAATGAGTACGGGATCTTTCGCGGCGACGAGTTGATCGAGTGCGCCAGTGAAGAGGATATCCATCGAGTGCTTGGTCTCGATTTCATTCATCCCGAGCTCCGTGAAAATTTTGGAGAGATCGAGCAGGCTGCCGACTCCAGCCTGCCAGACCTGGTCGAGGAGGAAGACATCAGGGGGCTGGTGCATATGCACACCGAATACAGCGATGGGGAGGCGAGCATCGAAGAGATGGCCGAGGCGGCGCGCTCTCATGGTCTCTCCTATATGGGAGTCACCGATCACAGCCAGTCAGCTTTTTATGCAGGGGGGCTCAAGCCGGATGACGTGAAGAGGCAGCACGAGGAGATCGATCGTCTCAACGATTCAATGAAAGGGTTTCGGATTTTCAAGGGGATCGAGTCCGACATACTCGCGGACGGTTCCCTCGACTATGAGGAGGATGTGCTGAAACTTTTTGATTTTGTGATCGCCTCGCTTCATTCGAGTTTCAACCAGCCTGTCGAAGAGATGACCGAGCGGGTGCTTCGGGCCATCTCCAATCCCTATACCACGATGCTCGGTCATGTAACCACGAGGTTGTTGCTGAGGCGGGATGGAGTTGCCCTTGACATGGAGCGGGTACTCAGCGCGGCCTCGAAGGAGGGAGTCGTGGTGGAGGTCAACGCGAATCCCAGGCGCCTGGATCTTGACTGGCGGCATGGGCCCCGGGCGCGGGAGCTTGGCTTGTTGACCAGCGTCAATCCCGATGCGCATCGGGTCGCCGGAATCGGAGATATCCGTTTTGGCGTGGGGATCGCCCGCAAGGCGGGCTTCGAGGCCGAGCGGGTGGTCAACACTCTCGATGCGGCTTCCTTTGGCGAATTCATCTGCAAGCGAAGAAGCTGATCGCATACCTGGGCTAGAATCCAGCTTGTCTTTATTGCCGCCGGTCTTATCCTTGCAGATGCCGGATGCGGTCAGCCAGGCCGCCGTTCAACCAGCCTTACCCTCTCCGGCAACGGGGAACCATGCGCCACATTTCTTTCTTCCTGACAACGATCGCCTGTTTTTTCATTCTCAGCCTGCATCTCGGCCGGCTCCGGGGTGACGAGGAGCCGGCTGTTTCAGCCGAGCTGTCCCGGTCACTGGCAGAGAAGGGAAGCGTGGTTGTCTGCGTGCAATTGCGAGATCCCTCGCCCGGAAGCGACTCGCTCAGCGAGCGCTGCGCAAAATACGCTCGTTCCCAGGAGCTCTTTCTCGCCGCGCTCGACCCGGGCGGCTACCGTTTGCGCTACCGGTACCGCTATTCGCCCGTGGTGGTGATCGAGGTGCTCAAGCCCTCGGTCCTTTCCCGGCTGAGCCGGAGCGCTCGGGTGAAGAATGCGAAACCCGATCTCGAGGGCGGGGGCGGGCTCCAGCAGAGTCTTCAGCTGACGCGCACCAACAGGGTTCACTCTTTCGGCATCGAGGGGGCCGGGACCGTGGCCGCCGTTCTCGACACCGGCATCGATGATGACAATGAAAACTTCGAGGGAGCCATCCTTCACCAGTATCATTTTACGGGGTCGGGCTCGGAGCAGGGCGAGGGCGCCTCCGATGGCCATGGGCACGGCTCCCATGTGGCCGGGATCCTGGCCTCTCGCGGTCTCAGCGCTCCGCAGGGAATGGCGCCCGCCGCCAGCCTGATCATCGTCAAGGTGCTCGATGATGAGAACAGGGGCTTCACCTCGGATTGGGCAAGGGGAGTCGAGCACATCATTGAGCTTCACGATACCGACAACGGAATCAGGGTGGATGTCATCAATATGAGCCTGCAGACCGATACCGAGTACGCTGGCTCCTGTGATGGTTCACGCCAGGCTTTTTCTAATGCCTGCGGCGTGGCCCGCTCCAGGGGGATCTCGGTGCTGACCTGCGGAGGGAATAACGGAAGCACCACGGAGATGACCATGCCGGGCTGTTTCTCAACAACCACGACCATCGGCTCGGTCGTGGACACCCCGCCTCTGCGGCTGTCGGATTTTACCAGCAGGACCGCCGATCTCAGACTCCTCGCTCCCGGGCAGCCGATTCTGAGCGTCGGTCTCAATGGCGGAACACGCACTCGCTCAGGCTGCTCGATGGCTGTTCCGCACGTCGCGGGTCTCTATTGTCTTCTGCGACAGGTGGACCCGTCTATTTCTCCCTGGGAGCTGGATGAGCTGGCATCTCAAACTGGCCAGGATATTTTCGATGAGGGCACCGGGCTCCAGTTCCCGCTGATCAACTCCGAGGCAGCTATCGCGCGTTTGAGAGGCAATGACTGCAATGAAAACGGGGTGGGAGATGACAGGGACATCGCCGCGGGGGGAGGCAGCGAGGATTGCAATGAGAACGGCATTCCGGATGAATGCGATATCTCAGGCGGCCGCTCTCGTGATGAGGACGGAAATGGCGTTCCGGATGAATGTTTCTTTTCGCCTCTCTTTTACCGCGGAGATACCAATGATGATGGTCTTATCGACCTGGCCGATGGCGTTACGGTCTTTGTCTTCCTCTTTCTCGGTTCGGTCTCTCCGGGGTGCCTGGATTCTGTCGATGTCGACAACGATGGCCGGGTAGAGATCACCGATGGCATCAAGGTTCTTGCCTATCTCTTCTCCGGCGGAGCGCATCCTCCCGACCCAGGCGTTCCGCCCGGGCCTTGCGGCCCGGACACGGAAGCTCCAGGTTCTCCGGGCAACCTGGGCTGCGAATCCTATTCAAGTTGCCAGTAGCGCCAGCCTGTGAGGGGCGGCGGCTACTGCTGTCCCTCGATGGTGATCGCCATGACGATAGGAGCCGATCTGTCTGTTCCCTTGATGAGCTCGATTGCACGTATGGTCTCCGCTCTCCTGGGACGAATGGTGAGGTAGCGGATCTGTTGGGTGCGCAGCTTGAAAGCCAGCTTGGAGCCGGGTACGTCGAAGTGACCGATGTAGTCGGCGAAATGGATTCCATCGAGCAGGGGGTGGTTCTCTTGCTTACCATCGGCGTAATGGAGGCGGACAATCATGCTGACGGTTCGATGGGGATCTCCCTGCGAGCCCCACCCGCTCACTCCGCTGAGGAAATGGATGGTTCCTGCCGGCGCGTTGCAGGGCAGCTTCACAGCCTTCGGCATCTTCGGCGGGAAGTTGCCGTTCGGGCCGTTGAGCATGATCACGTTCGGTACCGTATCGCCCTGGGGGTCGACGAGATGGAAGGGGACGCCCTCGAAGGTCTTTGGCTTCCAGTCAGGAAAGATAAGCCGCTCCTGTCCCGATGCCTTGCTGAAGAACATTCCCGCGGTCGAGACGATGGTCGCTTGTTTCCCGATTGGAATGGGCATGAAGCGTCCGCGCTGGGTAAGGAACTCCAGCAGGTCGCCGAGCCCTTCAGCCGACAGCTGCTTCTCAAAACCCTCCGGCATGAGGGAGAGCTTGCTGGAGACCAGTCGCTTGAGATCTTCCCGCAGGACGATATGTTTCGCTCCCTCCGCATCGTAGATCTCGAGCGCGTTGCGGTTCTCGGAGGCGAGCAAGCCGGTGAGAATCTTTCCCTTGTGGGTGATCACCGTGTACTGCCTGTAGTTTCCCTCTACGCTCCTGTTGGGGTCGAGGATATGGATGAGCAGCTCTTCCTTGGGGTGGACGGCCATGCCGGTGAGCTCCGGTCCGATGTTCTTCCCCTCGCCGCTGTGCACGTGGCATTTTGAGCAGAGCTTTTTATAGAGTTCCTTGCCATTGCCCGGGTTTCCCGGCTTGCGGATCACGGCGAGCATGCTGTCGATAACCTTCTGGCGGTCGGGGTTCGGAAGCGAGCCGGCATTTGCGAGGAGCTTCCTGGCCAGGGCGGCCACACCCTTGTCCGGGTGACGGGCGAGGCCCTGCTTCTGGTCGAGGGACAGCGCCGAGAGATCGAGGCCGTCCTTCTGCGCTTTCTCCAGCAGGCTGCGCGACCAGTCGGCTCGCTTCAGTACGACCCGAAGAACTTCCTGCTTTGTTCCAGGGGTCAACGAATCGTATTTACCAAGCAGGGATTGGCCGACACCGGGCGCCTGGCTCTTCGATACCGCCCCGAGAAGGCCCCTTGCGAGGGAGGGCGAGGCGGTCGGGGTGATCTCGTCGATGATCTCATTCGCTATGTTCTTGTCGCCTCCATGGAAGGAGACCAGCTCGGAGGCGGCCTCGATTCGTTCCTCCTCCGGGGCCGCGGGAGATGTCATCGTTTTCACATAGCCCGAGATGACCTCCTCGATATGGGTGTCGAGGGCTGTGGTTTTCCAGCGGGCGGCCAGGGAGAGGAGCTGTCCCTTGACCGGTCCCGAGACCCGGGTGAGCACCTTTGTCAGTGCCTTTTCCTCGGCGGCGTTGAACTTCACGGCGCGTCCCTCCGGCCATCCCTTCGCCAGGCCCCGGACGATGGGGTCCGCGATCAAGCGGTTCGTCCCGGCGCAGGACAGGACCAGGGATCCGGCGTTCCCGGCCGGGGCGCCGCGGGCGTAATGCTCGGCGATTCGCTCGATCATCTCGAGATGCCTGGCGTCCTGCCGGGCCGCCGCCGGCGAGCCCGCCACGGCCTGGAGGAAATGAATGTCATGCCGGGCGGCGGCGCTGGTCGCCGCGTCGGGGATCCAGCGGTCGCCGGAGTTGGCCGGCAGGTTGATAGCCGCGGCGATTGCCGCGGCCGCGTCTTTTGACGGCGGCATTTCCGAGAGGGCGAGGAAGGCCGCCAGGCGAACCTGTCCAGCTGGATCGCGAAGGCTGCCGGCCTTGATGATGGCTCTTGAGCTGGTGTCTGTGCGAGGCGCCACCTTGAGAGCCGTCCGGCGGACTCCTGCTGAAGGATGCCCCAGCGCTCCGAGAGCGGCTCCGGTAGCCGAGGGTACCGAACCATCCATCGCGCCGATTCCGTGCATTGTCCAGAGCGCGTGGATCGCGGCGGTATTGAGGCCGATCTCATCGACCTTCCGGTCAGCCGCGAGCCGGCTGAGGGCCGGCACCACATCGAGGTTTCCTCTCTCCACCAGCAGGCGCTGGGCGTTCTTTCGCCAGAAGAGGTTGTTGTTGGATAATTGGGCGACCAGCTGGGCGGGGCTCGCCTTCTGGAGATCCTGGGGCCTGTAGGCGTTTCGGCCATTGTAGACCAGCCGGTAGATGCGCCCGTGAACCTTGTCGCGCAGGGGTGTTACGTAGGCGTTGCCCTTTCCGTTCCTGTAGCCCCTGGGGGTCGGGTTGTGCTGGACGATATAGTTGTACCAGTCGATCATCCAGACCATGCCGTCGGGGCCGACCTCGGACATGATCGGTGCCGTCCATTCGTCATCGCTTGCCAGCAGATTCCAGCTGTTGCGGGTCAGGTAATCGCTGCCGACGCCTTCGATGAGGAAGGTGGCGACGAGGTGGCCGGTCGGTCCGTTGACGAAGGCCGCGCGGTTCCAATAGTGCTTCGGGTAGCTGCGGGCGGTATAGAGCGCGTGTCCTGCCGCCGCGGTAAAGTTGTCGTGATGATCTACCTGCCTGACGTTCGGCGTGATCGGGTAGAAGCGGGCGGTTTGCGAGCTCGTGTCGAGACGCTTCGACGACCAGCCCCTCACCGCCTCGTAGTAGCGGTTGGCGATCGGCATATAGACACTCGGGTTCCGGTTGGCGGTCGAGCCGAAGACGACACCCTCTTCACTGAAGCTCACGCCCCAGGAGTTGTTGTTGGTGTTGCGAATGAACTCGCCTCTCGATCCATCAGGCTTGAACCGGTAGAAGCCAGTGGAGAAACGCTGCTGTTCTTCTCCTATTTTTCCGTTGAAGCCAGAGTAGCCGACGATTCCCCAGATCCAATTGTCGAAGCCCCAGTGCATATTGCTCGGTCCTGCGTGGGTGTCGCCTGTAGACCAGCCGCTGAAGAGAACCTTTCGTTCATCCGCCTTGTCATCGCCATCTGTGTCGCGCAGGAAGAGGGTGTGGGGCGCCTGGTGGACAAGTAGGCCTCCGCCGGCGAAGCAGAGGCTCGTCGGGATGCTGAGCTTGTCGGCGAAGACAGTGAACCTGTCTGCCCGGCCGTCTCCATCTGTGTCTTCGCAGATCTTGATCCGGTCCTCCCCCTTGCCCTCGGGCTTGATCTCGTTGGGATAGTCCGTCGTCTCGCTGATCCAGAGCCTCCCCCGCGTATCCCAGGTCATGGTGATCGGCTTGGTGATGTCCGGTTCCGCCGCGAAGAGCCTCGCCTCGAACCCCTTCGGCAGCACCATGTGTTTCTGTGAGCGGGCAGGGGAGACCGGCTTCTGCATCCGGTTGAGGTCCTGCCCGAGAGTTCCCCAGCGCCTGTTGGACAGGTAGTTGGGCAGCTTGGCGTTCTTGAAATCGAAGGGCTTCAGCTCGCCGTGCGGCTTGCGCTTATGAGACAGGGAGAACTTGTCCTCGCCCGTACTCCAGCGGATTCCTCTCTCCACAAGCTCATGGAAGCCCGGATGTTCCCATGTCCGATGGTCGTGCCCCCAGGCGGTGTAGAAGATTCTTCCGCGGCCGTGGGTTCGAACCCAGGTCCAGGGCTCTTCCGTTTTTCCTTCCTTGCGGGTCTCGAGAACGGTGCGATTCTTTTCGTTGTGATGGGCGTGTACATAGGTCTCGTCCCAGCTTTCGAAGCCCTGGTATTCCTTCATGATCGGATGCTTCGGCTGGATGTTGTTGACATGGACGACCCCGGTGCCGTGCCGCTTGAACTGGGCGCCTACCAGCGCGATGTATTTCGGTGAGTTGAGAAAGCAATAGGAGGCGCAGTGCAGGGGGACGAAGCCCTTTCCTTCCTCAACGAAGTCAAGGAGAGCCTCTTCCTGGGCCTGGGTGATCTTTCCAATGTTGGCGTAGACGATCAGGCAATCGTAGGAGGCCAGCTTGTCGGCGTTGAGGTCTTCGACCCGGTCGGTGTACTCAATGTCGATTCCCCGGGGCTTGAGAACAGGGATCAGCTGCCTGGCCCGCTCAAGAGGACGATGGTGTCCATTGTCGCCGAGGAAGAGAGCTGAGATGCGTTCATCTGCCGCAGCTAGGGAGGCTGCCGACATGAATCCGATCCAGATCAATAGCGTCGCCAGGGGAGAGGTTTTCATGATTGATACCGTTGTGGGGGTGGAGATTTACAGGAAATGACCTGCCGGTGGGTAGCTGGCGGATGGCTTGATGAGAGCGCTCCGCGTCTTTTTTCCGAGTCACGCGGCCCGCTATAGTAGCAGAGATGCCAGCAGGGGAAAGTGATCATTTCCCTCGCCTCGATGCGAGCCTCTTACCTGTCCGCGGCCTCTTCGAGGGCCTTCTCCAGGCGGTCGTTTCCAGGCGCGAGCTCAAGACCTTTCTCGAGCAGCCGGCGCGCCTCCTTCCTGTCTCCCTGCAGGAGGGAGGCGCGGGAGGCAAGGAGATGCGAGTCCGGATTCGGATGGGCCTCAAGGCATCGAAGCGCCATGTCGCGAGCTTCTCTGAGCCTGATATGCAGGTCAAGATACATGCTCGAGAGGCTGGCAAGAGCCTGGAGGTCATCAGGCGCGGCATCCTTCAGCCTTCTCAGCAGCCGCATGCGGGTAAAATAATGCCGCTTTTCTTCGAGCTCTTTCAGGAGCCTTCTCAGCACAGCGGGCTTTGAGGAGTCGATGTCGCTTGCCAGGAAGTAGTAATCAAGGGCCGCGGGGTTGCCCTGCTTCTCATAGGTGTCGCCGAGCTCGGAGAGGATCCTGGCGCAGCCGGCATCGCGAAGTTTGAGGCCCTGGAGCTTCCCCTGGAGGTCTGAGATGTGCTGGGCGGCCAGTTGGCTGCGGGCCTTGAGGCTCTCCATCTTCGCACGATCGGGGTGTTTCGGGGGCAGGGCCGCCAGGACGATATCAAGGAGCTCAGCGTCAGCTGGAGGCCTTCCGGGATTCAGCAGGATAGAAAGAGCCGCGGCCGTTTTTCCTCCCCGGGCGAGAGCCGCCGCTTTCCAGGGGATGAGAGCTCCCTTCTGGTTGTCTCCAACCCGGATGGCCTTCTCGAAATAGGCGAGGGCAACAGCCGCCTTGCCGCTTTGAAGCGACAGCTTTCCCGCCAGGTAGAGATGACGCGAGTTTTCCGCTCCGGCCTTGCGCGTGGCGGCAAGGATTCTGCCCGCTCCAGCGTAGTCCGCCAGGTTGATGAGAGCCTCGGCCAGGTTGTTGTAGAGGGCGAGTCCATCGGCCTGCCCCCTGTTGTAGCCCCCCAGGTTGCCTTCCTGGCGCAGGGCCTCGATGGCCTGCTTGAGCGCCGAGGCGGCCTGTTGATCACGCCCGGCGAAAAGGTGAATCTTTCCCATCGAGGCGAAGAGTCCAGAGAGCGGCGCGCGCGCGCGCGGGCCCCGGATTCCGTTCTCGATGATCTCGAGGGCCTGCTGGTGACGCTCGAATTTGAGGCACAGGTCCGCGAAGTAGATCTTGATTCTCGGATCCGCCGGGTTGAGCGCCAGGGCCTCCTCGTAGGCGGCGAAGGATTCGAGGAAGCGTTTCTGGTTGCGCCTGTTCCAGGCTCGCTGACCCATCGCCACTCCGTCACGCCCGCTGGAGAAGAGTCCCTTTTCAACATGCTCTTCGAAAGCCTGCTCGGAGAACACCCTGTAGATGTCCTCCAGCAGTTTTGCCTGCGGCCGCAGGCGCATCCTGTAGAGCGTGCTGGAGAGCTCGGAATAGTAGATGTTGTTGCTGGGTTCTCCCTCGAGCAGGACAGCGAACTGGTCCGCCGCGTTCTGGTGCCGCCTTACCGAGCGCAGGGCCCTGCCGTATTCCAGCCGGGCCTCTTCCGCGAGGTAATGGTTCGCTGGAGCCTCCTGGAGGTAGGATTCAAACAGCTCGATCGCTTTGTCCGCGCTGGTCATTCTCTGGAGGATGCGTCCGAGAGAGAGCTTGGCCTCCCAATGGTCCGGGGCTCGCTTCAGGATCGCTTCCAGGAGCTTCCTGGCGGCCTGGGGCTCCTCAATGTTGCGCAGGCTGTCGGCCTTCAGGTAGAGCAGGTGGGTGTCGTTCGGACGGGCCGCCAGGGCGGCCTCGGACGATTTGATGGAAAGGTTCCACCTCTTGGTCTGGTGGTAGGCCCGGGCCAGGATCGCGTGGGCCTCGGGGCCGGTCTTGTCGCCGAGCTGTTTGAGGATCGAGATACTTTCCCTGGCCCTGCCTGAATCGACCAGCATCCTGGCGTGTTCCATCGTGCCGCCCGAGGCGGCTCCGGGCGCGCCGGGAGAATTCCGGGCGCCTGGTCCCGGGTCGGGATTGCAGCTGCAAAGAGTCAGGATTACCAGCACAGCGGTAATGGCCATCCCCAGGGCTCTGTTGGTGGCAGTTGAATGAGAAATTGGTAGAATCAAGGCGTTACCTGTTGAAGGGGAGCGCGGTTTCGGTCGCGGCGCCGGACAGGAAAATTTAGAACCCGGGGTCCCGGAAGTCAAAGCAGAGTCTGGTATCAGCATGTTCCGTTTATCTCAGCTGAAGGGCAACGTCGCTTCCTTGCGGGTAGCAGTGACGCTTTTTGCCGTTTTAGGCGGTTTTTATCCGTTTGCGAGAGGTGAGGCTGCGGATGCTTTCGTGGACGTGACGGAGGAGAAAAAAATCTCTTTTCTGCACGTCAATGGCGCCGTGGGCAAGAAGCTGCTGCCCGAGTCGATGATCGGCGGGGCGGCGTGGTTCGACTACGATGGAGATGGCCTGCTCGATCTCTACCTGGTCCAGGGGCATGACGACTCCGCCGAGGCCGGCAAGGCAGGCGCGCAGGCCAATGTTCTCTACCGCCAGGGAGCCGATGGGAAGTTTACAGATGTGAGCGTTTCGGCGGGAGTCGCCGACCGGGGATATGGCGCTGGTGCGGCCGTCGGGGACATCGATAACGATGGAGACCAGGATCTCTACGTTACCAATTTCGGTCGCAATACCCTCTACCGAAACAATGGAGATGGAACCTTCACCGACATCTCGCGCAAGGCCGGAGTCGAGTGCCCGTATTGGAGCGCGAGCGCGGCCTTTGCCGACGTCAACGGAGATGGCCTGCTGGACCTCTTTGTCACCAATTATCTGATCTACGACACCCTGGTCCACAAGGCCTGCACGGGTAATTCACGGAGGCTGCCGTCCTATTGCCATCCGAACAAATACGATGGGGCTCCTGATTCGCTCTTCATCAACCGGGGCGGTGGAAAGTTCGAGGACATCTCGAAATCCGCGGGGGTGACCCGGACCGGTAGAATCATGGCGAAGGGGCTGGGGGTTCTTCCTACCGACTACGATGGGGACGGTGATGTCGACTTCCTGGTCGCCAACGACTCGGTGCCGAATTTTCTCTGGCGCAACCTTGGCAATGGCCGCTTTGAGGATGCGGCCCTCGAGGCAGGAGTCGCTCTCAACTCCCACGCCCGCAGCGAAGCCTGCATGGGCATTGACGGCGGAGATGTCGATGGAGACGGCCACGTGGACTATTTCATGACCAACTACGCTGAAGAGACCGACACGCTCTACAGGGGTGAGGGAGACGGTTTCTTCTTCGATGGGACCTACAAGGCGGGACTTGTCGAGGCGACCTACAAGCCCCTGGGCTTCGGGACGAGGCTCTTTGATTACGACCTGGATGGTGATCTCGACATCTATGTCACTCGCGGGCATATCGTTCAGCTTATCGCAGAGCTTCAGCCCGGCAAGGGGCTCAGCTACGAACAGACCGACCAGCTGCTGGAGAACGATGGTCGCGGACGTTTCAAGGATGTCTCGGCCCGGTCCGGGGCCTGGTTCTCGAAACGATTTGTGGGAAGAGGCGCAGCCTTCGGTGATTTTGATAATGATGGGGATCTCGATGCCTACATTGTGAACCTGGCGCAGCGAGGTGTTCTGCTCAGGAACAACACGGTCGAGAACGGAAAGAAATCCTGGGTCGGCCTGGTACTCAGGGGAGGAGGGATCTGCAATCGGGATGCCTACGGGAGCCGGGTCGAGCTGACTGCCGGCGGACGGACCCGGGTCGCGGAGGTGCGCAGCGCGGCCAGCTACCTGGCGGCCAATGACTCCAGGGTGGTCTTCGGTCTTGGCGGCGGCCCGGGCGGGGGAGTCCAGGCCAGGGTGCGCTGGGCCGATGGCCTCACGGAAACCTTCGAGAACCTGCTGCCGGGCCGCTACCAGGAGCTCAGCCGCGGAAAGGGACGGGCGGAGCGATAGCACTACGTGAGCGGGAAAAAATGGTGCGAGAGGGGGGACTTGAACCCCCACCTCCGAAGAGACAGGATCCTAAATCCTGCGCGTCTGCCAGTTCCGCCACCCTCGCACTCGAATTTCGCAGCTCGGTCCAGACGAGGCGATTCTAACTGATTTCAGACCGCTGTCCATATTTAGAGGGTGGCGAGAAACTCTGACATCTCGCCAAGAGCATGCTCATCTCCGCTTTCCCGGGCTCTCACGATTCCCGCCTCGAGGACGATTTTCGCCTCCTCGAGCTCTCCGAGGCCGGCCAGGAACATGCCCTTGTGGAACCAGGCGGCGATATAGTCGGGGTCAAGCTCGATACAGCGATCGAAGCTTACGAGCGCCTCCTTGTCGAGCCCCTCTTTTTTCTGCAGCATGGCGAGGGAGTAGTTGAGAAAGACATCTCCCGGTTCGTTACGGAGGAGATTGCGGATTTCGTCGATGGTAGGCATGTGTTTTTGGCTCGTTCAGAGGCTATGCGAAGACAGGATGTATGTTAGCAGAGACTTGAGAGGGCGGGAAGGGCTTGTCAAATCCACGTGTGGCTGGGAC
>CAUZHA010000008.1:0-68346 GCA_963579555.1 Planctomycetes bacterium UBA1146
CATGCTGGCCGGCCTGCTCTTGTCCAGGTTGAAGAGCCGGTACTTCTTGGGATCCGGGGTGACGGCCAGGATGTTTTCAAGCTGCATCCACTGGGAGGGAAAGGTGTCGAGGAACCGCTCGATCCTGGGATCGGCAATCATCCGCTGGATGGTCCTGTCCAGGTTCCCGGGCTTTGCAAGCTCGCCGCTTTCGGCGAGCTCCAGGAGCTCCAGGTCCGGACCGCTGCCCCAGAGAAAAAAGGACAGGTTGGAGGCCAGCTCAAAGGCGTCTCCGCCTTTAGCCGAAACATATCGGTAAAGAAACATCGGCGAAGAGAGGGCCGCTGACGCAGCCTTCTTCATGCTGGAAGTAAACGGCAGGCCCTGCTTGAGCTTTGATTCCACGTACGCCGTGTAGCGGTCCAGCGTCGTCTTTTCAATGGAGGTGCGAAAGGCTCTGCCCAGCAAGGGCGCGAGCCTTTTCCGTATCTCGGTCGTCAGGTCGGACTCCTTCGGCGGCTCCTTGAAGAAGCTGTTCCAGATGCCGACGGTCTTCTCGTTGAAGTCCGGGCTCTCCAGGATGGATACGCTGAGCTTCAGGAAAGAATCCAGGAGCAGGGGTGAGAGCGTCAGCTGGTTGGCCTGGTTGTCGAATCCATGCGCCGCGCGAAGATCTTTCGGGAAGGCGTTTACCTCCCGCAGGCCGCCTTTTCTCTCGAGGGAGAGGCAGGTTACGTCGACCCGCTCGGGCATCTTGCCTGAGCCCGGGCGCAGGTAATTACCATGCCGGGTCATGAGCTTCTCAGGCAGCCTGAAAACATCGAGCTTCAGCTGGAAGAGATCCTTGATCGAGTTGTTGTACTGAAAACGATTCAGCCGCCTGATCTGGACCTTTTCGGTCTTTTCGCCGGCGGTGGCCTCACGCAGGAGGGTCTTCAGGGCTGTGAGAAGCCTCGTGCGATCGTTTTTTTCCAGGGCCGGCTCATCTTCGGGCGGCATGTCATAGGCATCGATCACCTCGATCATTTCCTTGATGAGTTCCGGCTTCGCAAGGAACTGTTTCGCCGTCTGGATTTTCTTGAGATTGACCTTCCCCTTCACCTTCTTCTCGCCGTGGCACTTGATGCACTTCCGGGTGAAGAGCGGCTTCAGGAAATTATCAAAGTCATTGGCTGCCAGGTCGACTCCGAGACAGAGAAGCGGGAGCAACAGGCAGCTTTTGTAGATGAGCTTATGCGCGGGCATGGACAATCTCAGGTCCATAGATCAGAGATGACGCCTGTGCTGTCGGCGAATTCATCGATTTCCAGGCCCATGAGCTGAGCCAGGGAAAGCCACATGTTGGAGTTCAGGGTTCCGCTCTTGCACTTGATGAAGCGGCCTTGCTTGACCTGCCCCTGTCCCTTGCCTGCAACGACCAGCGGCAGGTCAAAATATTGATGGGTGGCCCCATCTCCAAGCCCGGCGCCATAGGTGAGGAGGGAGTTGTCGAGGAGGGTGCTTCCATCGGACTCCTTGATGGATTTCATTCTCGAGAGGATGTAGGCGAACTGCTCCATGTGGAAAATATCGATCTTCTGCACCTCTTTATAGCCATTGCCCTTCTGGTTGTGGGTCATGTTGTGATGCTGGACGGGCTTCGGGAAGACGCCTTCATACATCAGCGTAGCATCCCACCTTTCCGGGCCGATCATGAAGGTGCAGATATTCGTAAGCCCCATCTGGAAAGCCAGGAGCATCAGGTCTGCCTGCAACCTGATGTACTCGCCCCTGGGCAGGATCTCATCTGTGGGCTGCCTGATGTCAGAATCCGTGATCATCTTCTGCATTTTCGCGATCCTGATTTCGATGTCGCGAATCATGCCCATAAATTTATCGAGAGTGCCGCGGTCGTTCCGCCCGAGCTTCTTCGACAGGGTCTTTGCATCGGCCGCCACCAGGCTGGTCACATCCTTGAGGTGGTCCTGGTAGCTGCTGTCGGCCATGAAGAGCCTGTTGTAGAGCTTCTTGGGATCCTTGATGGACGGGGCGATCTTCTCCGGTCCATACCAGGAGATGTTGTTGAAGTGGATGGACTCTTTGCCGGCCTTGAAGCCGTTGCAACTGATCTCCAGGGTTTTGAACGCGGTTGAGCGGCCGACCTTGTCACCGATGACCTGGTCCAGACTTCTTCCGTTCGGATGCCTGATGCCTTGCGCCGCGGCCTGTACCGGCGACAGGCTCGTCAGGTAGCAGGAGGCTCCCTGGGCGTGGACGTCCTGGCCATTCTTGAAGGTCCGGTCAAGGCCCGTGACCAGGGAGACATCCTTTGTATGTTTGACCAGGGGCTGCATGGTCGAGGTCAGCTCCAGGGGGTAGATGCCCGGCCTGTTCTGAACCCTCTTCTTGTTCTTGAACTTGTCAGCGTTAAATCCGCCGACAAAGCCGGGCAACTCGCCCTTCTCCTCGCCAGGGAAGAAGCAGCGGCGAACAAGCCCATTGGGGACATACATGATCACCAGTTTCTTGGCAGGCTTTTCTTTAGGGGCTTCAGCTCCACTCAAATCGGGGATCGAATGCAAAAACGGTAAAGTGAGCATAGCTCCCTTGGTTCTCAGGAACTTTCTTCTGGATACCTTCATCGGACTTCATCCCTGCATGAATTGTGCGTTGGAAAAAACATCTTCTTCACGTTGCCGCGCTCGTTACTTCTCTGCACCAACTCGATGAGCCTGCAAAGGTTTGGCTCCACCTGCAACCAGATTAGAAGGGGGAGTCGATTTAGGAAAGAACAAAGCTTTTACGAAGAGACAACGTCCCCTGCGCTGGCCCCAGCCGCCGGTTTTCTTTTCACTCGGGGTCCGTCGTCCTGTAATTGCTCTCGCAATCTAACCGGGCTGAAGTTTACTGTTCCCCGGATTTTCCCCTGGAGGCGGCAGGATAAAAATGAGTGGGAGAGGAGGGAGTCGGCTCCTGCTGAGGTTTTTCGCTACCGGGCTTGTAAAGGCTGCTGAACGCAAATACATAAAAGTGTATTTATGTAATACAGACAAATTCAGACAAACGATCACCTGTATTATTTAAGTACTTATAAATTAATAACTTAAGATTTTTTTGCCCAATGGTATGCGGCTTGCTTTTTATCTCCTGTTTCAGCGGCTGTTTTTCGCTGATGATTTTCGGAACATGCAGAGAGGATTCAGGACTCAGTAGTCCTTTGTCAAGACTGCTAAACTATCAGGTCAAATATCTTCCGGTATTTTGCGGAGAATCTTGAGCGGGTGGGAATGATTTCCTGAAACTCTTGATCTGCTGCAGGTTTCGCCGGCTGAATACCGAAAAGAACAGGATGGGTCCGGTTGTTTTCCCAGGTTAACTTTCCCGGGGAATTCCGTAACGGTCGGCTCAATTAATAACTCGATCAGAAAATCAGGATTAGAGGCAACTACCCGTGGGGGGTGCAGTCCTCTTTGTCGGAGTGAGATAAGATGAATACCAGTGTCAAAATCGCGGCGGTCGTCAGCGTGCTTTTCTTTGGGGCAATTATCGGGATCTTCCTGGCTACGGACAGTGGTACGGAGGTGAATGATGCGGGCGAAGTGGTCGGTGTCGAAGAGACCGTGGCCCCCGAGGTTAAAGCCGAATCCGGAGAAAATGCCGGCAAGTTCCGCCGGGTTGGCCGTGACGACAAGATCGTCCGCGGCAGCGTCAAGGTCAGCGTCGAGGTGCGAGAGAAGGCGCGCGACAGGGTCCTGCGAAATGCCAAGGTGCGGGTGTTCAGAAAAAGTGAGACGGATAGAATTGGCTCCGAGGTCGATCTCCTCAGCATTGGCGGAGTCGAAGGCAAGGCCGGCAACGTCGCGTTCGCCCTCGAGCCGGGCTCCTACGAGGTTATGGCCCAGTGCGCGGGTTATACCGGCAACAGCATGGATATCGTGCTGTTGAAAGACCAGGAGCCCCAGGCCCTGGTCTTCAAGCTGGAGCGGGGCACCTCGATCAGCGGTATCGTGGTTGACCGCGGAGGTAAGCCGATCGCCGGAGCGAAGGTTTTCGCCTTCAAGGAACTGGCCGATCCCGATGAAGACATGGAAGGCCTGCTCCGGAAGATGGTCGACCTCGAGAAATTGAATGAAGAGGTCCATTCCGAGACGGTTACCGGGCCCGATGGGAAGTTCCAGCTCGATGGACTCGAGAGCTATTGGTATTCCATACGGGCCGTGGCGACGACCTTCTCCCCGGGGACGGTCAGTGAGGTCAGGGCCCCCAGGGAGGGACTCAAGCTTGTCCTCGAGAAAGGTGCAGTCTTCGAGGGATTGGTCAAGGGAGAAGGGGGTGGTCCGGTCGCCGGGGCCAAGGTCATGGCCTATGTAGAGCCTGTGGATGTCGGGCTCTTTGACGTCATCATGATGAAAAACCGTCCCCCGGTCGAGGAGTTCGAGACCGGTTCGGATGGCAAGTTCAAGCTCCAGAGCCTTGGAGCGGGGCTCTACAACTTTCTGGTCACCGCCCCCATGCACCAGGAGCACCGCGAGCTACGGCTGAGGATCCTTCCCGGTGATAACCCGGCGAAGGTATTTGATCTCAAGGCAGGCAATCTTATCTCAGGTTATGTCAGGGGACCGGATGATGAGCCGGTGGTGGGCGCCAGGGTTCGGGCCAACCCGGTCGGGGTGCATGTTCAGCCGCGTGACCAGATCAAGATCGATTTCTCCCAGAATGACAGGTTCACCGATGAAAACGGCTTCTTCAGGTTCGATACCCTCATCGATGCTCGCTATATGCTGATGGTTTCGCATGAGGACTACGAGTCCCTGCAGCGCAAGGATGTACAGCCCTCGGAGGAGGAGGTCAGTCTTCGACTCGGATCCGGTGGCCGCCTGGCGGGTTTTGTTATCGATGCGCAAACGAACAAGCCGATCGCCGGAGCGACAGTTTCCGCGAGCGATCTTGCCAATCTTCGCAAGGAGGCGGTTACGGACGAGGGGGGGGCCTACATTATTGGCGGTCTCAGCAGCGGACGCCGCCCGGTAAACGTCTATGTTCGGGCCGAGAACTACGCTCGCCAGAAGAAACAGGTCGCGATCAGGAAGGGTCAGGAGTATGAGCAGGTCTTCGAGCTCTACCAGACCGGCTCGGTGCTTGGAACGGTTGTCAATACCGTCGGCGACGTGATCCCCGGGGCGCATGTAGAGGTTCGTCCGGCATCGGATGCCGAGACCACGCTGAGGGTGCTTGGAAACGCGACCAGCGACCGCACGGGCAGCTTTATCATCGGTAACGTCGAGCCAGGAGAGGAGCTCGAGGTTCGGGTCAAGATGACCGGTTACCTCGAAAGCTACTCGGATAAGTTCGCCCTGGCCTCCGGCCAGGAGATGGAGATCGGCAATCTCGAGATTCAGCTTGGCGGTGAGATCCAGGGAATGGTGAGCAACAGCGATGGTCGGCCCATCAACGGGGTCTGGGTCGAGGGGCGTCCCGAGGGGGGCACCGATCTCGTTCCCGGAACGAGCATGCAGACTTCCGATGGAGGCAAGTTCCTCCTGCGCGGCCTTCACAAGGGAAAGTATGAATTGATCGCCAAGGGACCTGGTTACGTGGACAGCCACACGCCTGATGTCGAGGTTCGTGAAGGCACGCGGAATACGGGGGTCAAGATCGTCCTGGAGCAGGGCGGGAAGCTTGCGGGGGTGGTGGTGAATACCGAAGACGAGCCGGTCCAGGGCGCCGAGGTGATCGTGCGCGATCTTGGAGCGGGCCTCAAGGAACATCGGGTCGTCAGTAACGGGAAGGGAGCCTTCGAGTTCACCAGCATCATAGCTGAAGACTTTGTCGAGCTAGAGGTCAACAGCAAAGACTACGGAACCTACCGGGCCGAACAGGTCAAGGTGGGCTCTTCAGATCTCCGCGTAGAGCTCAAGCCCTTGGCTGTCATCATCGGGCGCGTGCTGGATCCCGCCGGCAATCCCGCGAAATCCTTTACTGTTCGGCCTCAGTCGAAGGACGGCCAGGCCAAGAGCGGTTCCCGCCTGCGAGCGCGCAATTTCAATCCAGCCGATGGACGCTTCGAGTACAAGGGCGTCGGGAATGGAATCTACACCCTCTCGATTCGTTCACTGCAATACGCGGCCGTGACCCTGACTGATCTCCGCGTCGAGGCGGGTGACGTCCTTGATGTCGGCGATATCCAGTTGAGTGAAGGCGGCACCGTGAGCGGTGTGGTCGTTGCCGCCGGAACGAATGAGCCTGTTGAAGGCGCCAGGGTGCGTGTTGTCCAGGGCGCCAGAGCCTTCCAGCCCGGCAAGGCGACCTCGGTCGTGACGACCGATGCCGCCGGGGAGTTCTTCTTCGCGGGCCTCAAGGACCAGGTCCTCTCGCTCGAGGTGAGCCATGGCAATTTCGCCAAGGAGCGCCTGAGCGGTGTAGACCCGCGGATCTCCGGCAAGAGCCAGGGGCTCCTGGTTGAGCTTGCCGCTGCTGCGAGCATCTCTGGAGTCGTGGTCGATTCACGGCGTCAGCCGGTCAAGAGTATCGCCGTCTATCTCATTGGTGCTGATAAATCGACCTCCGCTACCGGCGGCACAACCAAGACCGATCGCGAGGGCGTGTTCGAATTCCTCGGGGTCTCTCCCGGCAACTACACCGTCAAGGCGCACCGGTTCGGCAATCCGCCCGTAAGCGCGGAGGTCCAGGTGCAGACCGTTTCCGGGCAGCATCACGAGGTGGTCGTTGAGCTTCAAAGCAAGTAGCGATCACTGCGGATGCCGGCGGAAATGACGGTAACTTCTCGAAGTTACCGTCATTTTCTGATTTTTTCTTTCCCAGGCGCCAGCCGCCTTCATTTCCCATGCAGGGGGGCCGTGGTGGGGGTGGGACAGCTCCCCCCTGGTCTACGCAAGTCCTTTGCGCGTAAGGACTCGCTTCATGAGAATCAAGTTGTGTTGAGGTGTTGATTTTTGTTCGCAGCCCTCTGGCAGGAGCATCTTCAGGCAGTCTTGAACTCCTAAAATCCTCAAAAAGCACGATTTTATCAAAGGTTTCAGCGAGCCTGACCGATAAGAAAGTAGCAGTAAGGCTTTATCCTCTGATAAAAATCAGGTGAAATTTGATCAGAACAGGGGATGTTCTCTGCCTGTTTACAGGCGTCTAATCAAGTCCCGCAGACTGTTAAAGGGAGGGGACAAATGGAAATTCATGGTCCAGGTGGTATTTCCGGTCCGGATAGACCGGAGCTGAAACCGACCGAGGCGCAGCGTCCTGACAAGGCGGCGTCTTCGGATAAGGTAGCCGACGAGGTAAATATTTCCGAGCAGGCTCAATTGCTCGAGAAGCTTTCCCAGGTGCCTGCGGTTCGTATGGAGAAGGTGGAAGAGATCAAGCGTCTCATCGAGGCCGGAGAATATGAAACCTCCGAGCGTATCGAGGGCGCGGCCAGGAAGCTCCTCGAAGAGCTCTGATCTTTCTTTTACGATTGCAGCAACCTTGATGCAATCGTTTGACCCTCCCGCCCCCTTGCTACACAATAGCGGCAGTGCTGGCGTTTCTTCCCGGTCGGCAGTCGTTGCCGCCGCGGATCAACTCTCTTGCGAGCTGTCGCCGGCGTTAGTGTGTGTCATACGGCATCTCTCGAGCGACGAGCTCAGGACAGGCCGGTTTTATTTACCTGCAGATTTTAGTTTCTGAAGCGGGCTGCTTTGTCGATGAGTCCCTCCTCTTCCTATCCGAAACCAGGTGAAGGGCATTTCCTGGTTGCCAAAAGCGATGATATCGTTTTCGTCCAGGTTGTCGGCCTGGGTACGATGAACAACAGCATCGGTTTTCAGCAATTCATCGTGAACCTCGAAGGGAAGGAACGACGCAAGTTCATCTTCGATCTATCCCAATGCGATGGGTTTGACAGCACCTTTATGGGGATCCTCCTGGGGATTTCGCGCGAGGCGAAGCTCGTGGTATTGGTCAACACGCTTGAAGATCACAGCCGGATTCTCGGTGAGGTCGGGATCGACAAGTTTGTTCAGCTATGTGACTCGCCGGTAGAATTGCCGGAGATCGAGCTCCAGAAACTCGAGTCGAGTGCCGTCAGCCAGAATGAACGCCAGCGGGTGGTTTTGAGCGCGCACGAAAACCTGGTCCAACTCGACACTCGAAACAAAGAGGAATTTGGCCAATTCGTAGATTTGTTGCGCGAGGAGCTTGGTGATGAAACCCCGCTCTGAGCGTTCTGTGAGCCATCTGAGGCCGATGAAGCTATTCTGTTCTTTGTCGGTTCCTGAGCGCGTGCTAATATGGGGGTCGCTTCCCGGTCAGCAAGAAATGGAGATCACCCGTCCGGTCTGGAGCGCCCGAAAAACCAGCTGCGGGTCCTCTTAGAGATCGGATTGATATACAGATGGTGGAAAAAAAGAGTCCTTTTGGCTCGAAAAAGAGCGGCTTCAAAGGCAAAAAGCCCGGCGGAAAGCCTGGAGGGAAGCCCGGCGGAAAGCGTCCTGAGAGTCGGTCAGCGCCGAGCAGCTACAGGCCGCCTCCAATGCGCAAGCCCGGGGTACCTACAGGAGCGGTGCTCGCGATAGCGGCTCCCCTGGTGGCGATCCTGTTTTTCGTTCTCTTTGGCTCGAAGATCTTCACGGACACCACGGAAGTCGAAGATCTTGATCCGAATACCAAGATCCGGGCCCTGGAGAAGCGGGTCGGGACTTTCGCATCGCAATACAGCAAGGTTCGCAAGCTGATTGTTGAAGAGACCCCGGGTGCTGAGGCCCGTTCCGAGGCCCTGCTGAACCAGATGCAGAAGTGGATGCTGGACTGGGATAAGGTTATGAAGCCATACCAGGATGCGGATGGGTATATGAAGCCCGAATTCAAGGGCTACCGGACAACCCATAGTCGTGTAAGCAGGATCATGTACGATCTGAGTAAGACCAAAGGTTTTTTTGACGATTGACGAGAAACAACCATGAAGTTAACCGGGAATAATAGAATCCGAGGTGAGTTTGACTCGGTCGATCTCATCGCTGGAATCCTGATAGCGCTCTGTATTCCAACTCTGACTTATTTCGTTCTGAGAAATACAGGGGTCGCTAAAAAGAGCGATCCGCAGGGCTACCTGAAGAAGGCCGGCCTGGCCAGGCCTGATTCGGAGCTGGTGGCCATCCAGCTCGAGTATTTCGAAAAGGTCTATACCGAGACCGGCAAGGAGTTCCTGAGGCGCGCGCAGCAGTCCAAAGGCGTTCAGAGACTGAACGAGAAAGACTGGGCCATGAAATGCTTTATGGATCTCGTCAGCAAGCTGGTCACCCTCGAAAACAACATCAAGAGCGAGGCAGGCCTGGAGGTTCGCCTTGCCAGCGAGCTGAACTCCATCCGGGAGCTCATGGCCCGCATCCAGCTGGACCTGGATGCCGTTAAGCAGAGCTGACGCGGCGACCAGGGGCGCCGAGTCAGTCTCCCGTTGTCTTCAGTGAGTCTTCGGTCGTGTCGAAGAGCTTGCCGTTTCGATAGGCGATCAACAGGGCGTTGACCGTCTTGATGTCGAATTCCTTGTCGGCCAGGTCCCTGATATTCACCAGGGCGGCCTTAACCGACCGCGGCTCCTCGCCGAGGTCTTGTCCGTAGAGCTGCTTGTCGAGCTCCTTGGCGATACCGAGAACCCTCGCCAGCTCGGAGATGTTGTCTCCCTCGAGGCCTTCCGGTGAGCCGCTTCCGTTCCATTTCTCATTCTGTTGCTGGATAGCAGGCAGAAGTTCTTCCAGTCCGGGTATGCCGTTGAGGATCTCCCGGGCGTAGTGATTGCGCTTGGGCTCGTTGAGCAGTTCATTCTCGAGCTCCTGGTCAGACATGGGGATGGAGCCAATGTCGTGCAGCATGGCGGCGAGCCAGGCGTCGCGGACCTGCTGTGAATCCCAGCTCAGCTCCCTGGCGATGGCCAGGGCGTAGGAGGCGACGCGTTCGCAGATTCCCCGGGGGGTGGGTGTGCGCATTTCTGCCGCGGCTACCAGGGTCTTGATGGAGCTGCGGAAGAATTGGTCCTGCTTTTCCATCTGCTTGAGCAACTCGAGGGTGGAGCCCAGTTGGATTCCGACCGCCGAGGCGATCTCGAGATCTTCAGACTGGAAGGCCTCCGGTTTGCTCGAATAGATGTAGATGACGCCGAGGTTTTTTCCGAGGACCGTGACCGGGGCGCAGATCACCGAGCGGATCTGGTTCATCACGACGCTGGCCATGGCGTTGAAATTCTGATCGAGAGCGGCGTCGGAGGTGAGAATGGCGTGCTTCTGCTCGAGGCATTGCGAGACGATTCCGCGCGACACACCGGCCGCCTGATCAGGATCCTCGACCTTGTCGAAGCGGCCCAGGATGTCCAGATCATCGAGACTCGTTACCTCCGTTGTGTCCGAGTCCGGCTTGATCCCAAGAAGGTACAGGTGGTCGGCATCGAGACTGCCTCCAAGCACCTCGCTGACCTTATTGAACATCGCCGAGAGGTTGTTTTCTTCGGCAATCACGTGCGAGAGCTGCAGCAATACGTTGAGGTAGCGCTCCTCGCGGGTCTCCTCGACCTTTTCCTCCGAGCCCGTGGTGAAGTATTCCGGCAGCTTCAGCGAGATGGTCGAGGTGGGGTCGAAAGGAGCCTCGGCGGAGCCGGGCTCGGCCTCTGGGATGAGCCGGCTCGAGTCACGCAGCTGGGCGTTCCGGTCCTCAAAAACAAGCGTGGTGGCGCCGATCTGGATCCTGTCGCCGATTCGCAGGAGCTCCTCGTCAATTTCCTTCTCGTTGACGAAGGTGTGATTGCGGCTCTCGAGGTCGCGGATGAAGAACATCTCGCCGATTCGGAAGACCTCGGAATGTTTCCGGGAGATTCCCTGGTCGGGAATCTGGATCGCGCAATCGTCTTCACGGCCGATGGTTGCGCTCTCGCCGGTGATCTCGTAGGTCTTGCCCTTGTCGGCTCCGGACCTGACTCTGAGAATGGTCATAAACTCTACCTGAAATATTGAGAACGGAAGTCGGCGGGGCTGAACTTCTCGACCCCGTACAACTCCCGGTATTTAAATGACTGGGAAACGATGAGTATAACCCAAGAGTCTACGCCTGCAAAAGGCCCAGTAGGTGCTCGGAGGCCATCTTCATCGCCTTATCGGGCGTTGCGCAGCCGCCTATTGGTCCTCGAAGCGACCGTCGCGCATGGTGAGGATCCTGCTGGCGAGCCTGGCGAGGCCCTGGTCGTGGGTTACGAGGATGAAGCCGATGCCGAGCTCCCGGTTCAGCTCCAGGATCAGCTCGTGGATGCGATCGCCGGTAGAGGTGTCGAGGTTCCCGGTCGGCTCATCGCAGAAGACGAGCTCGGGGTGGTTCATCAGGGCCCTGGCGATCGCCACCCGCTGGCGCTCTCCGCCGGAGAGACGGGAGGGGGGGAATTCACTTCGGTCGAGCACACCGACCCGGTCGAGGAGCTCGCGGGCGCGTTCCTCGAGCCTTGACCGCTGGCTGCTGTATTTGCCGTAGCTCAGGGCGATCATTGCAGGCAGGAGGACGTTCTCGATGACCGTCAGGTCGGGCAGAAGGTGGTAGAACTGGAAGACGAAGCCGAAGTGCCTGTTTCGAATCGAGCATTTCTTCGAGAGTCCCAGCCCCGCGAGGTCGCAGCCCTGCAGCTCCTTGTCGTCGCCGCTTGAATAGATCAGTTCGCCGGAGGTCGGGTTGTCGAGCAGTCCCATGATGTTCAGCAGTGTGGTCTTGCCGACTCCCGACATTCCGATGATGGACAGGATCTCTCCGTGCTTCACCTCGAGGTCGCAGCCGCGCAGAACGGGGACCGTCACCCCCTGCATCTGGTATTCCTTGTGGAGATCGCGGACCGAGTAGAGGGCCGGTTCGTTCGAGTTGGGAGATGCTGGCATGCTCAGATAGCAACCTCAGTGAGGGAACTTGTCAAGCCCGCAGCGGGGCGGGTCTCTGATCGAGGCAGGCTATTCATATTGAATGGAACCGATCGGATCACGCCGGGGGGCCCAGGTGGCCGGAACCAGGCTTGCCAGGAAACCGACGATCACCGGCGGCAGGGTACACCAGAGAATATCGGCGGGATAGAAGTGAACGGGGATCCTGTCCATCTGGTAGATCTCGGCGGGAAAGAGCTCGACGCCGCTTACCACGTAGATCAGGTCATGGATCTCGTTGATGTTGGCGCAGAAGGCGTAGCCCAGGCCCAGGCCCAGCGCGGTTCCGAGCATCGAGATGAGCAGGCCGTTGAAGAGGAAGATCTTCGTGACTCCCCCCGGGGACGCTCCCAGCGACATGAGGACGCCAACGTCTCTCGTCTTCTCGATGACGGTCAGGGTGAGCATGAGCAGGATCATCGAGCCGGTGAAAACGATCAGGATCAGCACGATGAAATAGACCAGCAGCTTCTCGATGCCGACGGCCTTGAGAAGGTTGGCGCGGATTTCCGGCCAGGTCTGGACCGCCAGCAGCGCGCCCGAGCGGGCTATGGCCAGCGTGACCTCGTTCCTGATCTCTTCCAGGGCAGCGAGGTCCTGGACCGCGACCTCGTCTTCATCCAGGGAGATACGGAGTCCCTGGTAGCGGTAGGGGCTGGCGCCCTGGTCGAGATCCCTGTTGAGCAGGTTTCGGATCTTCTGGACATCGGCGAAGAGGGTGCTGTCGTCGAGCTGGAAGTCCCCGGTGTTGATCGCGCCGGTGACGAGGAAGCGCTCGGAGATCTCGCGGCCGGTGTCGGGGCTCAGGGTGATGACCGTCAGGACCTGTCCCAGCATGAGCTGGCGGTCGAGGAGTGACTGGATACCCACGATGATGCCGGCTGGGGGCACGGGGAATTCCTTCACCAGGAGAGGTCGATGTTTCTTCAGGATCTCGATTCTCCATTCGAGATCAAAGAACCGCTTCAACTCCTCGTCGCCCAGCGGCTCTCTCTCCTGGTCTGAAAGAAGAGAGTGCACATCATCGATCGCCAGCGGCATATCGACCTTCTCCATGGCATCCTCGCCGGCGGAGCCGGCTTCAGGGTGATGCTTTCGCAGGAGTTCATCGAGCTCGCCCGGGCGAAGCAGGTAGCTTGCGAAATCGCTGACCTTCGCCTGGCGCACCGGATCGATCCCGGCGAGGGTGACCGGCTTGATCGCCACCCCGCTACGGTAAACAGCGAGGCGTTCGATGAAGGGGGCCGAGCCGATGACTCCCGCTATGGAGGCGACCGCGTCCTCGACGTCGCTGAGGTTTTTCAGGCCGAGCGGACCGTTGCCGATGATTCTCAGATGCGCCTCCTGGCCGCGGATATTCTCCTTGAGCTGCGCCATGTAGCCGCCCATGACGCTCTGAACGATGAGCAGCATCGCCACCCCGAACATCGTCGAGAGGAAGGCGGCAAGGGTCAGGAACCGCGATCGGAAAAAGCGCAGGCTCAGGAAGTACTGGTACATTTCTCACACTTCAGGTTTTCTTGTTTTCCCCGGGGCTGTTCTTGCGCGGCAGTCGTTCCCCCGGCGGGTCTTTCTCCCGGGCGCTTTGTGCCCGGGACGGGATCGTGGCCCCCCATGAAGAACGGGTTGCAGCGAAGGATTCTCTTCATGCCGAGCCAGCCGCCCTTGAAGAAGCCGTGGACCTCAAGGGCCTCGCTGCAGTATTGCGAGCAGGTGGGGTGGAATCGGCAGGCGGGTGGCAGCAGCGGCGAGAGGAATTTCTTGTAGAGGGCGATCAGGCCGCGGGCGAGCCGGCTGGGGGTCTCGATGATCTTTTTCAGCATAGTCCCGCCCGATTGTTTCCGGCTGCGCGTTTTCTCACGATGTTCGATCTTTCCGCGCTCCTACTCAGTGGAGGTTTCCGAGCCTCTGTTTTCACCAGGTCGCGGCCCTGGATCGAGCTCGGCGGCGAAGCGCCTCAGCGTCACCAGGTATTCATCGAGTTCGCAGGGCTCCCCCGCCGGCAGCAGGACGATATCATAGATGCCGGGCAGGTCATTCTTCGTCTGGCGGAAGGCCTCTCTCATCAGGCGTTTGATTCGATTTCGCGCAACAGCGTTTCCGTGGCGCCGGCTCACCACCAGTCCCAGGCGTGAAAACTCGCGGTCCGTGAGGAGGTAGTTGATGCGCAGGCAGTCGGTGCGATGCCGCTTTCCGTGGCGTTTGACCTTCTCAAATTCATTCGAGGTCTGGATCCGCTCGATCGGACGAAGACGGTTGGCGCTGGCCCTGCCGGTTCCGGCGATCGCTTTTTTCGTTTCCATGATGATCCCATCTGTCCGCGGGAGAGAAATCTCCGGCGCCGCGGACTCGCCGCCGCCCCGGCCCAGGTCAGTCGGCCCAGGCCAGTCGATCCTGATCAGTAGTGTATCAGCGAATGAACGTCATATCCTTCGAGGACTTCCCGTCCGGGGAGAAACGTCAGCTCGATGAGGAAAACACAGGCGGCTACGAGGCCGCCGGACTGCTCGATGAGATCAATGCAGGCCCGGGTTGTTCCACCGGTTGCCAGCAGGTCGTCAACGAGCAGGACCCGCTGACCTCGTTCGACGGCATCGATGTGCATCTCGATGCTGTCGGTGCCGTATTCGAGGTCGTATTCAACGCTGGAGGTGTCGTAGGGCAGCTTGCCGGGCTTGCGGATTGGAATGAAACCGAGGCTGAGATGGCCGGCGAGGGCGGCGCCGAAGATGAAGCCCCGGGCCTCGGGGCAGGCGAGGACATCGGCCTCGATGGATACGTCGCGGCAGAGCCGCGCTATAGCCTCGATGGCCCGGGCGAAGGCCTCGGCATCCTTCAGGAGGGGAGAGATGTCTTTGAAGCCGATTCCCGGTTTCGGGAAATCCGGCACTTCACGGATGTAGTCCTTGAGATCGTCGTTCATCGGCAGGCTCGCGGGAGAAAGCTGAAGGGGTATCGTGACTCCCCTTATTATTCCTCCAGGACCCGCCGTGTAAAGGGTGGAGCTATCCAGGAAACCCGTCTCTCAACCGGCTACGGAGCGGTTCAGGATTCCTGGATAGTCTCCGGTTCGTACGCCAGGATGCAGTAGAGTTTCTTGAGAGCCTCGTTCTCTATCTGACGTACTCTCTCTCGCGAGAGGTTGACCCGCTCCCCTATTTCCTTGAGGGTCATCGGGTCCCCGTCCACCAGGCCGTAGCGCATTCTCAGGATCTTCGACTCCCTGTCGTCGACCATGGAGAGGAGCCTCTCAATCATGTCGACCTCGATCGAATCGAAGAGGATCTGGTCCGGCTGCTTCACGTTCTTGTCCTCGAGGACCTCACTGATGGCCCACATATTTTCCAGGCTCACCGTCTGACCGGTCCCGCTGGATGTGCGCAGCGCGGTTTTAAGTATTCCGAGGTTCTTGGGGTCGAGATCGAGCTCCCGGGCCACCTCGTTGAAAAAAGGTTTTCTACCCAGCTTCACGGTGAGTCCGGAAGCGGCGTTTTTCCATTTGCTGATCAGCTCCACCATATAGGAGGGGATCCTGACCGTCTTGACCGTATCGACGAGGGCCCGTTTGATGGACTGCTTGATCCACCAGGTGGCGTAGGTGCTGAAGCGGCAGCCGGCGGCGGGGTCGAATTTCTCCACGGCCTTGATCAGCCCGAGATTTCCTTCCTCGATGAGATCCTGGAGAGCGAGACCGCGATCTACGTAATATTTCGCGATGCTGACGACCAGGCGAAGGTTGGCCTTGGTCATGTGCTCCCTGGCCGCGGGGTCACCCGTGCGAATCTTGTGGGCAAGCTCGATTTCCTGTTCCCGGGTTAGCAGATCGACCTCGTTGATCTCTCTGAAGTATGCTTCGAGTCCTACTTCTCTCACGGTACTGGCCTTCTGTCGGTGGTGTTCAACTGTCGTTGAATAAAATTTGATACGAAACCGGCTGCTCCGCGTACTGGTCGCGTCCTGTTTCGTTAGACCCATTGTTTTACTGGCTGGGGCTGCGTCCGGCCTTGCGGCGGGGAATAGTGCTGCCCACTGGATACATATCGACAGCGGCCCGCCGTGGTCGGAGCTTTCTTTGGCGATGGCCTCAATTTGTCAGCCAGGTCAACCCGGGTGCCGGGAGCCGGGTGGGAAAGGGCGAAAAAGCGGGTCGAATCGAGCTTGGAGATGTCGCTGGTGGGTGCGACAAAAAGTGGCCCCCGGTCCGTATCGCAGGGTTTCCGGAACTACCGGATGGATTGCCGTTTCGGAAGGTTCCTGGCGCGCCGTCAGCGGAGGCTATTTCCTGTCCGGATCGATGTCGTCGGCGCCGGCTTGGTCCTTCCACCACTGGCGGGCAGCCTTGATGGCGGCCGCGCGCCTCTGTGTCACGGTTAGCTGGGGGCCGGTGGAGGTTCCGGCGGAAATCCCGGATGTGTAATAACCAAAAGCCTGTCCGGCCGCCTGCTTGATGACACGGAATCCGCTGGACTGATACCGGGTGACGTCGATGAGCCCGAGCACCAGGGTCAGGATTTTCGCGCTGCGTTCATCTTTGATACCACGCTTTTCGATGTATTTCTCGAAGCTGGCCAGGATGTTGTAGGAATTGCTCGCAAACGCTGTTTTTTTAGTTACGGCAAGGTTCAAAAGATAATCCGTCCCGGCCTCATCTCCCGCGGCGCAAAGGGCTCTGCCGGCCTGGATACGGATGGTGTCAGTGCTGGAGCGCATCAAATTGCTGAGGTGTTCGAGTCCCGAGGGGTCGCCGAGTTGATGGAGCAGCTCGGCCAGGTCGACAGCAGGGTTCTTTTCCTGCCATTTCTTCAGCACCGCTATCCCGCCCGGAAGCCGCAGCTGACGCTGCACCTGCAGGAAGGAAGAGCGGAACCTCCCTGTAGGACTTTCCTCCGCCTTGAGAAAGTGCCGCCGGAGGAATTGTTTCCAGAGGGTCTCCACGGTTTCGTCGGTTTTTTCGTCGAGCCCATCGGTATTTTCAGGAGCGGGAGGCTCTTCTTCTTGCGGAATGACCAGGATGAGACGCTGGTCCCGGGTCGAATCGGCCGGGCTGATGTAGCGCGCCCTGCCCTCGTAGCGTGATATCTCGAACCACCTGATTCCCGAATCGTTTATGGCCTGGCTGATAAAGGTTGGGGATCCTTCGGAGATGGAATTGAATGAGTTCAGGCGATAGGTGACGGGGACCTGGCTGGTGCCGGCCGGGCGGATGACTCCCCCTGGAGTGTTCAGCCTGATCTCCTTGCGTTCTCCCCAGCGGCTCTGGTAGCTGAGGGGCACGTTGGCCTCGATCAGGTGCCGGTGTCCATCGAGGAGCTTGAAGGTGGTTCCGGATCCAGGGTTGGCCTTGATTCTCAGGAGAAATTCATAGCAGGTGAGCTTCGTGCCGCCTGCCTGGGCCTGCTTTTCGAGATGGATTTTTTCCTGTTTTGAGACCTCCGTCTCATCCTGCAGCCATTTACGCAGCTTCGCCAGGTCGGCCCGCTGTCCCGAGCCCGCGGATTGTTTCAGGGGCAGACCGCTCAGCCTGCGCAGCTCAGGCAGCACCAGGTTCGCGGTGGAGGACAGGGATGAGCCGGCCTTGGCGTTGGCCTTGTCTTCGTAGAGCTCGGCCATAGTTTCGAGGAGCAGCTTCAATTGGCCGGAGGAGAGCAGGATGGCAGAGGAGAGGTCTCTCGCACCTCTGAGGGCGGCATAGCGCAGGGTCGCCTCTCCCTTGGCGCCGCACCGGATAAGGTTCTTCATTACCAGGCTGAGGAACGGATCAGGGAGGGTCGTGCCGGAAAAGTAGCTCTTGACGCGTCCCATAACTTCACCGAGGCCGGTCGATGATTCGACCTTGGAAAGGATCTTTTCAATGAATGACAGCTCCTCTTTCGGCTCCTCTGCTGACCGGGTGTTTTGAGCGCGGCCCGAGGCGATTCGGTGAACTTTTTGCCAGAGGGGGAAGATGGCTCGGAGGTTAATAGAGGTCGCTCCGTATTGTCCGAGCGCCAGTCCCTCAAATACGCCGCGGGCATTGGCCGCCAGCGTTCTGTGTCCCTCGTTTTCGGGATCGAGGATTTCGATGGCCTGGACAAAGAAATACTGGGTCTCGTAGTGGTAGAAGCTCCAGGGAGCCTGGGTGATGGTGTCGTCGCGGAGCGCGAGCCGCAGAAATTGTTCACGCAGCCCCGGCTTCAGAGCGATCTTTGGAGCCAGGTCGGACAGGGTCGAAATGATCCTGAACAGCTGCACAATATCACGCTCGTTGAGCTTGCGTAGAAGGTAGCCGACACCCCTGAGGTCGCCAATTCGGCTGAGCGCCACAGCGGCATCCAGCCTGGAGTCCGGTCCATTCCCCGCAGTCTTGCCGGGAGGGGCGTCGCCGGCCGGTGACTCGGGCTCCTCGAGGATCTTCACCAGCAGTTCGGGCGCTGAGGCTTCGCCCAGCGCCGCGAGCCCCAGCGCGCCAAGCGCGGAGGTCTCAGGCTGCTTCAGGGCGCCCAGGAAGGTCGCCCTGGCCTCGGCGGGGGCCAGCTCGACCAGTAAGGCGAGAGCCTCGATACGTTCGCTCAGATCGTCGCTGTGAGCCTGCTCGAACAGGAGACTGTGGAGCAGGTCCAGCGAGAAGATGGTCTTGCGGGTTTCGCCGCTTTCAGAGCGGCGCTGATGTTGCTGATGCAGAATCCTGGCCAGGGGGAAGCGCTCTCGGCCCGTTACGATGCCGCGGTGTTCGTAGCGGACCTCCTCGGCGAGCTTCAGGGTGCTGAGGGCGGGGGATGTGGGGAGGGGGGGCTTGAGGACGACGCCGGGGTTGGCCTGGGATGCTCCTTCCCTCACCTGGACCTGGTATTTTCCGGGCTCGTTGGATTCCCAGGAAATTACGTAGCTCGAAAGGTTTCTTCCCTTCGGTTTTTTCCCACTCAGCTTGATGGCCTGCCTGTCTTTACCTCTGCCGGTGTACTGGGTAAGAATCTCAGGCTGGTCCCCAAGCCTGATTTCCAGCAGCTGGAAGGTGAAAATCATCGGGTCGAGTTTTTCCCGCAGAATCCTGGCGCGCCTGGCGAGCTCGATGTCGGTCGAGGAAGAATACTTCTTCAGCAGCGGGAGGGCCTCGTTACCGGCCTTGATGAGTTCTTTCTGGGCGGCCTCCCGGCGTTTCCAGCTCTTGTGCCCCAACTCTTTCACCAGTTTTTCGAGGCGGAGTTTTTCAGGGACGGGTTTTTGCTGCGCCGGGGCCGGCTTCTCCTGTCCAGGCGAGGATGTGAACAGGACTGCGAAAAAAAGCAGTGAGAGGGTGAATAGAGGTGCCGGGGGCCGGATTCTTGACATGCTTATCGGTCTTGTGAACGGTCTTTTGGATGCCACCTTCATGGCCATTGTATCCGGAAAACCCGCTTGAGAGTAAGAGAGAGGGTTCGTTCAATGCTGAAAAGCCTACAGGAAGCTCTTCGTGGGCACCGATATACCCTAATGAGGGTCGGTTCAGTAGAACGACGAAGGGTCTGAGGAGACAGAACAGTGTTGAAAGATAACTCCCGGGGTGCGCCCGGTGAGCGTGATAGCAGTGGTGTTGATTCATCACGAAAGTGCATGGATGAGTGGCTGAGCCGATTGGTCTCAGAATTCCATGACGGAGAGCAGGAGCTCGAAGCCCTCGCGAAGAAATCGATCGAGGGTCTCGCCGGGGAGCTTGGGTTTCTCCGCGGCTATTTCCTGCTCTATGGCCTGCGGGCGCCAGGCGTCCTCGAGACCGGCCACGAGCTCGACTTCGAGGTCTGCGCCTCCCGTCTGCGCCTCGAACACAAGAGTGACGACACGCTTTCCTGGGTTGATGTTACGAACCCCGACTTCGCGGTGAACCGGGCGGTTGCTCGGCTGGCGCTCGAGTCGAGGGAGCTGATCGTCTTCGAGGAGGAGGTCGGCGCGGAAGGCTCCGGCAACTCCGGAATACGACCGACCCTGTGCAGGTCCTTTTCCATGGGAGAAAAGAAGATTGGCATCCTCTACCTCGAGCGGGACTTCGGTACCGGCCTGATCGAGGCAGGACTGAGGCGAAGCTTCGACCGATTTGTCGACGCCTTCGCGCCTATCTATTCAAGGTGTTGCGGTTGTCCTGATGTAGAGCCTGCCGCCGCCGGCGTGCCAACCGTACCCGCCGCGCCCGCCGTTGCCGAGCTTCCGCTCCGGGAGCCTGTTGAGGGGACTGCTGCGTCGACGGCCGAAGCCGGTGATTCTCCGGATGAATCCTATTACGGAATCATCGGCCGGGATGAAAAGATCAGGAAGATCATCGAGATCATCGAGAAAGTTAAAGAT
Source organism: Planctomycetes bacterium UBA1146 (assembly GCA_963579555.1). Taxonomy (GTDB): domain Bacteria; phylum Planctomycetota; class UBA8108; order UBA8108; family UBA8108; genus UBA8108. Next base: position 20,187 of record CAUZHA010000008.1, read on the forward strand.
TCCAATCTGAACATCTGCATCTGTGGTGAGAGCGGTACGGGCAAGGAACTCGTCGCCAGGGCCCTTCACCAGGCCGGCAATCGCGGCAAGCGTAATTTTGTTTCAGAGAATTGCGGCGCTATCTCGGAGACCCTGCTCGAGAGCGAGCTCTTCGGGCATGTAAAGGGCGCTTTCACCGGGGCCGACGAAGATCGTCAGGGCTTGTTCGCCGCAGCGGACAAGGGAGTGCTCTTCCTTGACGAGATCGGCGACATGTCGGAAAACATGCAGCGCAAGCTCCTGCGTACCCTGCAGGAAGGAGTCGTTCGGCCGGTCGGCGGCCGGGACAGCTTTGCGGTCGATACGCGGGTCATCTGCGCCTCGAATACGGACCTCAAGCACCTGGTGGGAAAAGGCGTCTTTCGAGCGGATCTCTTCTATCGTCTGAACGTGATCAGCATCGACCTGCCGCCTCTGCGCCAGAGGAGAGCTGACATTCCCCTGCTGGTTAAGCATTTTCTCGACAGGATCAGTCGGGAGGAGGGCGTCCGGAGGAGATTCAGCTCGAGCGCATCGAAGGCTCTGGTCGACTACGGTTGGCCCGGCAACGTTCGTGAGCTCTCGAATGTCCTGCGGAAGGTGCTGCTCACCTCGGAGGACAAGGAGATCGCTCGCAAGGATCTCACTCCCTTCCTGAGCGCTGCAGCTCCCGGCGCAGCCTGCCTGGGAGATGGTATCGAGAAGGATACCGATCACCTGGTCTTGCGGATCCCGCTGCGCGAGAGCTTCAACGAAATCATCGACGAGTGCGAGCGCCTGGTCCTGCTCAACGCTCTCACCGAGGGCGGCTGGAACAAGTCGCGAGTGACCAGGGCCCTGAGCATTCCCCGCCAGAGTCTCTACAATAAGATCGCTAAATACGATCTCGAGCGTCCTTCCTCCGGAGATGCCAACCAGGATACCTCTGAGGTTTAACAAGGGGGGCCCCCTGTTTCCTCAACCGCGCTCGCTTCCCGGTTCAGCCCCGTATACTGCCAACTTGACAGGCTGAAATCGACCGTTTCTGCCTCTTTGCCAGTCTCCTTCGGGAACTTTTCCGGAGCGGTCGTTGCAAAATATTTCTATTTAAGGGTTTAGGATATTTTCCTTGGTGAGGCACGGGCTTTGCACCTTGGAAGGTCCGTCTTATTTAGATGGGGCGCTCTGATGGGCGCCTCCTACTGACCAGAGATGGTTGTTTTGATGAGCAGTTCATTCGTCCGCCTGAAAATATTGTTGGTGGATGACGATGTCGGTTGCCTCAGGAGTCTGGAGAATCTTCTGGAACTCGATGGGCATGAGATTTCGACTGCGACCCGTGGTCAGGAAGCGGTTGACCTCGCTCGCCAGCTGAGGCGGGAGAAACGTGAACCGGAGCTTTCGATACTGGATTACCACGTTCCGGATCTTACCGGGCTGGAAACATACGAGTTATTGAGCCAGGAACTGCCGGGCTTGGGAGCGATTTTTGTTACGGGTGATGCGTCGAGCGGGCTGGAAGAGAAAATTCTCAAGGCCGGGGGATTGGCCCTGGTGCGAAAGCCCTTGGACAGCGTGAGGATCCGTGGCGTGGTGAAGACCTTCCAGCGGCGTTGGAGTTCTGACTGCGAAGAGGAATTTCTGGGTTAAAGGTTATTGGATATCAATTCGCCGGCCCTGGAGGGCTGGAAACAGTAGTTTTCAAGGAGTAGAGTAAAGATGGCGAAACAGAAGATCAAGCCGCTGAACGACAGGATTATCGTCAGGAGGCTGGAAGCCGAAGATACGACCGAGGGTGGAATCCTTTTGCCCGATGCGGCCAAGGAAAAGCCCCGCGAGGGCGAGGTTGTCAGTGTTGGAGCCGGCCGGCTTCTCGAATCCGGCGAAAGGGGTCCCATGCAGATCAGTGTCAAGGACCGGGTGATCTTCGGATCGTACGCCGGTGCCGAGGTTAAGTTTGGGGGCGAGGACTTGCTTATCATGAGCGAGGACGACGTTCTCGCTGTCATTGAGTAATTACGAATAAACAGGTGAATAGCCGGGGACGAAAGATTCGACCCGCAAGGAGAATTTCGGCATGAGTGCCAAGAAGATTTCATTTGATCAGGAAGCCCGCGAATCGATTCGCAAGGGAGTCCAGAAGCTGTCTCGGGCCGTGAAGGTCACGCTCGGGCCCCGTGGGCGGAATGTGATTATCGAGAAGAGTTTCGGAGCGCCTACCGTCACCAAGGATGGTGTGACCGTCGCCAAGGAGATCGAGCTCGAGGATTCCTACGAGAATATGGGAGCTCAGATGGTCAAGGAGGTTGCCTCCAAGACCAGCGACAATGCCGGTGACGGAACGACCACCGCGACCGTGCTGGCCGAGGCCATCTATGACGAGGGTCTCAAGAACGTAACCGCCGGATCGAACCCTATCAGCTTGCAGCGCGGGATCAACAAGGCTGTCCAGGCGCTCGTCGGAGGTCTCCAGGAGCTCTCTATCGAGATCAAGGAAACCGCGGAGATTGCCCAGGTCGGCACCGTCGCCGCGAACAATGATGCCGAGATCGGCACCATGATCGCCGAGGCCATGGAAAAGGTCGGCAAGGATGGCGTGATTACGGTCGAAGAGGGTCAGAGCCTCGAGACCACCGTCTCCCTGCACGAGGGTATGCAGTTCGACAAGGGCTATCTCTCGCCGCATTTCGTTACCGAGCCGGAAGACATGTCCTGTGAGCTCGAGGATCCGTTTATCCTGATCCATGAGAAGAAACTCGGCGCGATCAAGGACATTGTTCCATTGCTCGAGAAGGTGGCCCAGGCTGGCAAGCCGATCGTCATCATCGCCGAGGATGTCGAGGGCGAGGCCCTGGCGACGCTGGTCATTAACAAGCTGCGCGGGACCTTCTCCTGCTGTGCCGTCAAGGCGCCGGGCTTTGGCGATCGCCGCAAGGCCATGCTCGAAGACCTTGCCACTCTCACCGGCGGCAGGGCTATATTCGAGGACCTTGGCGTCGATCTCAGCAATATCCAGGTCACCGACCTCGGTCGTGCCAAGAAGGTCGTGATCGAGAAGGACCAGTGCACGATCATCGAGGGCGGCGGGACGAAGGACGCCATCAAGGGCCGTATCGCCCAGATCAAGAAAGAGCTCGAGAACTCCTCTTCCGACTACGACAAGGAAAAGCTTCAGGAACGCCTGGCGAAGCTGGTCGGCGGTGTAGCCCAGATTAACGTCGGGGCGGCCACCGAGATCGAGATGAAGGAGAAGAAGGCGCGCGTAGAGGATGCGCTTCACGCCGTTCGCGCGGCGACCGAGGATGGAATCGTTCCCGGTGGCGGAGTCGCCCTGCTGCGCTGCGTCAGCGCGCTCGACAACCTCGACAACCTCGAGATCGAGGAATCTATCGGTGTTGATATCGTGCGCCGCGCCATTGAGGCGCCCATTCGCCAGATCGCCGAGAACGCGGGCTTTGACGGCGCCGTGATCGCGGAGGAGGTGAAGAAGGGTGAAGGCAACCAGGGCTTCAACGCGCTCACCAATGAGCATGTCGACATGGTCGAGGCGGGTGTTATCGATCCCGCCAAGGTCACGCGCTCCGCTCTCGAGAATGCCGCGAGTATCGCCGGGCTGCTGCTTACCACCGAGGCCATCATCAGCGAGATACCTGATGACAGCAAGGAAGCCGCTCCTGGCGGCGGCGGAGGCGGTATGTACTGATCCAGCCGATAGCGGGGGGTCGGCAGAGCGTCCGCTCCGCGATATCGTCTACCAGGAAAACCGGGTTCGTGTTCCAAGGGATGCGAGCCCGGTTTTTTTGGATACCCCGGAGGTCCTCCTCCCTTCTGGAGGGACTGTTTGTCGCTTGTCTTCTTCCCGGGGATCGAATGTAATCGACTTTTATTTCCGCCACCAGCCAGCGGCAAAAGATGCGTCTCATCGGCAATAAGACAAAACTCCTTGGCCAGATAGAGAGCCTGCTCCTAGACCGGGGTGTCGAGGGAGGAACTCTCATCGACATCTTCTCCGGCTCCTCCAGCGTCGGTAAGTATTTCAAGCGCCGGGGCTACAAGGTGCTTGCTAACGACATCCTGCCGTCCTGCTACGCGCAGGCGGTAGCGGCTGTCGAGGTCAGCAGGTGGCCGGCCTACAGGGAATTCTCCGGTCGCTACCGGGACGCTCTCAGCTCGAAGGATTTTATCGAGGGGATGCATGTCCAGGGCGACATCCTGGAGCACGATGATGGGCAGGAGGCCCCCCGGCGGGCGGCGAGAAGGCTGCCGCTTGCCCGGGCGGTGCATTATCTCAACACCTGCATCGAGCCGGTGGAGGGACTTGTTTATCGAAATTATTGCCCGGGCGGCGGTGCCGACCGGCGCTATTTTACCGACGAGAACGGTCGACGGCTTGATGGGATTCTCGGCTTCCTGCGCGAGAGATATCGCGAGGAGCTCTTTACCAGGGGCGAGTTCTATCTCCTGCTGAGCGCGCTGGTCGATGCGGCGGACCGAGTGGCGAATATCTCCGGCACCTATGGGGCCTATCTCAAGAAGTGGCAGGCATCTGCAAAGAAGACCCTCTGGCTGACCTTGCCCGAGGTGATCGAGAGCTCGCAGAGAAACAGGGCCTACAGTGAAGATGCCAACGCCCTGGTCGGAAGACTGAAGGGTGATGTGCTCTACCTCGATCCGCCCTACAACCAGCGCCAGTACGCGGCGAACTATCACGTACTGGATATCCTCTCCGGCTACCATCTCTACGATGATATTGGAAAGTTCGAGGCGTCTCTCTACGGGAAGACCGGGCTCAGGCCCTACGATCATCTCAAGTCGGCGTATTGTGTTCGCAGGGGCCGTCGGCGAACGAAAGAAAGCAATGGCACCGCGGCCGTCGGCGACGTCTTCTCGGCCATGCTCGATCTCGTGCTGTCGACAAAGGCGCGGAGCGTCTTGGTCAGCTACAACGAGGAGGGTCTGCTCACCCGGGATGAGATCGGGGTGATCCTGGCGCGTTTCTCCGGCTCGCGGGCCTACGACTTCGACAACGATTTCCGAGAGATCAGCTACAAGCGCTTTCGAAGCGATCGAGATCGCGATGCGAGCGGCGATGTGGCCGGCAGGAACTACAAGGTCCTCGCTGGCCGGGGCAAGGATGAGCTTGCCGAGTGGCTCTTTTTTGCGGCGAGGGAAGGCGCCAGGGTGACCTCGTGAGCGGGCGGGATCTATCCAGGGTCTGCTGTCTTGCCAATACGCAGGTGCCGGAGTGCGCTGAGAGCCTCGGGCGGCTCGAGGACAGCCTCAGGGAGGGTGGCTACGAGATCGTGGATGAACCCGGTACGGCCGAAGACGGCGCCCAGGTTCTGCTGGTGCTCGGCGGCGATGGTTTCCTGATGGAGTGCCTGCACCGCTACGATTTTCCCCAGCAGCCCATCTTCGGCGTGAATTTCGGAACAGTCGGTTTTCATATGAATCCCCAGTCCTGCCTGGATGATGTCGTTGAGATTCTCACCTCGGGAAATTACCAGGCAGATGAGCATCCGGTTCTGAGAGTTAACGCCGAGCTTGAAGATGGCCGGCAGGAGGAGCTCTTCGCCTTCAATGACGTCCTGCTCGAGCGGCAGACCCGCCAGAGCGTGCGCTTCAGCGTCTTCCTTGATGGAGTCCTCTTCAACAAGTTTGCCGGTGATGGTTTCGTGGTGGCGACGGCGGCAGGATCGACCGCCTACAACCTCGCCGCCGGCGGACCCGCAGTGCACCCTGAGCTCGCGGCCATGGTTGTGACCCCGCTCTATCCGCACCAGGCGGTCCCCTTCAGCTCCGTCCGGTTCTCGCTTGCGGTGCCCCTTGACCGCTCGCTGGTTTTCGTCGCGGAGGACCTGCCCAAGCGCGGTATGCGGCTGGTGGCTGACGGCCGTCCCCTCGATGGAGCATCCAGGGTAGAGGTGCTGGATTCGGCGAGGCGCATCACGTTGTTGAGGGCTGAGAACATGGGCTTTGCCGAGGTGCTTTCGCGGAAGATCATCGGCGGCTGAGGTGAGGCTGTCGGCGGGGGGAAGATGGCCATCGGTCGGCGCGTGGGTGGTAGGATGGATGCTATGGCCAGGGAAGAAGGCAATGATGATCGTTTCCTGCGAGCTCTCGCTGGGCTCGGCGCAGGCGGGCCGGGGCGTAAAACTCTCTCGGACATTCTCGACTCGGTAATCTCTGATACCGATGCGGAGAGGGCCTTCCTGTTCCTGCTGGGGAAACCCGGGGGGTTCCATGTTCTTGCGGCCCGCAACAGGGACAGTGAGGATATCCAGGATCCGCTGAGGAGGATGAGCCACTTCGCCATCAGCCGGATGCTCTCCGCGGGAGAGTGCTGGGCCGTTGATGATGCCCGGACCGACCGCCGCTTCCGCACCGAGGATTCGAAAGAGGGATTGAAATCACCTCTCTCTATCAGGATCTGCCCGGTTTTTTCCGGTGAAGAGATCCTTGGCGGAATCTATCTTGACCATCGTTTTGTCATTCTCGATGTCCCTGTCGCGGCAAAGGACCGGCTGCCCGCCTGGGCGACCCTCTGCGCGGTCGCGATCAGGCTTCGCGAGCAGGAGGCCAGTCTGCGCGGTTCCAGGGCGGCAGCCGTCTCCGCCCCGCCGGCGAGGGAGGCCGAGCCAGCTGCGGAGAGCCGGACCGAGTTTGCCCGGGAGCTTGATGATTTCTTCGGCCTGGCCTCGGCGAACCCTGACATGCTGGATCTCTTTGACACGATCAGGGAGGTCAGCGGTTCCAATATTCCTGTCTTGATCTACGGGGAGTCAGGCACGGGCAAGACGATCCTCGCGCAGGCCATCCACCAGGCCTCGTCGCGGGCCGCGGCGCCCTTCGTAACCCTCAGCTGCGGAAGCGTTCCAGATACCCTGATCGAGAGCGAGCTTCTAGGGCATGAGAAGGGTGCCTTTACCGGGGCGGAATCGGAGAGGGAGGGGCTGCTGTCCCAGGCGGATGGAGGCACCTTCTTTCTCGACAATATCGAGGATATGAGCATCGATATGCAGACACGCCTGCTGCGTGTGCTGGAGGATGGCAAGGTACGTCCGCTGGGGAGCAAGCGAACCCTGCTGGTTGATATCCGGGTGATCGCGGCCGCCCGGGCGGACCTCGAGCGCCTGGTGAGGAAGGGCACCTTTCGCCAGGATCTCTACTACAGGATCAAGGGGCTGCAGCTTGATGTCTCTGCGCTGCGGGAACGCTGGGAGGACATACCGGCCCTCGCCGGGCTGCTTTTCTCCCGCCACGATGAGCTGAAGCGCGTGCCGCGATTCGCAGAAGGTGTCGTTGAGCTGCTGGCCAGGTATCACTGGCCGGGAAATGTCCGGGAGCTCGAGAATGAGATGCGCCGCCTGGCCACCCTCGGGATCCATGAAATCTCGATAGATGATGTCTCTCCGGAGCTTGTCGGTCGGGGACGCCCGGGCCTGGCCGTGGGAGGGGCGCAGGCTTCCCTCGAGGGCATCGTCAATGAGGCTGAACGCGAGGCGGTCGAGGCCGCCCTGAAGCGCTTTGGGGGCAACAAGTCACGAGCGGCCCAATGGCTCAGCATCACTCGCAAGGCGCTCTATCGTCGCTTGCGCAAATACGGCATCCATTCTTCCCGCGCCGAGTCAGCTGCCGGGGAGGCGGACCGGAGCGAGGATGAGCAGGGCCCCGCTGAAGGGCCCGGCAGCGGGAGCTGAGAGATCTAGGCGCCGGTCGGCGGCGCGTCTTCTCCTTCGGCCCGGGGATTTTTCGAGGGAGGTGTCCAGTTGAGGGTCGGCGCCTGTCGGCGGGAGACGATCCGGGATCTCCTGGGCAGGTAGTAGAAGGAGAAGTTTTCGAAGCCGATGATGAAGACCCGGCTCTGTCCGGTTGGGAGGGGTTCTCGGTCCATCTTTTTTACCTTGGCTGGCTGGCCGGGGAGGAAAGGGAGGGAGGAGCGAGGCGGCGCGGGGAGGACAGGAGGTTGTCGTATCGGGTCGCGCGGCAGACCAGGCGCAGGTCGGGGAGGGCCTGGTGATCGTGGAATGCGGGGCTTTCGCCGTCTCGCTCCTCTTTGTATTGTTCAGCTCTTTCATTTCGTCACGAATGAAGTCGGCATTCGCTTTCGGTAAGAGACTATTCAATACTCGTGCCCGATCCGGAGTATTTCTCCAAGTACTATCCGTGTAAGGGATAACGAAGAATGAACAGGGCAGAGCCGGGGGCGCGGAGCGTGCCGTATGCGGAACGCCCGCCCAGAACCTTGACGGTTTCAGATCCCGCTGTTTTCAGCGCCGTTTCTTGCGGAACGTGGCCGAATGACAGCGCTTGCAGTTGTTCTTGGGATGGAAGATGGCCTTGTTCTTGATCACGGTACGCCCATTGTGGCAGGCCCCGCAGGCCTTGCCTGCCATGATGTCCTTCATGGTGAACTTGTTGTTACCGATCTTGCGCTCGCGTTTGAAGACCTTGTCATTGTGACAATCTTTGCAGGTCGAGCCGGAATCGAGATGGAGCTGGTGGCTGAAGACCGAGTGTCGGAGCTTCTGCTTGTTCTTCTTCACCTCGAAGATGATGTCTCCCCCGTGCTTTTCTTCCTGTGCGCTGGCCTGGCCGCTCCCGGTGGGCGCGGAGTCCAGGGATAGGAATCCGGCTGTCAGCGTAAAGGTGAGTAGAAGGGAAACGCCCGCGAGATATCCGGAAGATTTCATACCTGTCTCCTGATCGTTCTATCGGTGCTTACCGAGTCAGCATTTTAACTGCTTCGGAGGGGGGATTCAGCATTTCGGGGTATTTATTCGCCGAATCGTTCTTCGACAAGTCTGCAGAACTCTTTGCCGCGCTCCTCGAAATTTTTGAACTGGTCATAGCTGGGGCAGGCCGGGGAGAGCAGGACCCGGTCCCCCGGCCGCGCCGAACGAGTGGCCGTTTCAACCGCGGCGCGGAGGTCGGCGGCGTGGGTCAGTTCGGGGGCGCCAGCTCCCGCGGCCCTGATCGCCGCTTCGATTTCCCCGGCTGTTTCTCCGATCAGGATCACGTGCCGGGCCTCTTTCGCGGCCGTCGCGGCCAGCTGGTCGAACCCGCACCCCTTGCTCTTGCCGCCGCAGATGAGGATGACCACAGGTCCCAGGTTCTGGAGGGCGGCGACGGTCGATTCCTGGGTGGTGGCGATTGAGTCATTGAAGTATTCGACCTCTCTGAAGGTTCCGATGAGCTGTAGCCGGTGTTCGACGCCCTTGAAAGACCGGGTCGCTTCGAGGATCTCGGGCGGCCCGACTCCCATCTCCACCGCCGCCGCCGCCGCGGTCGCCGCGTTGATGAGATTGAAATCTCCCCGAAGCTGGAGGTCCTCGCGGGAAAACAGGCGCTCTTCCCGCCCGCCGCGGATGGAGCGAACATCTCCAGTATCCATATCTGCGATGACCCCGGCTGTTCCCTCTCCGGGGGCCGAGACAGCTCGCAGCTCCCGCGAGCTCTCTCCGGCCCATTTTCGCAGGAGCGGATCAAAGAGGTTCAGGACCGCGATGTCGGGGGCCGGCCCTGTTCGCAGGATCTGCCGTTTCGCCGCGAGATAGTTGTCGTAGCTGCCGTGCCAGTCGATGTGGTTTTCCGAGAGATTCGTGATCACCGAAATATTCGGACGCCTGTCGATGGAGGCCAGGTCATCCAGCTGGAAGCTGGAGAGCTCGAGGATGACCCAGTCCTCTGCGGCGATTTCATCCACCTGCGGCAGGAGGGACTGGCCGATGTTGCCGCCGATCAGCAGTCCCGGCCAGCGCTGCCTGGCCATGGCGCCGGCCAGGCTGGTGGTGGTGGTCTTGCCGTTCGAGCCCGTGATCGCGCAGATCTTCCCCCTGCAATATTTGAAGAACAGGTTCATCTCGGTTTCAAGCGGCACTCCCGCGGCCAGGCAGCGTTCGACCAGGGGCGTGCTCCTGGGTATGGCCGGGTTGAGCACCACGAGGTCGGCTTCCAGCAGGTCCTCATCCCTGTGTTCTCCAAGCACCCATTTGATGTCACGATCAGCCAGACCGGCAAGCTCGTTTTCAAGCTCCTTGCCGGTCTTGAGATCCGTTACCGTGACACGGGCTCCCAGTGAGTCAAGAAAGCAGGTGACGCCGGCGCCGCCGCCGAAGGATCCGAGGCCGACCACGGTGACCTTCTTGTCCCGGTACCACAGCCTGGGCTGGATGGTCTTTGAGAACATCTATTGTCTGCGGGCTGCCGTCACGGGAGTGTCGCCCGGCGGTTCGCCAGCCCCTTTCACTTTTCCTTGCCGCCGCCCTCCGGGCTCTCGGCTTGTATCTTTTCATCGAGGTCCTTGCGCAGGGCCTCATCAATCTTGCCGGCCTTCTGCAATGAAGCCCTGATTCGGTGAACGTCGCGGAGGGGAAAGACGGGAAGGATGAATTCCACGATGATATCCATCGGGAAGTAGGCGTACCACGGCGGCGAGGCCTCGTGGATGATTCGCCTGGATTGATGGTTGGTATGGCGGAGCACGATCTCGAACTTTCCGTAGAAGTCGAAGGGGTGTTCGAGTGGGGTCCTGCCGGCGGCCTCTCCGTTGATGTAGACGGCGGCTCCAGGCGGCTGCGATTCAATGTGCAGGATGCGTTGAGCGCAGCCTGGCAGGAGCAGGAGCATGAAAGCAGCTATGAGGCAGGTGATCCATCGGTCCATACAGCGGGATTATAGTGAAAATACGCATGGCTATGGAAGGGTCTCGCTCGCATCGATTATGAATACCTCTTCCGTTTGATTTATTGACAGGCACCCCCGGGACGGCTAAACCTCTCTTTATGTCGTCAAAACCGTGGTATCGAGAGGGTCTGAGTTTTTCCTGCACACGCTGCGGGGATTGCTGTACGGGAGCTCCCGGCTATGTGTGGGTTGAGCCGGCGGAGATCGAGGCGCTTGCGAAGTGCCTCGGTCTTTCGGTAGACAGCTTCGGCGAGCGCTATCTTCGCAAGGTGGGAAGACGCTATTCTCTCATCGAGAAGCCTGGTGGAGATTGTGTTTTCTTCGACAAGGGCTGCTCTGTCTATCCCGCGCGTCCGACGCAGTGCCGGACCTTTCCCTTCTGGCGCAGCAACCTCAAGAGCGAGAGAGCCTGGGATGAGATCGCGGATGAATGCCCCGGCATAGGACAGGGGAAGCTCTTTCCCGTTGAGGAGATAGAGATCCTGAAACGCGGCAACGCTGAAACTCCGGCGGGGGAATGAAGGATGATCTCATCTCTACCGACCAGCAGGGCCGCGGCGATCACCGCCACAGTCCTCTTGTCATCGCTGTGGTCCTGCTCATCGACGAGCAAGCCGCCGGCGGTGAATACCGTCCTGGTAGATGACATGGAGGCGGCCGAGTGGCGCTGCTGGCCGGGCACGAAGGATTCCGAGGTGCTCGGGCTCGCAGCCGGAGCCCTGGGAGACGTCAGCGCCGAGGTCCGCCTGAGGGCGGCGGGTCTTCTTGGCAGGAAGGCTCCTCCCGGCGCCGACCGGGCGCTGCTGGGCCGGCTCGAGCTGGAGGGCGAGCCGCTCGTTCGCCGGGAGATCGTCTCGGCTCTCGGAAGGCTGGACACCGAGGTCTCCCGCGCCGCGCTCCTGCGGATGGCCTCCTCGGAGGAGGCCGGAGAGGAGCCTGCCCTGGCGCTGGCGAATATCGGGAGCAGGAAAGAAGACCACGCGGCTCTTGGCGCGGCGCTTGCTTCGCCAGTCCCCGGCAGGCGTCTCGCCGCCGCACTGTCGCTCACTCGTTACCCCGCCGCAGCCCAGGCAGCTAGGGTGGCCGCCGCATTTGCCGCGGAGAAGGATGAGCGTGTTCGATGGGTCCTCGCCGAGGCTCTCAGGCTTTGCGGAGGGGGCGAATGGTCCGGACATTTCTGCTCGCTTATGCTGGACAGGAATCTCCTGGTTTCGATGGCCGCGAGCCGGGCGGCCGGCGCGAGCCTGCAGGGCCAGCCCTGTTTCGACAAGGTGCTTGAGCTGGCGGCGGCCCCGGGAGCGGCCTGGCTGGCCCGTCTTGGAGCCGCCCGGGCGGTGGGCTCCTGGCTCGAGGGGGCTGGAGAGGGATGGAAGGCCCTTGGCAGGGAGAGGAGGACCCGCCTGGAGAAGCTTGTCGTTGAAAAAGCGGCAGGGGTGCTGAGCGGTCGGATTTCCCGGTCGGCCCTGCGCCGGGAGTGGCTGCGCTGTCTCTTCCTGTGCCGGGGAAGGCCAGCCCGGGAGCTGGTGGAGAAGCTCCGGGATCAGTCCGGGGAGATCCTGCCGGCCGCCGGGCGCGGTGGAGGGGCGGCGGATCTGTTAGGCGGCGGGGCGCGGAACCTCGATGCCATTCCAGCCGCGCCCCCGGTTGATACGATGCTTCCCTTTCGGCCGTATTCTTCTTTCCGCCTGGCCCGCCTGCGGCCTCCAAGGCTCTGCCTGCTGGTGCAAGGAGGCGAGAAGATCTACCTCGAGCTGTTTCTCTCTTCCGCTCCGAACCACGCGTCGGCGGTCCTGCATCTCGTCGAGCGCGGGGCCTTCGCCGGGCTGCGTCCCAGGAGACTGGTTGAACCTGTCGGCCTGCTGATCGATCCCGTCGTCGAGGATGCCGATCCTGCGGCCGGTTGCGCTCTCGCCCCGGAGCTCTCCTCCAGGAGAATCTTCCGCGGCGCGGTCATTTCTCATCCTCTGCACGGCGGTGGCGGCCGGCTCTTTATCGCCGGGCGGCCCCTGCCCGAGTGGGAGGGCAGGGTGACGGTCCTGGGCAGGATCCTGCTCGGGCAGCGGGAGCTGGCAGGACTCGGCGAGGACACCGAGCTCGACCTGGTGAGACCCTGATCAGCCGGTTCAGTAGACCGGCGGAACCATCGACTGATAATGCGAATCGAGAGGGGCCGATGCGGGGCTCCAGAGCTCGCAGGAGAGCTCATTGGGATTATCGGTTCCGCAGCAGGTTCCTAGGCAAGTTTTTGCTCTGGAATACCGATGAAGGGTCTACACGTCCCGTCTCGGAGGAAAAAGGACATGCCTGCAAAGATCAAAAATACCCCTTCCAGGGGTCCACTCGCATTGGTTTCGATTTTCTGTTTATCGCTTTGCGCCTGTGAATCGATTGTCGATGAGAGGGAGCAGTATTCCCTTTCAGAGGAAACGACTCACTCGTATCTCGATAGCCGCCTGGATTTTATCCGGGCGAGAGTCGAGGAGTATCCCAAGCGGGATGACTACCACTACCAGATCGCCAGCATCCATTTTGAAAAGGGCGACTTCAACCTCGCCGTAAGCAGTCTTGAAGAGGCGATCGGTCTGCGGCCCGACATCCCCAGGTATCGTTACCATCTTGGGCGTATTTACCTGAAGATGGGGGAGATCGACAGCGCCGAGATCAACTTCCGCCAGGCGGCGGAGCTGACCGATGCGCAGCGTTACAGCGGTATCAACGCCGCGCTGGGCTATGTTCTCGCCTTGAAGAAGGACCTGCCCGGAGCGGAGGCGGCCTTTCGCAAGGCCCTCGTCGCTGAGCCGGACAACCCGGAATCTTACTATTTTCTCGGAGCGATCTATGACCTCCAGGGAAAGAAGGATGAGGCAGTAAAGCACTTCCGCGAGTATCTCGCTCGCGGCGGACGCCAGTACAGGTCGAACGCCCTGTTCTACCTTGAGAAACTCGGGGTCGAGGTCGACACAGAGACTTCCGCTCAGGAGAAGAAGTGAGTCTCCGGGGCGTGCTGGTGGCGCGCCCCGCTCTTCCCCTTTCCGCCTCGCGCCCGGGGTAGCAATTGCTTTCTCCCCGGGGCGTTCCTGTGCTACTCTTCTCGTGGCTATTCCATCTTTCTGGACAGTCTCGAACGAGGACGGGGCCCGGCTGGCGCCTGCGGCCCGCTGCTTGGCAGAATGCTGCGAATTACGATTAACGGTGAGACCCATTCCTTCGCTGTTGGAACGACAGTAGGGCAGATGATCGAGGCTCTCGAGCTGCCGCGTGAGGGAGTGGCTGTTGAGGTCAACCGGGGCATTGTTCCCAGGCGTACGCACCAGGAGGTGCTCCTCTCGGATGGAGACGAGGTGGAAGTGGTGACTTTTGTCGGTGGAGGTTGAGAATCCATGTCACAAGGCGTTGAAACGCGAGATATCGAGCGGCAGGAAGTATCCCCCGATTCCAGTGATGATGCGCTCGTTCTGGGCGGGCATCGCTTCAACTCGCGGTTGTTTGTGGGTACGGGGAAGTACTCCAGCAATGAAGAGATGAACGAATGCCTGGAGGTTTCAGGCTGCGAGGTGGTCACGGTGGCCATTCGCCGGGCCAACCTCGAGGATCCCGAGAAGAGCCTCGTCAGGCATCTCGACCGCTCTAAATACACGCTCCTGCCGAATACGGCCGGCTGCTACACGGCCGAGGATGCCTGCCGCTACGCCCGCCTGGGCCGGGAATTGCTGGAGACGGACCTGATCAAGCTCGAGGTGCTCGGCGACGAGAGCACCCTTCTCCCCGACCCCGTGGCCACCCTTGAGGCGACGGCCACCCTGGTCTCCGAGGGCTTCACCGTGCTCACCTACACCTCGGATGATCCGATTCTTGCCCGGCATCTGGCCGAGGCGGGAGCGGCCAGCGTCATGCCGGCAGGCTCTCCGATCGGCTCCGGGCAGGGGATCCTCAATCCCAACAATATCCGGATCATTCTCGAGACCATCGACACCCCCGTCATCGTCGACGCGGGAGTCGGTACGGCCTCCGATGTGGCGATCGCCATGGAGCTCGGGGTGGAGGGCGTCCTTCTCAACAGCGGTATCGCGCTGGCCCGGGAGCCGGTCCGAATGGCCCGCGCGATGAAGAACGCCTTGCTGGCGGGCCGCGAGGCGTATTTTGCCGGCCGGATCGAGCGTAAGCTCTACGCCAACGCATCGAGTCCCACCGCGGGCATGGTCGACGGCACCGGGTCGGCCTGAGGGGGCGGACTTCATGCAGGATGCGCCATTGGATAACTTTGCATGGTCGTTGCTGGCGCTTATTATTGCCAGTCTGTCGCTCTTCGGTCTGAAAAAACTGGATTCGAGCAGGTTATTCAGGGCGGCTCCCGCTTGTGAGGCCCCTCGCTGGACCGGCATCTCCGTGCTGCTGGCGCTTGTCGCCTTTCTGCTCTTTCCCGGGATTATCATGGGGATCCTGGAGCAGAGCTGGGACACCGGTCTCTATTCGAGTGAAATTCAGGCGCGGGCAAGCAGTATGACAGGCGGCTACCTCCTGGGGGGCGGCCTGATCGCGTTTTTGATCTGGTATTTCGTCGTTGTCGGCTTGAGACAGTCGCCCGCGACCCTCGGTTTACGCGGGGCATCGCTGACCAACCTTTTACCCGTTGTCCTGGTCTATGTATTTTTTATCGTCCCCCTCGGTTTATGCGCCCATCTCTGGACTGAATTGATCGAGTACCTTGGCTACGAGTCGATGCCCCAGGAGGTCGTCAAAATGTTTGGCGATGCGGTGGCCAGGGGAGACCCGCTCGAGCTCTCCCTGCTCGTGTTCAATGCTGTCATCCTGGCGCCTCTCTGGGAGGAGTTGCTCTACAGGGGCTTCTTTTTCGGTCTGCTCAAGAGCCGGTGGGGGGTGCTTCCCGCCCTGGTTTTTTCCAGCGCGGTCTTTTCTTCCTCCCACCTCAGCCTGGCGGCTTTCCTGCCGCTGTTTGTCGTCGGCATGGCGGTAGGCTACGTTTATCACAAGACCCGCAGCCTCTATTTCGCGATCTTCTTTCACGCTCTTTTTAACGGGTTGAGCATGGCTGTTCAGTTCATTTTGGTCGAGGCCTGACCTTTTTCGGCCCCGGAGCTTCCGGTAACGCTGTAGAGACTTGGGCAGATTGCAAGAAATTGCGTTTTTGGTAAGATGTAACAGGGGCAGGTTCATTTTACTCATTGGAGCGCCAGGCGTATGCTCGACATCGGTCTCGAGGTAAAGATCCTACGCGAGCGGATCAAGATGTCGGCCAAGGATCTGGCCGAGACGATCGGACTCTCGCAGTCGCAGATGTCGCGGCTGGAGAAGGGGCAGCGTCGTATTGACACCAAGGTGCTTGCCCGGATCGCCGAGGCCCTGGGTGTCGAGCCGTCCTATTTCTTTCGCGGCGCGGCCGTTCCCTCCGAGGGTGTTATCCAGCCGAGTCTTCCCGGCTCCCTGGGCAAGGAGATCCGCACCCAGCGCCGGAAACGGCATCTCTCGGTGGAGGATGTCGCGTTGAAGCTCGGTATCCAGAAATACCAGGTGCGGGATATCGAGGCGGGAAAAAAGAATCTCGAGCCCGGACTGGCCGAGAAGGTCGCCAGGCTCCTGAAGCTGCCGACGAATCACTTCCTGGCATTCCAGGAGGGACAGATCCAGGCTCTTGAGGGGCAGGTGGCGCGCCTGAACCTGGCCCTGGCCGAGACCCAGCGCGGCCAGGCTCCAGATGATGCCGCCGGGGCACGTTCCGGGATTCCCATTCTCGGTTCGGTAGCTGACGGCTACTCGTTTGAATTCGACCAGGATGGCCAGCCGGTGGGGGAGCCGGAGGAGTTTCTCCACCTTCCCTCGGTTCCGGATGAGGGCGCCTTCGCGGTCCATATCATCGGTGACTGTATGGAGGCTCCTGTCAGGCCGAGCTTCGCCGAGGGCGACCTGGGCGTGTTTTCCAGCAGCCCCCTGCGCAGCCGTGACTTCGCCCTGGTCAGGAAGAGCCCTTCCTCTGAAGGACAAGGAGAGGTCACCTTCCGACAGGTCTTCTTCGACCCCGGCGGCAAGGTGCGTCTGCAGCCGCTCAATCTGAACTACACGGCCGAGGTCTGTCCGAAGGCTGATGTGCTGGGCATGTGGAAGCTGGCGGCTCACCTGGCCGCATTCTGAGAGCAGAGGACGAGGCCAGGCGAGCTGGAGCTTCGAGAGATCTACAGGCCAATTCCTTCCTGCTGCCGTTTGAAACGGTAGTAGACCTCGAGGGTCATGGCTCCCAGGGCTGTGGAATAGACGCGGCCGCCGGAGATGCCCCATTCGCCAATGGGATCCCAGCTGCCGTCCACCTCGGGGGAGTCGTCCTTGTATTCGGCCCTCTGGGTGTTGATGAGAGCCTTCTGCATCTTTTCGTTCCATGCCAGCCAGGGCTTGCCGCCAAACTGGAACATGGCGTAGGTAGCGTAGTACCAGTAGTAGATGTTGATGGTGGAGAGCGAGCGGCCCTTCTGTTCATGCCACACAGGCGGTTGCTGCGAGAGAATATTGACGCCTGAGCGGATGGAGGCGACCCGCCGGCTCTCGCCGGAGAAGAGACGACAGAGGACCCCGACCGCGGTCATGCAGGAGAGATCCTTGGAGAAGGGATAAGGATCCGCGTGCCCCGCGGCGAGCCGGGAGCCTTCGTCTCCAGGTACGTTGTAGCCAACCTTGCCATTGGAGGCGGTGGCGTAATCGAACCACTTGAGGGCGCCTTCGAAGGAATTCTGGAACGCCCCTTTTGGGAGTCCCAGGCGGCATTGCTTGGCGGTTTTGAGGGCCAGGACCATCCAGCCCGTTACAGAGGTGTCATTGTCTCCAGGCTTGATTCCGTAGCGCCATCCTCGTCCATCGTTTTGCGCGCGGAGGCAGAGCTTGGTCGCCTCCCTGACCGATTTCTTGAGCATGAAGTCGTTCGACATCAACAGCAGCTCGGCCATGGCCATGGTGGCGATCGCCTGGCTGTAGATCCATTGCTCGGAAGCTTCGCTGCCGTAGCGTCCGTCCCTGGCCGGGTCGCCGGTACGCATCGTCTGCTGCTTGAGCATGTACCTGACGGCCTTTTTGAGGCAGGTAACGAAGTGCTCGTGTTTACCCGTTATGTGGGTGTGGCCGTACCCGGTGAAGGCGAGGATCGCCAGGGCCGTGACGCCGACATTGTTCTCTTCCCAGCCGATGTCCTTCGGGTAGCGATTGGAATCCTTGTTGGCGCTGGGGCCGCGTCTCTCGCGTACGCTGGCGTTGTTGAAGCCCGCGGCCTTCCAGCCGCCATCGGCATCCTGGTGGCGGTACAGCCATTCCAGCGCGGCGAGAACAGCGTCTTCGCTCGCACGGGTCATTCCCGGGCCGTTTGTTTTACCCACGCCCCGGTCATGTCCGTAGGCGCCGGACCCTCCCGGTCCAACTCCGAGGGCGATGGTTGCAGAGTCCATTTCCAGGTTGGTGTCGGAGATCTTGTGGATATCGGATCCCTTGGGGATCTCGGTGGTGATTTCCTCGGGCTTGAGCTTGACGAAAGGTTTCTCGATGATCGTCGGACAGAGGATCTGAGGGACCCTCTTCAGATCACGTTTTTTCTTTGGATCGAACTTTGGCGGCGGGGTTATCGTCTTGGCGACCAGGGGCTTGCGATTCTGCGGCCTGGTTGTTTTCCGGCTGAAGATCAGCCCCCCGATGATGAGCACCAGGAAGATATGCAGAGCCGCCGAGACCGTCCAGTAGGGCATCTCTCTTGCCCAGGCGGGCCTGGCTAAAACTTCCTCTTCTCCTGCGGCTTCTTCCGCATACCTGTCTTCGTAATATTCTTTTTCGACCATACCCTGCGCTCCTGAAGTTGGTTTCCGGTTTCAAAAAACTCTACGAAGGTTGCGTACCGATCCCGTGACGCTGTCCTGTGGACAGAGTGTCTACGCAACCCCTCTTACGTTGCCGCGGTTTGTCCGGGGGAACGGGTTCCGGGTGTATGGAAACTGCCGGGCTGCCGGGTCGTGTTCAGAGACGCTGGTCGTCTGGACCGGTCATCTGGACAGCGACCGGGTGGCCCGGTGCTTCGGGCGCCTAGAGGCCGATGCCTTCCTGCTGGCGTTCGAAGCGGTAGTAGACCTCGAGGGTCATGGCTCCCAGGGCGGTGGCATAGACGCGGCCGCCGGAGATGCCCCATTCACCAATGGGGTCCCAGCTGCCGTCCACCTCGGGGGAGTCGTCCTTGTATTCAGCCCTCTGGGTGTCGACCAGGGCCCGCTGCATCTTCATGTTCCAGGCCTGCCAGGGCTTGCCGCCAAACTGGAACATGGCGTAGGTAGCGTAGTACCAGTAGTAGATGTTGATGGTGGAGAGCGATCGACCTTTCTGCTCACGCCACATCGGAAGCTGTTGGTTCAGGATGTCCACGCCTGAGCGGATCGAGGCTTCCTTGCGGCTCTGGCCCGCGAAGAGGCGGCAGAGTACGCCCACCGCCGACATGCAGGAGAGGTCCTTGGAGAAGGGGTAGGGGTCCGGGTATCCCTTGGCGAGGCGGGAGCCTTCGTCGCCAGGCACGTTGTAGCCGGTCTTGCCGTTGGAGGCTGTGGCGTATTCAAACCACTTGAGCGCTCCGCCGAAGGCGTTCTGGTACTCCTGCTTCGGAAGCCCCAGGCGGCATTGTTTGGCGGTCTTGAGGGCCAGGACCATCCAGCCCGTCACCGATGTATCGTTGTCGCCGGGCTTGATTCCGTAGCGCCAGCCCCGTCCGTCGTTCTGGGCGCGCAGGCAGAGCTTGGTGGCATCCTTGACCGACTTCTTGAGCTTGAAGTCGTTCGACATCAGCAGCAGCTCGGCCATGGCCATGGTGGCGATCGAGTGGTTGTAGATCCACTGCTCCGAGTCACCGCTGCCGTAGCGCCCGTCCCTGGCCGGGTCGCCGGTGCGCGTCGTCTGCTGCTTGATCATGTACTTGACGGCCTTCTTGAGACAGTCAACAAAGTGCTCGTACTCGCCGTCCATGTGGGTGTGGCCGAAGCCGGTGAAGGCCAGGATCGCCAGGGCCGTGACGCCGACATTGTTCTCTTCCCAGCCGATGTCCTTCGGGTAACGATTGGAATCCCTGTTGGCGCTGGGGCCGCGTCTCTCGCGTACGCTGGCGTTGTTGAAGCCCGCGGCCTTCCAGCCGCCGTCCGCATCCTGGTGGCGATAGAGCCACTCGAGAGCGGCGAGGACGGCCGATTCGGTACCCTCGCTGCCGCCTTCGCGGGTGAGCGAGCCCTTGCCGTAGCGATGTCCGTAAGCTCCCGCCGCTCCGCCGCCGACTCCGATGGCGTCGTTGACCATCGTCGAGTTCTGGTTGACGTTGGAGAGGTTGTTGAGGTCGGTTCCCTTGGGGATATCAGTGGTTACCTCGTCGATCTTACGCTTGATGACGGGTTCTTTGATGATCTTCGGGTTGAGGATCTGGGGGGTCCTCTTCAGATCGCGCTTTTTCTTCGGGTCGTACTTCGGCGGCTTTTTCTTCAGCTTGGCCTCCATCACGACATTCTTCTGTTTCTTGTTGCTCTGCCGGCTGAGAACCAGGCCTCCGATGATGAGGATCAGGATGATGTGGAGGATGGCCGAGACCGCCCAATAGGGCATTTCAGTCAGCCAGCCGGGCTTATCGAAAAGCTCCTCCTCGCCTTCCATCTCTTCGTCATATTCTTCTTCGTCATATTCTTCCTGGGCCATGTCTATGCTCCTGGGGGTTGTTTTTCCGGAAAGAAAAAATCTCCATTTTTCAGTGCCGCGGCCTGTGGTCGGGCTCTTGATTTTCAGCGGAGATTCAGCAGTTGGTATATCCTGATATCGGTTGAGATTTCAGCCAGCAAGAGAGACTTCGGCACTCCCGAGGACCCGGTAAAAAGGAGCTTCTTTCAGCGACTGTTCGAACACTGTTTATCGGGACTTGGAACCGCATCGTCACGCGGTAAACCCGCCCAGAATCCCGATTCATGAGTCGTTTCAAGAGACCTCCTGAAGATCCCTGGTGGTGCCACCCACTCAACTGATTATTAGCTTAGAACTGAATTGCGTTTTTGTCAATTAGCAATCGTGAGATTTTGGCAATTATTAGAGTGGATCGTACAGGAGAGGGCCAGGCGCACGAAAAAACCCCGTCGAGGAGTTCCTGAACGCCGCAACGATTTCGAAGGTCATGCCTGGTAAGCAATCTCGAAACCAATGACTCCCCGGCGGGGTAACTAATAATTCTGTCTTGACCCCGGCTGGGGGGCTGGATGCGGGGTCCGCATCCCAGGGTTTTCTCTCACTTCCTGATGAGCCGGCTCAGGCAGGGGGCCAGCTCAGGCAGCCGACAAGGACTGCCACGAGGGTCAGTATCCCAAGGAAGACGAAAAAGGTTCGTCGCGCAGCGATGGTTTCTTTTTCGACAGCAGCCCTGGTCCTCGACTCCATCTGTCACTTCTTTTCTTTTTAAGACGTCGATGATGAAGCCGATAGCCGCTTGCGAAAGGCTTCAAGGTTGACGAGCAACTTACAAAAGTTGATTTGTAATTTATAAATCATATTTTTGCCGGTCTGACAAGCTCAAACCAGAGAAGAGTTTTTTCAGACAGGTGAAATCATCGTCTCCGCCTGCCAGCTGCAGGTCATTCGCTTGCGGGCAATTTGCAGGATGCGGCCGCCGGGTGTCTTCGTCGCTGGGATGCTCCCCGGGCTTTCAGACGCCCGGGCTCAGCAGCAGCTGGGGGATTCGCCGGAGGCGGGGATGGGGGAGGAGCAGTCGAAGATACCGCGATGTTCGAGCTCGCCGGTCACCTCGAAATATTTCGACAGGCGGGTCTCCGCGAGCATCCTCGCGGTATTCCGACAGATAGCCCTGGCGCTGTTCTTCTCGAACAGGTGATTCTGATCCAGGAAGAAGCTTTCTTCGCTTCCCGGGCAATTGCCGAGGTAGGTGGCGTTCTGGCAGAAATCCTCGCAGCGCCGGTCAAGCGGCGTCTCGAATTTGAATCCACGCAATGTCATGGAGTAAAAACGGTTTGGTGTTCCGCCGATGTTTTCCTCGACCAGGCTGCGGGCTACGCTGCGCGGGTCTCTGAACCCGGCGGCGGTGATCGTATCGAGGAGGTCGTATTCGTAGAGCGCGCCGCCGAGGCATTCGGCATGGAGCTTCTTGTCGTTGCGGATACTCTCGGGCAGGCGGCGGTCGGCGACGATGTCGGAGATATAGAATTCACCGCCGGGTTTCAGAACCCGGTGGATTGAGCTGAAGACGTTGTCTTTCCTGGGGGAGAGATTGATGGCGCAATCGGAGACCACCAGGTCAACCGTGGAGTCCTCGATGGATTCGAGGGTCTCTATGAAATCCTTGTTGAAGAAGACATTGTTCTCGGAGTATCCAAAGGCGGACATGACCTCCGGAACATTGCGCCGGGCTATGTCGAGCTGCTCATCGGTCATGTCGATGCCGAAGACCCGGCCCTTCGCGCCGACCAGGCTGCCCAGGATGAAGCAATCGAGGCCTGTTCCGGAGCCGAGGTCCAGCACGGTGAGACCCGCGAGCTCATCGGGGGGGATACAGCATCCGCAGCCATAGTTACGGTCCTTGACCTCCGAAGGGATCAGCTCGGCAATTTCTGAATACGTGCTGAGGGAGGAGGCGACACAGCAGGCATTCTGCTCGAGGTCTCCGGTACTTTGGAGTACCTGGCCGTAGTACTCGCTCAGAAAGGCCCGCAGCTCTTCCATCGAGTTCGTTTTCGGGGTTGTACCATCAGCGTTCATAGATACCAGGATCCAATATTGAGGGCGAGGTGACCTTTATTACAGGGTTTCCCATTCTCTTGATCACAGCTGAAGATGCACGGGAAAATGCAGGTATGGGGAAGGGGTTTTGCGCTGAGGCTTTTCAGCCTCGAGGAGATTGGATACTGTACAGGTGAAGAGAACCGCTAACCTGTCGTTTTCTTCAGGACGGATTGAACCGGTGAAAAAATCTCATCAATACCTCTCGGCGTTCGTCGCTTTCGCGTTCGGATGCCTTCTTGCCTGGCTGAGCAGTCGTGAGCCGACGGTTCGCGAGGTCCTTCCGGTGCCCGGGCGGCTGGAGGGCTCCGCGGTAGATGCCCTGGAGCTGGAGCTGGGGAAGGCTGCGCCCGGCGGCCTGCTGCCCCTGGTCGAGGGGGTTGGGAAGGATGCCGACGAGGGCGCACGGAGCTCAGGCGCCATTCTTCTCGAACAGGCCTACAGGAGCTCAGGGGACGAGCTGGTCCGCGCCGCGGTGCTTGTATCGCTCGAGCGCCTGGGCGGTCCGTATTCCTGCGCGGCCCTGGCCTCGATCTTTCGCCTCGGCAACGAAGACGCGTCTCAGGCCGCCACGCGTCTTTCGAGAATCGACGACCAGGATTGCGCCCCGCAGCTGAAGGCGATCATCGAGAAGGAGGAGCGCGGGGGAGAGCTTGCCAGGTCGGCGCTGCGGGCCCTGGGGAAAACCCGCTCGCGGGCGGCGGCGGAGTTCTGTGGGGAGCTCTGTGCCGCGGGCTACGAGCCGGCGGTTCGCAGGGAGGCTGCCGAAGCCCTCGGTCGAATAGCGGAGAAATCGTCGGTGACGACGCTCCTGGAGCTGCTTGGAGATCAGGATGAGAGGCTGCGGAGGGCGGCGATCACGGCACTGGGGCTGATTCGCTCCGAGGAATCCGCCCGGGGCCTGCGGTCGCATGGCGAGAAGTCCGGGCTCGGGCCGGTAGAGGCTCGCCTTGTTGAGGAGGCGCTGGGGAGGCTCGAAGGCAGGGAGCCCGCTCGCCTGAAGTGAACGGTCCAGCGTCGCGTGTTCAGTCCTCGAGCCGGTCGAGTTCCCGCTCGAGGTCTTCCATCTCCGGCTGGGGAGAGATGGGGATCCGTTCCCAGCTCGAGTCGTCAAAGGCCTCCCAGCGGCTACCCGATGGCCGGTGCCGTAGCATGAGGCAATAGCCCTTGTAGCGCGGATGGTGCTCCGGGAAGCTGAACTCGTGGCCGGGATCGATGCTTCTCTGGTAGATCGCCAGCCAGCGCAGGATGTCCTTCTGGGCCTCGGCTCCCTCGTGGTAGTAGCTGATCACATTGCGATCGGACCAGGAGGAATCTTCCCTTTCGGCTGTCTCCTGGATGGCCAGCCAGAGCTCTCCGATGTGTCGGGGTACGGCCGCGTCCCGCGCCGCATCCGCGGAGGAAGCCTTGTTTTTGAACCACTTGAATATCATGAGGCCGACCAGCTTTTTTCAGCGGAGTATTCATTATCCCGGGCAGGGAAGAAGCGAGCCCCGAGAGCAAAAGGATGCGCCCTGGAGGGCGCTTCGTCAACAGGACTCAAACACGCACGGCCGTCTGGAGGGTTCATCTGCACTGCAGGCCATCGGCCGTGGGGTCCTGTCCCGCTCCGGGGAAGGGAGCCGCCGGCGGAATCCCCCCGCGGAAGAGATAGTTGAGGGTGATGATGGCGTCGGTCAGGGTGATCCGGCCATCGTCATCAAAATCGCCGCTGTCGGGGCAGGCCGGGGCTTCGACGCCCTGGAAGAGATAGCCCAGGAGGTAGATCGCATCGGTGAGGTTGACCTCGCCGCTGGAGTCGGCGTCCCCGCGGAGGAAGGGGGCCGGCAGGGTGTCGGTGAATTTGATCCGCAGCAGCTCAGAGAAGGAGCCGGACCCGATGGCGACCAGCTCCCGGCCGTAGAGCTCGATGTCCCTGATCTCGTTACCAAGCCCGGTCAGCGGCAGCTCGAAGCCGGTAAGGTTTCCTTCGAAGTTCATCTCCAGGACCCTCGTGACCCCGTGGTCGCCGTAGGCTGATGTGGTGAACAGGAGTGTCCTGTCCTGCTCGTTGACGGCGAGTCCCAGGTTGAAGACGAAGTTCTGGTAGGGAGGCTCGGGGTGTGGAAATCGCCCGAGCTCGTTGCCCTCGGAGTCGATTCGCAGGAAGGTCCGGCTGTTGCGCTCGAGATAGAAGAAAGAGTCGCTGATGGAATCCCAGGTGAGCCCGGTGGGATAGATGATGAAGCCGTTTTCCGGAACCGGGGGAACGATCTCCACCTGGTCGTACGGCTGTCCCGCGAGGGTCTCGCTTGCCAGGAAGAAGCGCTGCGTGTCGACCTCTCCCAGGGGAACGGGCTGCAGCCAGGTGATGTAGTAGAGGAGGCGCTCGGTTCTCGACGGTGCCCGGATGGCGAGGGTGGCGATCTGCCGCCCATCTTCAACCACCGAGTCTCTTTCATCGAGGAACCTGAAGCCCGCATCGTAGTGATAGACCTTGCGCTCATCGCCGTACCAGTTGACGCATGCGTAGAAGGAGCCGTCCACCGGGTCCCGGGCCAGCTGCTGCGGAGAGCGGGCCGGCCAGCTCATCGATCGCTGGAGGACGGCGCCGATCCCGGCTCGCACCGATGAGCTGATGGTCTCGCTGGCAATGCCGCCGCGGATGCCGCGAACGCCGTATTCATGGATCCCCGGGGCGACCGCCTCGTCGACAAAGCCCACCGCATCTCCGGCAAGTGAGGCTATGAGCTCGCAATCGCGCAGGATCTCGATGCTGTCGTAGGGGCCGTTGTTGATAAAGTGGAGGACAATCCGGTCTTCCACTGCGGGCTGTCGGCATTCGAGGTAGCCCGGGGCCGGGGTGATGGCCGCTTGGTGGAGAATTTCAGCGAGCAGGGCGTCGCGCTGTCCGAGGCCGAGAACAAAGAAACGGGATTCTCCATCGGCCAGGATATTTTCGAGCCCGACACTTCCGGAGCGGCTCTCCCGGCGAACCGAGGCCGTGGTGATTTCCGAGCCCGGGATGACCTCGCCGCTGTTGGTGTCTACCAGGGCGATCCACTTCTGGCCGAAATCGCGATAGGTCCCGCCGCTGAGCCAGAGGAGGTCGTCGCGTCCCGGGACCCGCGAGATGCCGCCGGTATAGGTATTGAAGACGTCCTCGATCGGCGGCGGCTGGATCCGGGTGTAGGGGTTGTGGAATTGTTTCAGGATGCGGCCCTCCAGGTCGACCTGGTAGACGATGTCCTCGACAACCTCGGTGATCCAGAGGGCGCCTCGTCCCTCGTCGGCGGCGGGATCGAAGACCATTCCCATCACGGTTCCGCGATCCTCTTCAGATTCCGGGTCATCGGGGTCGAATTCTTCATTGAGATTGGGCAGGGCGACCTCGAAGGTCGAGAGAACGTTTCCGGAGAGATCGAGGAGACCGATGATGTGCCGGGTCGTATTGTAGACGAAGAAGGTGTTCGCCTCCGGGCCGCGGGCGATCCCGGAGATATATTCCTCTTCCTCCTCGGCCGAGGCGAAGGTCTCAGCTACGGGGATCGTCGCGACCGGGTCTCCGGGTGAGTCCATCTCGAATACGATCAGCGCTCTCTCCCTGCCATCGGTCACGACGAGCAGGTCGTCACCGTTGGAGGCGAGGTCGATCGGGAGGCGGCCTCCCACCTCCCTGGACCGGAGGATCTGCCCGGAACCGGTCAGCGCCAGGCAGGGGCCGATGATGCTCTCCCTTCCGTTCTTCATCGCCCGTACGCTCAATTTGTAGAGTCCTGGCGGGGACAGCTCGGCTTCCCATGCGGTGGCGTCTCCGGGCAGGACCGCGTGGACCCGGCAGCCCTCGACGATCTCTATGCGGTCGTAGCTCTCGCGTGATGACCAGCGCAGCATGGCCAGGTCTCCTGCCGTATCGCATTCGAGTCTGAAGATTTCGCGGTCTTCGGGTTCCCCTGCCTCGAGGACGGCAAGCCTGGCATTGGATTCGACGACACAGATGAACGAGTCCAGCTCGGCGGCGTTCTCCGCGCCGGGGAAGGGATGCCGGACGATGCCGCTGACCGTTCCGCCTGCGGCATCCAGGGAGAAGGACAGCCCTGTGTAGGAGCCCTCTGCATTGAGCTTGAACAGGCGATTCTGCCGGCCGCGGATGCCGGTGATCCAGAACCCGGCCAGCACTCCATCTTCATGGATGAGGTCGATTCCGGCTGACTGGGTGTGCTGTCCCCGGCCGGGGAAGCCATCGGGGTCTTCGGGGTGAACGAAGCTTCGCAGCAGCTCACCCTCGAGGCTGACCTCGTAGACCAGGGTTCCGAGCGTTTCGACGGCATAGATCGAGCCCGTTCCGCCCGCTCCGCCGGGGTCAAAGGCGAGACCGCGGACCGTGTGCGCTGCGAGCCGGGGGTTGTCGAGAAACGGGATGGAGATCTCACGGCCGGTGGCGACTCCCAGCTTGTCTAGCTCGACAATACGGCCGCTGTTGGCATTGGTTACGAACAGGGTGTCATCCAGGGGGTTCCAGGTGATGCCGGTGGTGAACTCGAAGGTCAGGAAGGGGGAGGGGATGGTGTCGAGCAGCTGCGTGAGGTCGGTGCTGTACTTGTAGATCCGCTCGTCGAGAAAGGTCGTGATCCAGAAGCAGTCCTCCGTCTCGTCGTAGGTGATGTCCTGCGGGGCGATGACCGCGAAGGTGACGAAGTCGGCGGCGAGGTCGCCGGGCTCAGCCTCGAGGGGAGCCTGGGCCAGCGCTCCAAGGAGCGCGAGCATCGCCAGCGTCAGTCGGGAGGTCTCGGTGGACATTTGAAGATTCCTGTCGCGATTATCTGGAAAAAACCGGTAATTATGGAAAAGACCCACAAGATGAATTTTAAGGCTCCGAGGAGCTATGAGCAAGCTGGGGTAATTTTCGGGGTCTCGCTTCCCCGGTAAACAATCTGTACAATCTCTGCGTTCGGTTTCCAGGAGTATTTCAGGAGCGACAGTAGCGTCCCATGGGCAATACCTTCGGAAAGATCTTTCAGATTTCCACCTGGGGGGAGTCGCATGGCCCCGCCGTCGGGGTCACCATCGACGGCTGTCCGGCGGGCGTTCCCATCGACGAGGAGGCGATCCAGGTCGAGCTCGACAGGCGTCGGCCCGGGCAGAGCGACATCACCACGCCGCGTTCAGAAGATGACCGGCTCGAGGTGCTCTCGGGTGTTTTCGAGGGGAGCTCAACAGGCGCGCCGATCCTGCTCATGGTGCGCAATAAGGACGCCAGGCCGCAGGCCTACGATCACCTCAAGGATGTCTACCGGCCATCGCACGCGGACTATACCTACCAGGCCAAGTACGGCCATCGCGATCATCGCGGCGGTGGACGGTCGAGCGCGAGGGAGACGATTGGCCGGGTCGCCGCAGGCGCCATCGCCAGGCGAATCCTCGCCGACTCAGCCGGGGTGGAGCTGGTCGCCTATGTCCGGAGAATTCACGATATCGAGGCGGAGATCGATGGGGCCGCGGTGACGAGGGCTGCCGTCGAGAGCAACGCGGTTCGTTGTCCTGATTCGGCCGCGGCGGAAAAGATGATTGAGCGGATCAAGCAGCTTCGCAAGGAGGGCGACTCAGCCGGAGGGCTCGTCGAGCTGGTCGCGCGCGGGCTTCCGGTGGGTCTTGGAGAACCGGTCTTCGATCGCCTCGAGGCGGACCTGGCCAAGGCGATGCTTTCGCTGCCTGCGACCAAGGGTTTCGAGATCGGCTCAGGATTCGATGGGACCCTGCTGACGGGTTCGGCCCACAACGACGCCTTCTACAAGGATGGAGATGAGGTTCGCACGCGCAGCAACAACTCCGGCGGGGTCCAGGGAGGAATCTCCAACGGTGAGGATCTCGTCTGCCGCATCGCCTTCAAACCCACGGCGACGATCAACAAGGAGCAGGAGACGGTCTCGACCTCTGGCGAGGAGACTGTCCTGAAAGCCCGCGGGCGTCACGACCCCTGCGTCCTTCCCCGCGCAGTCCCTATTGTCGAGGCCATGGCGGCGCTGGTTCTCGTCGACCACTGGTTCCTCGACCGGTCGCGCAAGCTGTCGTGAGCGAGTCCCTGCCCCCGCTCTACGTTGTCACCGATGCCGGCCGGCTTGGCGAGGAGAGGGTGCGCGACAGCATCCGGTCCGCTTCCGAGGGCGGGCTGTCCATGATCCAGCTGAGGGAGCCGTTGTGGAGCATCGAGAGGATCGAGGCGTTCGGCCGCAGCCTCCTGGACAGGGTTGCCGGTCTCAGCCTGGTGGTGAGCTGTCATGCCGGAGATGATTTCACCTCCCGCATGGAGCTGGCCGCTCGCCTGGGGGCGCGAGGCGTTCATGTCGGTGGAGGAGAAACCGGCCGGGCCGCCGAGGCGCGCGAAACCCTGGGAGAAGACATGCTGATCGGCTATTCGGCTCATTCGGCCACCGAGGCGGCCGATGCCTTTGAGCAGGGAGCGAGCTATGTCAGCCTCTCACCCGTATTCCTGCCGCTGTCGAAGACGGGAGATTTTGAGCCCCTTGGCCTGGAAGAGCTGGGGCGCGCCTGCTCGCGCCTGCCTGGACCGGTTTACGCTCTTGGGGGGGTAACTTCCGCTGCAGCGGCCTCCATCAAGGACGTGGGGGCTGCCGGTGTTGCCGTGATCACGGCGATCCTCGATGCGGATGACCCGGCCGGCGTCTCGAGGAAGATCCAGGCTCCCTGGAGCGATCGTGCCGCCGGGTGAAGATGATCTGAGGCATTACTTGACCGAATCAACCGGCTGTGAAAATATGTGTTCCTCGGACTGTTCTTGTCGATTTTAAAGTTCACCTTTCCCCTGGAAGTTCCAGCCATGAGAACCGTTTATTTCGTCCTCTCGCTCGTAAGTTTCTTTTTCTTCCTGCTGCAATGGAGCCCCTGGGCGGCTGATGAAAACGGCTGGGCTCCGGTGTTCGGTCTGTTCGAAGGACTGGACAACAAGGTGCATCACTTCAGCATCGAGCAGCACTTCTGGACCTCCATCTTAGCCGGCTTCACGATCACCTTTCTCGCATCCTCGGTATTTTTCGGAGAGGGCGAAGCGGAAGAGGAATTCTGAGGAACCCCCTCGGCGTGTTTCGTGCGAGCCGTCTGTCAGCTGGTTCGCGCCTGGCGAACGGCGGCGTCCCAGCGTGTTGTGTTTTTCTCCACCTCTGAGGCTTCCATCGCTGGGCTGAAGCGACGGTCTTCTCTCCAGGTCTCACGGATGTCCTCGAGCGAATCGAAGATTCCAACTGTGAGTCCGGCCTGCAGGGCGGCTCCCAGGGCGGTGGTCGAGGTGATCGCGGGACGGACCGCGTCACAGCCGAGGAGATCCGCCTGGAACTGCATCAGCAGGTCGTTGTTAGAGGCTCCGCCGTCGACCTTGAGCTCGACGAGGCTGTCCTTCGAGCCGGACCCGGTCCGCCCCAGGTCTTTTCGCATGGCCGTGAGGATGTCATTGATCTGGAATGCGACGCCCTCAAGCGCGGCCCTGGCGATGTGGGCGGCCGTAGAGCCCCGCGTCAGCCCGCCAATCATTCCCCGGGCATCGGGATCCCAATGGGGCGCGCCGATACCCGCGAGAGCCGGAACGAAGACCACGCCGGCGGAATCTTCGACCGACCGGGCAAGTCCCTCGATCTCCGAAGAGTCCGAGATGAGCCCCAGGCCATCGCGCAGCCACTGGACGATGGCGCCGGCGATGAAGGCGGAGCCCTCGAGGGCGTAGGTGGTTTTTCCATCCGTGCGCCACGCGGCCGTTGAGAGCAGGCCGCTTTCGGAGCGTACGATGTTCCCGCCGGTATTGAGCATGAGGAAGCCGCCGGTTCCGTAGGTGCACTTCGCCTCCCCGGGTTCAAAGCAGGTCTGTCCGAAGAGGGCGGACTGCTGGTCACCGATCAGGGCCGCCACCGGGATTCCATCGGGCAGAAAATCGAGGCCGCTGGTTTGCGCGAAGACGGAGTCGTTGTCCCTGATCTCCGGCAACAGCGCGGCGGGAATCCCCAGGATGCCGAGCAGCTCTTCATCCCATTCACGGGTCTCGAGATCCATGAGCAGGGTTCGTGATGCATTGGAGATGTCGGTGACGTGGGCGGCTCCGCCTGAGAGCCGCCAGCACAGGTAGGTGTCGATCGTCCCGAAGCGCAGCTCACCGGCTTTCGCCAGCTCGCGGGCTCCCTCTACCTCCTCGAGGAGCCAGGCGATCTTGGTACCCGAGAAATACGGGTCGAGCACGAGGCCGGTTTTCTCCCGGAAGGAATCTTCGTGGCCGCCCTCCTTGAGCTCACGGCATTTCGCCGCGGTCCTGCGGTCCTGCCAGACGATCGCGCGGTGGATCGGCTGGCCGCTGTCGGCTCGCCAGATCGCGGTGGTCTCCCGCTGGTTGGTGATACCCACCGCGGCGATGGATGAAGCCTCGATACCGGCGGTCTCCAGGGCGGCGGTTACCGAGTCCCTGACGCTCTGAAAGATTTCATCCAGGTCGTGCTCGACCTGTCCGGGCTCGGGGAAGTGCTGCGGAAACTCCCTTGATGCTTCGGCCAGCACTGCCAGCTCGCTGTCGAGCAGCAGGGCCTTGGAGCTCGTGGTGCCCTGGTCGATCGCGAGGATGACGCCTCTATCGTTTTTTTCCATCAGGATGCTCCGTTTACCTGGGTTCTCCGGCGGGGAACAGGATGCCGGCCTTCGGCGAGCTCAGCTCGATGACGGTGATGACGACGGATCTTCCTCCCGGCCGGGTGGTCAGTCGCTTGAACAGGAGCGGCGCTCCGAGTGACTCTTCAAATACGGCCTTCAGGACGGTACCGCCCTTTTGTTCAGCCTGCCTGGAAAGCTCGAGCTCTCGCTCCATGGTCCTGAAGAGGCCCGCGACGGTATAGGAATCGTCCGTGCTTGCCCGGGACAGGCCATTGTAGGTCTGCGAGACGAGCTCTCCCTCGCGGACCGTTACCTTTGCCCGCGACGCATCCTCCCTGTCGACCTGGATGCTGATGGAGAGGTCGTAATCGACCGGACCCTCCCGGTTCCATCGCGCCTTCCATTCCTCGATGCTTCCGGGGTCGAGCGTCGGGGTTCGGTCGACAAAAACGCTGAAGACGACAATGGCAATCAAGGCGCAGAGTCCACCGACGAGGAGGATGGACCCTGGCAGCGTGGAGGATTTCGTCGTCGAGGCGCCGGACTCTTGCATAGGATTCACCTGTAGCGCAGCGCCAGCCGGATCAACCGCCCTTGCCGGCCTTCTTCGGTTTTTCCGCCGGAACCTTTGGCGGCTGGAAATGCTTCACGAAAAGCTCGCCGATCGTCTTCTGGATCGCTACCTGGTCCGGGTAGCCGGTGACCTGGAGGTAGGCGACCTTGCCGTCCGGCCCGGTGATCACGACCCCGTGGTTGTGAAGGTAGAGGCTCTTCTCCCTGTCCTTGGGAGCTGGGGATCCATCCGGGAAGTGGGCGATCCCGGCGGGGAAGGGCGGCTTCTTGGTAGCGTAGAGCTTGATGGCATGGGTGAGGCACTCCTTGCTGCCGCCCTTGTTGAGCTGGGTGTCGCTCTGGTAGATGCCGGCGAAGGCAAGGGGCAGGGTGCCGTCTGCGGCCGTGGTGCGCGTGAAGAGCTGCGCGAGAAAGTCTACCCGGTTCTTCTGGCAGCCGGGACAGTCGTCGTAGGCGACCAGCAGGCCGATCTTGTCCTTGAAGGCTCCCAGGGGATCTTTAGCGGGCTCGAACTTGGCCGTCTTCGGATTCCACCAGAGGGTCCTGGGCAGGGCCTCCAGTGGTTTGCCGACATACTTTGTCCGCAGGCGAGCCTGGATCATTCCCATCGTCTTCTTGTAGCTCTTGATCTTGCCCTTGAGCTTGAGCTTCTTGCCGTCACGGTTGATGAGAAAGCGGATCGTCGCGCCGATGTTCTCCTTGCGCAGCTCTTTCACGAAGCGATCGCGATTGGGGATGAGGAAATCGTTCAGGGCGATGATCTGGTCGCCCTCCTTCAGGCCCATGTCGTCACCAGCAGAGCCGGGGTAGACATAGATGATCTGCAGGCCGCTGTCGGCCTTTTCCTTGTCGATGGCCTCGGTAAAGACGCCGAGGAAGGCGAAGTCCCTGGTCTGAGCGCAGGTTGTCGTGGAGACGAAAAGGAAGAGGACTGTGTAGATCAGGATAGAACGGCCTGGGAAAGACATCTTGGTATCCGCCATGTTCAGTTCAAATGAGGTTAAGGGCCGGGCTATAGGGGTCGGCGCGTCCACTAAGAAAATTGTACAGGAGGCGGGCTTTTTTCGCAGCACTTCCTATTTCTTCGGTCGCGCCGAGCCGGGCTCAGGAGCGGATCTTTACCGTTCGGCCGCCGGAGCGTACGGAGCGCTCCTCGGCGTTGCAGACTGTAAGCGAGTCGGCCGCGCCGGCCGCCTTCAGGAGAGGATCGACCTTTCCGGTCTTCACCGAATGAACCGCGGCCTGCAGCTCCCTGGCGAAGCCGTCGACCGGTTTGATGACCAGCTTGCGGGCCGCTCTGCCGGCCGAGGTATAGAGCAGGGGCTCCGGCGCGGTGGAAGAGTTGAAGTGAACCGTTCCTTTCGCGAAGAAGGCATCGTAGCCGTGCTCAAAGGGCAGCCCCGGGGCGTTCAGCCAGCCGGCTTCGGCGCTCAGCAGCGGGCCGTTTTTTTTGCCGTGGTAGGTCGTCCTGATGAAGTTCACCCCTCTTTTGTCGACGAGACCATTTGACGAGACGGCGTTGGGCTTGCCGAAGAGATGGACGATGAAGTCGGTGTCGTGAATATGGAGATCGATGACCATGCCGCCTGACTTGGCGGGGTCGGCGAACCAGCTGGAGTCACCCCATTCGGGCATCGCTATGATGCGCTTCATGTGCAGGGAGAGGAGCTTGCCCCAGCGCTTGCTTTTTACCGCATCGCTCAGGAGGCTGAACTCCGGCATAAAGCGCAGCACCTGCGCGACCATCAGAGGCCTGCGGGCCTTTTTAGCCGCCAGGAGCATCTTGCGGGCATCTTTCGGGTCGAGGGCGATCGGTTTTTCGACCAGAACGGCCTTACCTGCCTGCAGGCAACGGATGGCTGCCGGCGCGTGCAGGTAAGACGGCAGGCAGAGGTCTACGAGGTCTACCCGGTCGTCCCCGAGCAGGGTCTCGAGCGTCGGATGGACGGCGATTCCCGTCATGTCCTCTCGACCGCCGGCGTCTCCGAAGTTTCCGCCTACGCTCGAGAAATCCCCCCGGGCCTTGTTCGGGTCGCTGGTGGCGATCGCGACCACCTTGCCTCCCCTGACATCCTGGGCAGCTCGAAGATGGGTCAGGCCCATGAATCCCAGGCCGACAAGGCCGATCCCTACCGAGCGCTTCTTTGCCATTAGTCCTGTCTCCCTGTTTTCTGTTATTGACCCGTTTGGGGGATGGAAAGTCTGGTCTTGTACGGGAAAAGTTTCAAGTGATCAATCCCTGATAAACAACGCAAAATAGCGGGGTTGCGCAATGGAAGCTACAGGGCAGGGAGATAGTAGGCGAATTCTTGCCCACCATCTCATTACCCGGGTGGTAGAATCGAGCTTCATGGCCAGTCGAGTGCTGAAGACTGGCGGCGAGCCTGGGGTGGGGCCTCAGTCATCATCTTTTCAAGGAACAGTTTCCCGGCGTGAGATCACTCCGGTTGGCTCAACCTTGTCGAGACCTAAGTGTTTTAACTATAGAAAATTAGGGAACAGGGACACCTCTCTCAGCAAGGAATTGAATCGGTGTCCGGCGGTCTGAAATTCCCTGTTTTAAAAAGTTCAGGAGCTGTCTTTAAAGGCGGCCAGGTCGAGCGGAGGGAGTGACCTTCGCATTTTCCTGCTGGCTGGTTTTCAGCAGTTCCTGTTGTGAGTCCAAGGAAACGCGAGATCGAATTGAGAGTTCGATTCTCCTGTCAAGTTAACGAAGTTTTTCCTGTTAACAGGAATCATCAAGCAGAGGAGTGAGAAATGTACTTTACCGAGAAGCAGCTTCGAATCATGGAGTTCATACAGCAGTTTCGCGATGAGCGGGGAATCTCCCCGACTCTCGAGGAGATTGCCTCGAACTTCGGAGTCACCAAGATTACCGTCTACGAGCACGTCAACCAGCTCGAGCGCAAGGGCGCCCTGAAGCGTGAAAAGTTCCGTGCCCGTTCGATCGAGCTGATCGCCGAGGTCGAGGAGCGTAAGGCGCGCTACTCGATGCCGCTGATGGGAAATTTCCGCGAAGGTCTGCCGATCGAGGCGACCGAGGAGAGAGAGGATCTCAATATTTCAGAGATGCTTCCCTACGGACGGAATTTCTTCGCCCTGAGAGTGCGCGGCAATGAACTCAAGCACGACCATCTCACAGATGGGGATCTTATCATTGCTGAAAAGCGCGAAAGTGTGCACAACGGCGATGTGGTCGTGGCCGTCCTCAATGGCGGCAAGACCTGTATCAAGAAGATCTACAGGGAAGAGGGCCATATTCGGCTCCAGTCGCCCAATGGTTCCCTGGAGAGTATCATGGTTCCGAATGCCGAGGTCAGAGGTGTCGTGGTCGGTGTCCTGCGCCGCTTCGACGAAACCGCGCCCGCCTGATTTTTCCGGCTATCCCGCGGCCGCGGCAGAAGCCATGGCCGGCTTTCAGGCGGACTCAGGGAAGCTCTGAGAAAGTCCTTCTCAGCAGATCTGCCAGGTCCCTGGGCAGTGCGATATCTTCCGCCCTGAGAGATCCGAGCAGGAGCTCTTTGCCGAGGTCCCCGGCTGGACAGGTTGGGCTTCTGCCGCCTCCGCGGGCGGCGATCCTGTCGAAGAACGGGACGCGGCCGCCTTCCTTCGGATGGACCCCGATCATGTGTACGATGAAGCCATCCTGTTCATGGCAGGAGCTCACCAGGCTTTCTATGGCGGGCAGCTCGGAATAGTTTGCAGGGGCGTCTCCGATGACCACGATTCGCTTCGCCGCTGAAGGCCGCCAGGAGAAACGACCGAGCTCCAGGGCGGCCCTGAGAGCGGAATCGACTCCTTCAGGCACATCGCCTCCGCCGAGGGCTTTCAGCTCCAGGATGTGGGGCAGCAGGTCTTCACCGGGAGTTTCGGAGAGACCGTGGGTCTCGACAACCTTGTCCTTGTAGGTCAGGAATCCGACCCGAACGCCGCTGGCGCCCCATTGGAGGGCGGGAAGAAGCCAGCTGCAGGCCTTCTTCAGGTCCCGAAGGCCGGCCTCCATGCTTCGGGTTGTGTCCACCGCGAGCACCAGGTCCAGCCCGCCGTGTTCGAGGCTACCAAGCAATTCCGCGAACGTATCCAACTCGGGCCATCCGGGTCGAGAGCCTTCGGCAAGAGTGATGGCAGTGCTCCAGCACTCATCGAATTCCGTTTTCGCCTCTGGCCGCAGGGCCGCCTTCTCATCGAGCTGGAATCGCTCCAGCAGCTCCAGCCCGCGGGCGTTTTTCAGTATCGTCTTCGCCGCGGCGCAGATCAGGGTGCGAACGGTATTGGAGTCGGTGAGGCCGGGCTTCGGCTGGTCGAGCAGCAATTGGATCGCGTAGTTGTGAACTCGGGGTTCGGGATCAAGCAGGTGTCCGGCGGTGAGAACAGACAGAGTGCTGCCCCTGGAGAGGAAGAGCAGCCTTGCCAGGGCCGGGGCCTCGATGACCGTTCTCGGAGCGATCTCTCCGGGGACCTTCCTGTTGTCGACGGCTGCGCCGACCTCGCTGGCTGGAGGTTTGAATCGATCCTCGATAGCTCGGAAGAATTCCTTCCACAGCTCTTTCTGTTCGAGCGAGCTGCCGAGCGGTTTTTCCGCAAGGTCGCCGGTGGCGGGGGCCCTGGCTATGGCGGGCGGCTCCGTTTCCAGGGGCTCCTTTCGAGTCGGCGGGACATCGTTGTTTTTCGTCGGTCCGGGGTTCGCCTGCCGTGCGGTGGAGTTCTCTTCTTCCTGGATGGCCTCCGGCGTCTCGGCGAGGTCCGGCGCAGATGGGGCCGCGGGATTTTCTCCAGCCGCGGGGATCTGCGGTGGCTGCGCCCGGTTGGAAAGAGCGAGGTGCGATTCCACCTCTCCCAGGCGGGAATAGAGGTAGATGATCACTACGGCGTTCAGCAGCAGCCCCACGATGCCGATTCCGGCAACGACATAGATCCACTCACTCTTACGGATCTGGATTTTCTGGCCGCATCGACAGCGGATCTGACGGGGCATCAGCTACCTCGTTTGAGGGGGATTGCAGGAGCTCTCTCGCTACCCTGACCATTCTATCTCGAAGGCTTTCGCAATCCAGAGCCATTGGTTCCGATAGTTTCATACAGGCGGACGCCGGGGTTCTTTCCATTACCCGATAATTTCACATAAGTACCGATAGGCACTAATGTTCAAATCCGCTTGATAAACCGTGATGACGGTGATACTTTTGTTTAAGTTCATACATTCGGTTTCATTGCCATTCTCAGGCGCTCGGCGGGGTTTTGAGGAGATTCCAACAGGCTGCCAGGCAATGCAATTTGTTCTGGAATATAATTTTATGTAAATTGAATCGGCGGGAGCTCCCAGTGGCGAGTTTCGTTGATTCTGGCTCTTTGTGCCGAATCCGGCATCCCTGAATGTGAATTCGCGACTGTATTGGTATTGCTCGATATGGGTTTTTGGTCAGTTCGCGAGGCGGCTTTGGCCGATAGGTACAATAATCGGCTTACTGAAATAGAAATGAATATAACGAGTCTCAGCGGCCTGAGGATGGTTGTTTGAGGCAGGAAATTAGGAGGTTGTAGGAATGTTGGTTTCCCGTGACGCTATGCGCGCCTTCGGTTTAATTCTGCTCCTGGCCTTGTCTATGGTCGGATGCCAGAGCGCTCCGGAGCAGATTGCCTCGAAGGTCGCGACGGATGATTTCGGCGGTGCCTTGCCGAATAAGGAAGAAATTACTGTCGAGTCGGTGCAGAAGGCAGAGATGATGTACGAGCGAGCGCAGGCGGAGTTCCGCCTGGGACCGAGCTTTCCCTTCGATCTCTTTGATCCCGGCCGCGACCCCCAGACCAAGATTGGTATCGTGGGTGGAGGTAAGCTCCAGCTCGAGACGGCCAAGAACATCTACATGGGTCTCTCAGTCGACTGGACCGACAATATAGTCGAGGCCAACACAGGCGGTCTTGGGGAGCAGATCTTCGCCGTTCGCGGCTACGATCGTCTCTCTATTCTCGGTACCCTGGATTACGATATTCCCCTTACTGAAGACAGCGAGGGGCTGCTGCTTCGCATGGGAATGGGTGTTGGAATGACCTTTATTGATTTCAACACTCTGCCGAGTTTTACCTCGAATCCGGCCTTCGGCAAGATTGAAGATGTCTACCAGATCATGTTCCGTCCCTCGATCGGATTGCGCCTTCCGATCTCAGAGAATCTCCTGGTCTTCGGCGAACTGTCCTATGACATCGTTCCCGAGAAGAGAATAGCCTTCGCGACGGATGTGGCTGTCGCGGGTGAGCGCGCGATCTTTTCTTCCGGCGCCCTGCTCTTCGGCGTTTCTCTGCAGTGGTAATGCAGGCCTGACGGTCGCAACCGAATACTGATCTCAATAAGCACCAGCGTGGTTCCCGTAAAGGGGACCGCGCTGGTGCTTTCCTTTTGTCCCTTTCTATATCGTTGTGTGGTAGTATGTTCGGCCTCTGAAACGAAACGATGATTCGTTGCGGAACCCTGAGAAGCGTTCGCGCGGAGAATTTGACAGGGAGTGGTGAGGTCTTATGCAGAAGGAAACTTCAAATCTGGAAAACAGCGTCAGGGAGAGACGCCAGAATCTCCGTCGCAGGGATGCGCTGGAGATCCTGTTGAAGGCCAGGGATGGCCTGATCGCTGAGATGGCGGAAGAGATTCGCCTGCGCAAGGATGCGTTCATTGATTCAGCCGGCGACCACAATGTCCTGGGGTTTGAATTCCAGGAGATCGAGGATCGCTACACCGCCAGGCTCCAGTCGCTCAATTCGATTCTCGAGAACCTCGAGTACAGGCGTCCCAGGCTGGCCCACCGGATCGAGACACTGAGCTCGACCCGGGAGAACCTGAAGAAGGACCTCAATGACCTGGTCTGCCGCTTTGACCAGTGGGATCTCGTCGATGTCAACGTCTCGGAAATGATCGACTCTACCTTGCTGGCGGTGGTCTCCTTCACCGCTGACGATTACGGCGAATAGGGTCGGCCCAGGCGGCTCAATACCGTCCAGCCCGGCGTTCCTTCTCCGGCAGGATCTCGAGGCAGGTGGTCCACCATCCCGACTCGATGGTCTCGGCGAACTCCTCGGGCAGCTCCTCTTCCCTCATCTCAAGGGCAAGGCTCTCCGCGTCGTAGTTGACGGGTACGAACTCGGCGGTGACGCGGTCTTTCATTCCGCGCAGAACCGCATACCAGACCTGGCGCGACCCATCATTCTCGGGTCTTCCCAGGACCCCGATATTGACGAAGAGCCTTCCGGAGGGAAGCCGCCGCTTCCACTTGATCCCCGTGTGGGTGACGGCGATGACATCCGCCTGGTAATCATCGCAGAATTTTTCCAGGAAATGGTCCGGGGTGGTCGAGTTCCAGAGGAATTCGTTCTGGCGCCGCGGAGAGCCATGGCAGAGCAGCACCTTGCGTCCGGCGAGCTCGAAGCGAATCTCTTCCGGCAGTGTTCGGAGCCAGCTCCTGTTCTCTTCCGATGTGTTCCGGTGGGTGTACTGATAGCTCAGTCTCGCGAAGTGATTGTCGCGCGGGTCTGTATATCCGCACTGGCAGTCCGGGAGGTTCCGTGCCAGGGAGTCATCGTAATTTCCGGCCAGGGTCTTTACGGAATGAGCTTTCAGCAGGGGATAGACCCTGTCGGGGTGAGGACCGAAGGCGCCGAGGTCCCCGAGGCAATAGATGGGGTCGATGTTTCGTGAGCTGATATCTGAGAGCGCCGCCTCGAGGGCGAGGTGGTTGGAGTAGATCCCGCCGATGAGGGCGGCCTGTTCCGGATGGTTCGCGTTCATTCAGTCAACTCCCCAGCCGCCGACATTCGAGCAGATCGCTCCGTAAACATAGCAGGTATGGCAGGCTCCATGGCTCAATCGGAAGGCCCCGCTCGCCTCCTCCAGGGTTTCTCCGAGGTGGGCATCGGGCGCTTCGATGAGCAGGGGGCAGACGGCGACCCCGCGATCGGTTACCGTCCGTCCGCGGCTGCAGAGCAGCTGGCTGCTGTCGTAGCTCTCCATCATCTCTGCGCTGATTCTTTCCGATCGGGAGTATGGCCGGGTGCGCTTCTCCTCCATGCCAAGGTGAAGGGTCGGAAGGATCTTGATGCGCGGTCTTTCGTAGCCAGCCGCCTTCAAGGTCTCGACAAAGGACTCGAAGATCCCGGGACCATCCTGCTCTGGCCAGGTCTGGGCGATGGTGATAATAGGGAGGAAGCCCGCCTGGACCAGCATGCGCACGCCCCTGATGGCCTGCTTGAAGGTTCCTTCGCCCCTGATCGGGTCGTTGGTCTGCGGGTTGTAGCCATCGATGCTGACGCGCAGCTCGAGGCTGTAGGACGAAGCTTGAGAGATGTCGCGCAGCCGCCGGATGGAGGCTGGAGTGAAGACGGTGCCGTTGGTCAGCACCGTAGCGGGGCCGATGGCGAGGGTCTCCTCGAGGATCGGCATCATGTCGCGGTTCAGGAAGGGCTCTCCGCCGGTAAAATAATACTCCCTGACCCCGAGCTTCTCAGATTCCCGGAGGTATTTCCTGACGGTCTCGATACTGAGGAAGCCGAAGGTGTCATTGCCCGGGTGACAGCTGATGAAGCAATGGTTACAGGACAGATTGCACAGGGTCCCCCCGACCTGGAACCAGAGCTCGTCGAGGCTCTCGAGTTCCTGCGCAGGCGCCAGCTCCCTGGTCTCGTTCCCGTGTCCTGTCATGACGAGCTGGCCTCATCGTAGAGGTCCAGGTTTTCGTCTCTCTCCACCAGCCGGAAGATGTCGCGTACCTGCTCAATTCCCGTTCGCAGCAGAAAATCGCTTCTCCTGCCGTAGCTCTTGTGCCCGGCGCTGAAGAATCCGGGCTCAGGATGACTCAGCGTATCGCCAGGGAGTCCTTTCCGTGCCAGGCAGTCGCCGTTGGAGTCCTCACCCAGCAGGGCGGCGGCGAGCTTCATCGGACCCTCGGTGGCGTAGCAGAGGTGCACCTGGAGCTCGCGGTGGATGCTGGTGTCCGGGCGGTACCCCGTCATGGAGATGACCCGGTCAACCTCCAGCGTTCGGCGTTCGGCCGGCCTCTCGCCCCGCAGCTCGACTTGCAGGCGTCCCTGCGACTCTTCAATCCTCGAGGTGACGACCCCGGTGAGAACCTCGCAGTCCTTCGGAGGTGATTCGGCGAAGAGATTGGCCGTCTCGGCAAGCCGGTCGCGCTGGGGGAGGGGGTCGTCTTCATGGCGCGGGAGGGGCTCCGGACGCGTGTCCCTGCGGGCCCAGGTCAGCCGCGTTCCAGGAGCCGCCTCCATGAGCTCGATGAACGAATCGATGATGGTGGCGGCTGAGTAGCCCGCGCCAACCAGCAGCGTGGATCGTCCCCCGTAGAGGGCTCGCTCGTCGCCGAGGACATCCGGGATGTGGTAGGCGATCTTTTCGGAAAATTCTTTTTCTCCCGGAGCGGGAACACCTCCGCTTCCTAGGCTCCCGTGGTGCTGGTAGACCCCTGATGCGTCGATCACCACCTGGGCTTCAGCCGTTTCCAGCTCTTCATTCCTCTTTCGCACGAGCAGCTCAAAAGGCCGCCGGGCGCGTTCGGGGGACGCGATCGCCTCGGTCTTCAGCAGGCCGGCGCGCGAGATGGCGAGGATCTCGTGGCTTGTCTTCACGCTATCGCCCAGCGCCGCGGCAAGCGGAGCGAGGTAGCGGTCGCAATATTCACCGCCGTCTGGATATTCCTCCGCCTGCGGTATCGGAAGGCCCTGCGCCTCGAGGGCGGCAAGGCCGAGGGGTGACGTGTTGAGCTTCCATGAAGAAAAAAGCCGGAGGAAGCCCCAGCGCCTGATGTTGGCGCCGGCCTCGAGGCGTTCGTATACCGTGGGCCGGTGTCCCAGGGCGGAGGCGTAGAGGGCAGCCTCGAGGCCGATGGGACCTGCCCCAACGATGGCGATCTCCAGGGGGCTTGAAGGGGACCGTGGCATGCCGGTCATCTAATTTTCCACGATCTCACGGTAGGCCGCTCCGGATGCTCCCGGATCGACCCCGGCGATGACCCTCAGCGGATCCTGGTCCGCGAGCTCCGCGGCGTAGACCCGTCCGATGACTCCGAATGGATTGGGGCTCTGTACGATATCCCAGCCTCGCTGAGCCAGGGAGGCGACGACCTTAGCGGGAAACCGGGACTCCAGCAGCAGCGTCCTGTCGGCGTAGGCATCGAAGCGGGGATGGACGACGGCTTCGGCCACGTTCATGCCGAAGACGGTCACGTTGAGGATCACCTGCGAGATGCCCGCGGTGATCCGCGCCGCTCCGGGTGAGCCGAGGACCAGCTTTGGCTTGCCGTTCTCAAGGACGATGGTCTCGGCGACAGCGGTGCTCCGTGCCTTCCCGGGCGCGATCGAGTTGGCGCCTCCGGGGCGCGGATCAAAGGCGCTCATGCAATTATTGAAAAGGATACCCAGCTTCGGAGCGAAGACTCCGGAGTTGTAGCCCAGCGAGTGGGAGAAGGAGATGCAGTTCCTCTCGGCATCCACGATGGTCAGCTGGGTGGTGTCGGGGCAGTCCGCCGGTCCCTGGGGGCAATCTCCTTCGGTCAGGGCGTCCAGGTAATCGGCCGTCAGAAAGGTTTCATCCGCCGGGGTGCCGAAATCCGTGTCGCCCTGGTTAGCCAGGCGGTCGCTCCAGACACGCTTCAGGATGTCCGAGAGTCCGTCTATGTAGGCCGGGCTGTTGTGTGCGGGGATGGAGTCCTGCAGCCGGCGCTCCATGAGCGCCAGGGCCTGCAGGAGGGCCACTCCGCCTCCGGGGAGGGGAGTCGAGAGGATCTCATAGCCTCGAAAATCTCCGGAGAGAGGCTCGCGAACAGTCGGGGAGTAGTCCTGGAGATCAGCCAGGGTGACCAGCGCGCCGTTCGCCT
The DNA here is from genome assembly GCA_963579555.1 of Planctomycetes bacterium UBA1146. Taxonomy (GTDB): domain Bacteria; phylum Planctomycetota; class UBA8108; order UBA8108; family UBA8108; genus UBA8108. The sequence continues at coordinate 62,717 of CAUZHA010000008.1, forward strand.
CCCAGTCCTCCGCAATCTCCCGGGCCAGTTCGCCCCGGTAGTAGCTCTCGGCGCCCTCGGCGGCGAGACGCCTGTAGGTCTCGGCCAGCCTGGGCTGGCGAAAGAGCTCGCCCGCCTGGTAGATCTCTCCGTCTTCCTTGAAGCAGATCTCCCTGCCCAATTCGGTATGGCTCAGTCGGTCGCGGGTGGAGACCCTGCCGAAGAGGCCGGGACGAATCCAGAAGTTGGCCAGCTCCTGCGTGATCCTGAAGCCGTCTTCGGCGTAGGGGATGGCCCTCTCGATGAGCTCCGCCCAGGGCAGCTTGCCGAAGCGTGAGTGGATCTCGGCAACGCCGGCGACCATTCCGGGGACGGTGATGGCCTGGTAGCCGACGTCATTGACCTTGCCCTCTACCAGGTATCCGAAACCATCAGGGGTTTCGTTTTCAAATAGATCGGCCCAGACATCCGGGCGGGCCAGGCTTCCGGCCCTCCCGTGGAAGTCGATGCTGAGCGAACGACCGGAACCTGGGGGCTCGTTGAAGAAGAGGGTGGCGCAGCCGAAGCCCCCGATTCCGCAGCGGTGCGGATCGACCACACCCTGGACAAACGCGGCGGTGACCAGGGCATCGGCGGCGTTCCCCCCATCGGTAAGGACACGAGCACCCTCGTAGGCCGCCTCCGCCTGGGGGGCGGCCACGAGGCCCCGACCTGATTGTACCTGTTCAGCTTTCATGTCGGCTGATTATACGCACCAGGTCGGCTGATGGTACTCGCTACTTTTTGAAGCGGGTCGAGCTCTCTGAATAGGGTCCCTTTTCCGTCCAGGTCGTATAGCTGGAGGAGGTTCCCAGGAGGTTCAGGAGAGCGTTCAGAGCCCTCATTGCTTCAGGCGGGACAGCATCTCCAGCGGGCGAGAACTGCAGAGCCTGCTCGATCACTTCCATATAGCCGGCGGGGACCGAGGAGCTCTGGTAGGACAGCGCTGTGACCTGGGCTGGAAGCTTACCGAGGCTCGCCTTAAACTCGGCATTGTCAGCCAGTCCTGGAGAGTCCTTGCCGATCCTGCGGATCACCTTCTGGACGTTTTCCGGCTCTGAACCGAAGATGACCATCTTGTCGGAAATACAGACGGCCGGCTGCGGTCCGGAGAACCCGTCACCCATGACAAAGATGTCACGGCCCATGTACTTTTTCGGTTCGAGCGCGCCGCCGGACAGCTCGATAGCCTTGTTCGCGAGCTTTTTCCAGGGGGCATCGTTGGAGAGCTCAAGGACGACCGTCATGTCGCCAAGCGGATTCTCGAGACCACCGACCTTGCCCGATCCGAAGTGGTGCGCGCGGTTTCCGATGCTGCCGAGCAGAGAGGAGAGCTTGAAGCCCATCTCCGCTTCGAACATTTCCTCGACGTTGGCCTCGGCTCCCTGCAGGGCGGCGAAGGACTGGACGAGGTTGAGCATCATCTTGACGGACTTGTTGATGGCCTCGGCATTGAGGCCGAAGACGCTGTAGGTGCCTGCGTCTCCGGGGACGATGGAGGGAGGTGAAGCGGCGAAGGGCTTGCTCTTGAACCATCCCAGCATGCCGTCAGACGCTCCATTGTTGTGGACGAAGCTCTTACTGCGAATTCCCCCCTCTTCGAGCACTATTCCCGTGCCCAAATTGTTGAGAGACTTTCCGAAGAGAACCTTCTCGAGAGTCTGCCAGAGGAAGACAAAGGGATTGCCCTCCATGGCGCCGTTGACGGCCTTGAGGATGGGCTTCATGTTCAAGAAGAGGTTGACGTGGTTTCCCTTGCCGACCCGAGCGGCGGTCTCCTTGAAGGCGGCATCGTTTTGAAGGGAATCTTCAGGGTTTTCCTCCGAGAGCTTGACGATGGTCTGCTCGAGGAATTTCCTGCTGACGGAGAAGAAGAACTTCGAGCCTTTCTCGCCTATATAGGCATGCTCGAGGCCATCCCCTTCGCCCTCGGGGGGGCTCAGGGTGGTGATCTTGCCGCCGTGGAAGACCTCGGTCTTGACTCCGGCGCCCTCTCGGACGGCCAGGGCCATCAGGGCGAGGAGGCTCTTCTTAAATTTCTCGCGTCCACCGAGAGCGTCGACGCCGATCAGAAGCGGCAGTGACTCGGAGTCCAGCTCGGGCTCCTCCATGTTCATCAGGGCCTCTCCAAGGCTCTTGATGACCTTCGAGAGATCGCCTACGGCGAGGACGGCCTCACCCTTTACGGCTCCCATCATCTCGATCGGATCGATCTGGGTTTCGGCGATGACGGTCTGCCTGGCTTCCTCGATCCCCTGTTCGGCCTGGGCGAGGAGCTCGGTGAATTCCTGCTTGTCCTTCAGCTTGTAGATCGGGGAGTTCTTGAAGTCCCGGACGATGCTGGCAAGGCTCGGAGCGTGGATGAACCCGGTCGTATTCTTCGGAAGAGCCTTGAGAAGAGATGGTCCAACGACGACCGTCTGCTTGTCCTGGGCTATCGTCCAGGCGCTGAGCCCGACGATCATGACGATGAGGGGAAGTAACAAACGTTTCAGCATTTTCTGATTCCTTTCGTAATAGAATTCCACTAATAACCTGGCTCGGGTCCTGAAGCCTCAAGCTCCGCGACCCTCTTAGTTCTTCTTTTTGACCTTTTGTTTCTTGGGAGGGGGCTTCAGATAGCGGAAACCCGTATTGGGGTTGTCCTTGTCAAAGGCGAAGGCCTCCCTGTTCCTGAGAAAATCCTTAACATACTGTATCGGTATGGCAAAGCCAAGCGACTCGCCGCCCATGATCTTTGAGCTGGTGACGCCGATCACCTCTCCACGGTTGTTGAAGAGAGGGCCGCCACTATTGCCGGGATTGATGGCCGCTGTGGTCTGGATCGATAACTTGCCGCCAAGGGCGCGACTGCGGTTGCTGACGATTCCATCCGAAACCGTGCGGTCGAGGCCCAGCGGGTTTCCGATGGCGAAGACCGGGTCGCCGATCTTGACGCGGTTGTAGTCTCCCAGGTAGGTCTCTCGAAGGGGAATCTTTTCCGGGTTCTCGATCTTGAGCAGGGCCAGGTCAAAGAAAGGATTGAAGGCGACGATTCGGACATCGCTGACCTTTTCCTTACGCAGGCCCTTCTTTTCCTTTACGTAGATCATCAGTGCGATATCCCGTTCCTGCTCGATGACGTGGTAGTTGGTTACCACGTAGCCTTCTTTCCGGTTGATGATGAAGCCTGACCCGGACTTGCTGAGGCAGAGAACCTGGACGACTCCCTCGGCGACCGCCCTGGCTTTTTCTTCGATGGTCCCGGCGTCAAGCCTGCGGGTGAAGAAGATGGAGTCGGCTTGCGGGCCTGGTTTATCGCCGGCCTTCCTGGCCGCGGGGTCGGCACTCTCCACCTGCGCTGTGATGACATCAATCGAGGCGCGCGGGATGCGAAGTATGGTATAGCCGACATCGAGGAAGATATCCGTGTCGGTTCTCTTGATAACCTTCCCCTGCAGGGAGTTTCCGCTTCGCAGCCGGATTTTTTCCCAGCCGGCTGTGGAGGAATCCTGGGCCGGGAGGCCACCGGCGGCGAGGGCCAGGAGGAGGAAGATGGTGGTTGTTTTGAGAGTGTTCATGCGCGGAAACCTTTCAATCGACACCGCCCTGGAGGTAGAGCAGGATCCTGTCGTGAATCAGCAGGAGGAGGTCCGCCGCGTCGTCTCCATCGATGTCTTCGATGATCATCTGCTTCGGGCCGAAGTTGGTACCTCTGCGTGAATAGGATTTCTCCTCGAAGATGCCGAAGCTCAGAGCCTGCCTCAACGATCGGCCCGTGGCTTTTTTTTCTTTTTTACCCGAGTCGGTCAGGAAGAGCAGGTTGTAGCGTGGCGCTGTCGAGATGATGACATCGGCGTGGCCATTGGAATCGAGGTCCCCGATCGAGAGGTTCTGGGGACGTCCGAGGTCCTTGTCTTCCACCGTATAGGTGAATTGTTCGACGAAGTCCTGCTGCGTTTTTTTCGCGTAGAAGACCGCGGTCTGGGTTTTCCCGAAGAGTATGAGATCATCGCGCTTGTCTCCGTCGAGATCGCGCGCGTCGAGGCGAACGAATTGCAGCTTGGGAAGCTTTATCTGCTCGGTGATCGCGTAGGTCCCATCGGAAGACTTCTGGAGAATTTCCAGGGAGTTGACCGAGGAGTCGATCAGGACGATTTCGTCGGTTCCATCCCCATCGAGGTCCAGGGGCGTGCAGGCCTTGAGCTTCGCCTCGGAGCTGCGGCCGCTGTGCTGATCAAGAACCTTGAGCCGGTTCTTCTTGTCGAGCTCGAGAATGCGGACGTAGCTTCCCGCGGTGACCATCAGGCCCGCTCGTTCCCCCCCGTTAACCACGGTCAGGGCGGCTGGCTGGAGCTTCGCGAGCTGTCCCTGTCCGAAGTCGGCCTGCTGGCTGAGGTTCTTGAAGGTGCAGCCTTCGCCCTCCTTCCCCTCGAGGCCTTCCTGGAGAAAGAAGATCGGGTCCTGGTATGGAATAAAGGTGATCAGGTCTGTGGCGCCATCGCCGTTGCCGTCGAAGAGAGCCAGCCTGTTTGGCGATGAACCCTTCGATGGAATCGCAATGGATGCGTCCTCCCTGACCTTCCCGCCGGGCTGGAGCGAGAGAACTCGAAGCTGGTATTTTCCGTCTCCTCCCCGCTGCACGACCCAGGCGCGCTGGCTGCCTTTTTTTGTCAACGGGGCGACCGAGAGCAGGACAGGCTCCGCGGGCAGGGACCAGGTCTCCGGGATCGCAAGCCGTTTGCCGTTCCAGGAGCTCACGCCGATGGCCTTTTCCTTGGCACTGCTGACGACGATTTCCTCATGACCATCACCGTCGACATCCATGCTGGCCAGGCTGTTGACCTCGGCGAGGGTGGGATAGGAGGCTGAGCTGGAGAGCACGTTGTCGGCACCCTGGAAGGTCACCTCCAGCTGGGCGGTCTCGGGGTAGCTCACGACCAGGTCGGGCCTTCCGTCCCGGTTCACGTCGCTGATGATCTGTTTACGTTTGGCGCTGTCGCCGCTCTTTCGAAGAGCCAGGAGGCTGGGACTGCCGAGGCCGCCCGGGACCTCCTTGTCCTGCCATCGGTAGGCCTTGATTCTTCGGGAGTTACCCTGGATCGTGTAGAGCAGGGGAGTGTTGTTCTCAGTGTGCAGGGCCCAGGCCTGCAGGGCCAGCAGCCGGCTGGCGATGAGGGGGGCGAAGCCGCTGCCGCGCTGGATGCGTGTGAGGACCGGCTCTTCTGAGGAGGGACTGAAGTAGACCAGGTCAACTTTTCCATCGGAGTTGAGGTCGCGCAGCTTGAGAGAGGTGATGCCTTCCCGGGCATTGTTCAGGATCGTCGGTTGCCCCAGGCCTCCGCTCTTCTGCTGGTAGAAGAGGTAGGTCTTCAGAGCGCCGAGGAGAACGAGGTCCATCTTTCCGTCTGCGTCGAGATCGGCGACCTGCAATGCAGAGGTCGAGCGGGCGCCATCGCGGATGGGATAGCGTTTTCGTTTCGCTCCCCAGGTCTCTCCCTGGTAGACGATCTCGAGCTCCGGAGGGTCGCAGTAGTAGGCCAGATCAGGTTTCCCATCTCCGTTGAAATCTCCAACCGCTAGAGAGTTGACCTTCTTGTCGGTATAGAACCTTTCCACTCGGAAGCGTGAAT